>NZ_CP107031.2:2473571-2791785 GCF_027474845.2 Maribacter aestuarii
GACAAGATTACCGTTCTTGGGTTTTTAGGAAATGAAGTAGAGTTAAAAAAAGGTAATGCCTTTAACTTGAATCAAAAAATATACAAACGGTTCTACGAGTTTAATGACTTCCAGTTTATAATGGTAATGCCAATCGGAACCGAGGACGAGGTGGAAAATTTAAAGCGGGAACTTTCCAATCTAGTGGATATTGAAAAATGGAAATTTGTTTTTGAGGAACCTGAACTGATTCAAAAATTGTTTAATAGCTTAAAGACCGATATCCGGTTGGATGAGAATCTAGGCACGCCTTATGTTTTTATAATAGATAAGGAAAGAAACTTACGCGGGCGCACGGAGGATGAAGATGAGGGTACTAAGTTTGGCTTTAATACCAATTCAGTAGCCGATTTGAACAATAAGATGGTAGATGACGTAAAAATAATCTTGGCAGAATACCGATTAGCTTTGAAGAAAAATAACGCTAACCGAAATAAATAATAATGAACAAAAAATACACCTACATTTGGGTTTCCTTGATTATTCTTATTTTCGGGATAATCGTTATACCACGAATAGTGGATCGCATGAAATCCGGTACTGTGGTGGAGAATGATAGAATGAATGTTGCCACTACTACCAAGGAATTAAGCTACATCACTTTAAACGGTAAAAAGAGAAAAGTACCCACTTTTGAACTCTTAAATCAGGATAGCTTATTAATTAATGACAAAGATTATCTAGGAAAGGTTTATGTGGTGGAATTCTTTTTCACGTCCTGCCCTAGCATCTGCCCTGTTATGACAAAGAACTTAGTAAGCTTACAGAATCATTTTCAAGATGAGGATGATTTTGGGATAGCCTCTTTTTCCATCACTCCACAATACGACACGCCAAAAGTACTTAAGGCGTACGCGGAGAAATATGGAATTAACAATACAGATTGGCACTTAATGACTGGGGATAGAGACACCATATATGACCTTGCCAATAGCGGCTTTAATATCTTTGCAGCGGAAACGCCGGACGCCCCTGGAGGGTTTGAACATTCTGGACTGTTTGCCCTGGTTGACAAAAAGGGGTATTTACGATCTAGATTGGACAATTTTGGTAATCCCATAGTTTATTATCGCGGAGCGATATCGGAGGAGATGGGCGAAAATAGTCAAGGAGAGGAACAGGAAATAAGTATTTTAAGGGAGGACATTAAAAAATTGTTAGAGGAGTAGCATGGAAACCACCGTTTCAAAAGAGAAAAGATTCAATAAAATTATAGGAATAGTATCCGTGGTAATTCCTATCGTGGTAGCCCTTCTTTTTGGAGTGAAAATTCCGGATGTGGCGCCGCTTTCCTTCTTACCTCCAATTTACGCGACCATAAATGGTATTACGGCTTTGCTTTTGCTGGTTGCCGTATGGGCGATCAAGAACGGGAAGCAGACTTTGCATCAAAATTTGATGACGACGAATATTGCCTTATCATTACTCTTTTTACTAATGTACATCGCCTATCATATGACATCGGATTCTACCTCGTACGGTGGGGAAGGGTGGTTAAGGTATATCTATTTTTTCATATTGATAACGCATATCGTATTGTCCATCGCACTTATCCCTTTGGTTTTACGTACGTATGCGAAGGCATATTTAAATGATTTTATAGGTCATAGGAAGCTAGCTCGGTACACTTTTCCGGTATGGTTGTATGTGGCAGTCACTGGGGTTATTGTTTACATTATGATATCACCCTATTACGTTTATTAAAGATGATTAGAAAACTAGTGTTTTTCTTAATGCTAATTGCACTGGTCGTGTTTCCAGAAACTGCAGAGGCCCAATGTGCCATGTGTAGGGCCGTACTGGAAAGTGAAGAGTCCGGTAGAGCAGCAGAGGGTATAAATAATGGCATCGTCTATCTTATGGCCATTCCCTATGTATTGGTAGCAGGTGTATTTTATTTCGTGTACCGAAAAATGCGGTCTTAACACAATTTTAAAACTTTAACACTTTTTTTATTCTAAATATGTAACATTGTTAGGACTGTTTAGTCTTATTACCGTGCAATAGCTGTTTTGCATTCATCAATCAAAATCAATCACATGTTCGACATCGAAAGATGGCAGGAGATTTTCGATACTATCCGTAAGAACAGACTTCGGACGGTTCTTACTGGCATTTCGGTAGCTTCCGGTATTTTCATCCTCGTAATTTTATTGGGTTTTGGACAAGGGATGCAAAATGGTATTGCTCAAGAATTTGAAGAAGATGCCAGCAACCGTATTGGTGTATGGACCCAGGTCACTACTAAGGAGTACAAAGGTCTGAACCCTGGTCGGCCTATTCGTTTGCGAAATGGGAACTATACATACATTGAAGATAAATACGCGGATGAACTTGAGTATAAATCCCCGAATTTCAGGGTTTTTAATGCAAGCATTAATTACAAGAAAGAATCAGGTGCGTATTCTGTTCAGGGCATTTCGCCAGAATACCAACAAATAGAAAATGAATTCATCACAAAAGGACGGTTCCTAAACTACAAGGATCATCAATCCGTATCCAAGGTTGCCGTAATCAGCAATAAAATCCATAGGGAGTTACTTCAGGGTGAAGAAGATCCTGTTGGTCGCGAACTGAAAATAGCAGATTTAAGCTTTAAAATTATTGGTGTCTACGGTGATAAAGGAGGTGAGCGGGAGGAAGACCGCGTTTACATTCCCTTAAGTACGGGACAACGAGTTTTTAATGGTGGTGATAGCCTAAACATGATGTTTTTCACCCTAAAACCAGCTCCAACTTTTGAACAAACCCTTGAGGAGTCCATTAAATTTACGGACGAGATAAAAACGTATTTAAAACAAGCACATACCGTGGCGCCAGACGATATGAGCGCCATTAATACCTTCAACACACTGGAAAATGTACAACGGTTCATGAACCTTATAGGAGGTATCAAGTTTTTCTTTTGGTTTGTTGGTGTCTGTACAATTATTGCCGGTATTGTAGGGGTAAGTAACATTATGCTCATCATTGTCAAAGAAAGAACCAGAGAAATCGGTATTAGAAAGGCCCTGGGTGCCAAACCTTGGTCAATAATAGGTATGATTTTGCATGAGGCAATTTTTGTAACCGCTGTATCGGGTTTTGGTGGGCTGATATTTAGTATGGGTCTACTGGAAATAATTGGTCCGAATGTGGAGGTGGATTACGTGGTTAATCCTTCCATTGATTTTAATGTTGCGCTCACAACAGTATTGCTGTTAATTTTTGCAGGCACGTTGGCCGGTTTTTTTCCTGCGTGGCGTGCCGCAAGAATAAAACCTATTGAGGCACTAAAAGAAGAATGATTTTAAGAATACTAACAGTTTAGTCTAAAATTAAATGTTCAATAAGGATCGCTGGAACGAAATATTGCAAGTGCTGACCACAAATTGGTTCAGGACCTTGCTCACGGCATTTGGGGTTTTTTGGGGAATTTTTATTTTGATTATTCTTTTGGCGGCGGGCAAAGGACTTGAAAATGGTATTAGAGCGGATTTTGGGGATATTGCCACCAATACCATGTTCATGTGGACGAGAACTGCCTCAAAGGCATACAAAGGATTGCCTAAAGATCGGGAATTCACGTATAAAACAGGTGATGTCGTTGATATTCTAGAAAACGTTGATGGACTTCGCTACGTTTCACCTAGAAATCAACTGGGAAATTTCAGAGGGACCAACAATGTGGTACGAGGCTTGAATACGGGAGCTTTTAGTGTGTATGGGGATTACCCAGAGATAATTAAGCAAGAACCTATGGACATTACCTCCGGACGTTTCTTAAACTACGGGGATATCAACGAAAAACGTAAGGTGGCCGTCATAGGTATTGACGTCAAGTCCAGTTTGTACGATCAAGAAGAGCAATGCCTTGGTACCTACATCAAAATCAATGATGTGAATTTTATGGTGGTCGGCACCTACAAGAAAACCAATGTTGACGGGGATAGTGAAAATGCTCAAAAGGAAATATATATTCCTTTTACCTCTTTTTCTCAGGCCTTTAATCGTGGTGACAATGTTGGATGGATGGCGATTACTGCGGTGGATGAGGTGCCAATTACTAATATAAAGGACCAGATTTTTAATATCGTAAGAGAAAATCATAGGATACATCCTGATGATACAAGGGCCATAGGTCATTTTGACTTAAATGAGCAATTTCAAAGAGTGGTTAGTCTTTTTGGAGCCTTGAAATTGATAGCTTATTTCGTCGGGATATGTGTGCTACTTTCTGGTATCATCGGGGTTAGTAATATTATGCTGATTGTCGTAAAGGAGCGTACAAAGGAAATTGGTATCAGGCGTGCCTTGGGCGAAGGGCCTTGGTCTATCAAAAAACAGATTTTAATGGAGTCCATATTCTTGACCATCATTTCGGGCATGAGCGGAATTGCATTCGGAGCATTGGTCATCTATGGTATCAATTACTTATTGGATGTCAGTGGCCCGGTAATGATGTTCGTTAACCCGAGTGTAAATCTTGGAGTGGTGACAATCGCCTTGATAATTTTGATAGTTTCAGGATTGTTTGCAGGATTTATACCGGCCAATAGTGCAATAAAAGTAAGGCCCATAGAGGCGTTGAGAACAGAATAAAAAAACAGATTTAAAAAATATCAATCAATCACACTAGAAAATGAAGAAAAAAGTAACCATTTTTATTTTGCTATTCATCGTAGTATCCTTCGGTGGGGCAATGTACTATTTGTACCAAAAAAACGCAGAAGACCCTGTTGTATATGAGACCGAAACTCCCACGACCGAGACCATCGTAAAGAAGACGGTAGCAACGGGTAGTATCTTACCATTGGAAGAGGTTTTGATAAAACCCAATATATCAGGGGTCATAGAAGAGATTTATGTTGAAGGAGGGGATTATGTAAAGTCTGGTGATTTGATTTGTCGCATAAAGGTTGTACCCAATTTGAATGCGTTAAATGATGCTAGAAATGCAATTGACGAAGCAAAGATTGGATTGGATGACCAGTTGCGTAATTTGGAACGCCAGAAAAACCTCTTTTCTAAAGGTGTAGTTTCTAAAGTGGATTTAGAACGGGCCCAGGTTGCTTATGATCAGGCAAAACAAGCCTATGGCGCCTCTAATAAAAGATATGACATTGTGAAAACCGGGACGACCAAAGGTTATGGAAATGAGGCAAACACACAAATCCGGGCCACGGTAAGCGGAATGGTACTAGAGGTTCCCGTAGAAGTAGGTAATCAAGTTATTGAGAGCAATACCTTTAATGAAGGCACCACTATTGCCACCATCGCAGATGTGGAAAAAATGATATTTGAAGGAAAGGTTGATGAGTCGGAAGTAGGAAAAATCAAAGAAAACCTTCCCTTAGAAATTACTGTTGGTGCTATTGAGAATGCCGTTTTTGATGCGGTGCTGGATTACATTGCACCAAAAGGAAACGCTGAAAATGGTTCAATACAATTTGAAATAAAAGGTACGCTTAAAAAGCAGGATTCAGTTTTTATTCGTGCGGGATTAAGTGCGAATGCTTCAATCATCTTAGGGCGAGCGGATAGTGTTCTAGCACTTAAGGAGGCCTTGGTTCAGTTTGATGGAAAGACTAAAAAACCTTTTGTTGAGGTGGAAAACGGGGACCAACAATTTGAACGTCGGGATATTGAACTAGGAATAAGCGATGGTATCAACGTTGAAGTAAAATCCGGTATTTCCGAAGGGGACAAAATAAAGGTCTGGAATGCAGTGAAGCCAGACGAGTTTGCACAGAACTAGTAAATCATAAAAAAATTAGTAAAACCTTGTAACATTTTAGTCATTTGACTGTCCTATCAGCGGAAAGTATGTTGCAGAGCTTACGACACAATAAAAAACCAACATGATAGAAATTAAAGATCTTCATAAATCATATAAAATGGGCAGTAATTCACTGCACGTCTTAAAAGGAATAAATTTTACTGTTGAGGAAGGCGAACTAGTGGCCATAATGGGATCCTCAGGTTCTGGAAAATCAACACTGTTGAATATCTTGGGAATGTTGGATGAATTGGACGAAGGCTCTTACACGCTGGATGGTGTTCCTATCAAGAATCTTAACGAGACTAAGGCGGCCAATTACCGAAATAAGTTTTTAGGGTTCGTATTCCAGTCCTTCAACTTAATCAACTATAAGACAGCGATGGAAAATGTGGCGCTACCGTTGTACTATCAACGTATGCCTAGAAAACAAAGGGAAGAAAAATCACTTAAATATCTGGAGCAGGTAGGCTTAAGGGAATGGGCAGGCCACTTACCCAGTGAGCTTTCAGGTGGACAAAAACAAAGAGTTGCCATTGCAAGGGCCATGGCTGCTGAACCAAAAGTACTACTAGCGGATGAACCTACTGGAGCATTGGATAGTACGACTTCCTATGAAGTAATGGACCTCATACAAAAAATTAACGACCAAGGCAATACGATTTTGATCGTAACCCACGAGGAGGACATTGCGAATATGTGCAAACGTATTGTGCATCTTAAGGATGGTATTATTTTGGAGGACAAAACAATTAAACAGGTAAGGGCGGAGAAATATGTTCAGTAGAGATAATTGGAAAGAGATTTTCGAGACTATTCAAAAGAACAAATTGCGTACGTTCTTATCGGGATTTACCGTTGCTTTGGGTATTCTCATATTCGTATCTCTCGTAGGTCTTACCAATGGTCTTCAGAACACTTTCAATAAATTTTTTAGTGATGATAGTAGCAATACATTCTTCCTGTTTCCGGGTAGAACCTCAATTCCGTACAAGGGGTATAAGTCCGGCCGTCAAATAGAATTCGACAATAGCGATTTGGAGGATATTGAGAAAAACTTTACCCTATTGACTGATTACGTCTCACCGAGAATAGATAGGAGCGGTTTGGTCAAGTATAAGAATGAGTCCAACAATTATACTACTAGGGCCGTAAGCGAGTCTTACCAATTTGCGGAGAAAACGATTATGATGAAAGGTCGTTATCTCAACAAAGAAGACATTAAAAATAAAACCAAATACGCGGTAATAGGCAGGCTCGTGGAACGCGATCTGTTCGGTCAAGAGGATGCCATCGGAGCCTATATAGATATTACAGGTAGTGTTTTTAAGGTCATAGGCGTTTTTCAGGATGAGGCTGGGGATGACGAAGAAAGACGCATATACATACCGTATACGACAAGACAGCTTATAGAAAAGAATACGGATAAGGTAAATCAGATTGTGGTAGGGTTTAATCCTGAAATTGGGTATGCGGGAGCGATGGCTTTTGACAAAAGTTTGGACCGTTTTTTGAGGGAGAAAAAATTTATTAGCCCAGATGATCAGAACGGGATTTACATAAGAAATGTTGCCGATCAGTTAAAACAGAATCAGCAATTTGCCGGGGTGCTGGCCTATATTGGTGGATTCATTGCGTTCGGGACTATCTTGGCAGGAATCATCGGTATTAGTAATATCATGGTATTCGTGGTCAAGGAACGAACTAAAGAATTGGGAATACGGAAAGCTTTGGGTGCAACTCCAAAATCCGTTATTGGTTCAATACTCTTAGAATCGGTTTTTATAACTACAATCTCAGGAATTTTTGGAATGATTGTAGGTATTGCCATTATTGGCTCCCTAGGAAAAAAATTGGAAGATTTTTTCATTACGGATCCTTACATAAATCTTGGTCTGGCAGTTTTCGCTACGGTCATACTTATAGTTTTTGGTGCCATAGCTGGATACATACCGGCCAGGAGAGCTGCCAGAATAAAACCTATTGTTGCACTAAGAGACGAATGATATGAAGTTTATTTTTGATAGAAATACATGGCAGGAGATTTTTGGTTCTATAAGCAAGAACAAGACGCGGACCATCATAACAATGATAGGGGTTTTGTGGGGTATTTTTGTTTATATAGGACTCTCAGGGGCCGCACAAGGAATGGATAATGGTTTTGACAAGGTTTTTAAAACCGTTTCCATGAACAGTATGTTCGTATGGGGGCAAAGTACCAGCAAACCCTACGACGGTTATAAAACAGGAAGAGAAATGCAGTTAAAGTTAGGTGATGTCACCAAGTTGCAGAATAGAATTCCTGAAATACAATATATAGCTCCACGTATAGATATGGGAGGTTTTGGTACAGATCCAGTTTATACCGTGAGAGGTCAAAAATCTGGAACATATCCGGTAAACGGAGACTTTCCCGTATATACGAAGATTGCCACAAAAAAAATCTTTGATGGGGGCAGGTTCATCAACGATGAGGATATAGAGCAAGCTAGAAAAGTATGTGTTATAGGTGAGCGAAATCTACAGGAGCTCTTTGAAAAGGATGAAAATCCTATCGGACAATACATTCGAATAGGCAATGTATATTTTCAGGTAATTGGTGTCCATAAGTTAGCGCAAGGGGTAAGCTTTGATAACGATACTGCGATTTTTATCCCCTTTTCTACTTTTAGAAAGTTATACAATACCGGTGACGATGTAGGCTATTTGTGTATTGCAGCTTATGACGATGTGGATGTTGTTCAGGTTGAAAAGGACGTTAAGGCGTTGCTTAAAAATATTCATAGGGTGGATCCTGAAGACGAAAGGGCTTTTGGATCGTTCAACTTGGGTGAGATGTTTACCAAAGTGTCCGGCTTCGCCAAAGGACTAACTTTTTTATCGCTCATTGTAGGTATCGCTACAATTTTGGCTGGTGTCATTGGTATTGGTAATATTCTGTTGATATCGGTCAAAGAAAGAACTAAAGAACTGGGTGTAAGAAGGGCTTTAGGAGCAACCCCAAGTGAAGTTCGCAACCAAATTATTTTAGAATCTGTTTTCCTAACCATCTTGGCAGGTATTATGGGTATAATTTTGGGGGCGGGCGTTCTATCGCTTATCAACAATTTGACAAAGGATATTGACTTTCCCTATACGAATCCTACAGTACCGATTCCCTATGTCTTAGGAGCCTTGGCCATAATGGTGATTTTGGGAACCCTTATCGGGCTGATACCTGCGCAACGTGCCGTGAGTATAAGGCCTATAGACGCTTTACGAGAAGAATAACAAACAAACCAATACATAACTAATACAAATACACTAGAAATGAACAAAATCGTAAAATACATATTAATAGGGCTTTTAGTACTAGGAGCATTGTGGGCCGCTGTATTTTTTATAAAATCCAACAGTAAATCATCCATTACGTATGAAACTCATAAGCCATTCATTTCAAATATTGAAAAGAAGACTGTTGCTACCGGTAAAGTGGTTCCCGAAGATGAGGTTGAGATAAAACCTCAGATTTCTGGTATCATAGAAAAAATATACATGGAAGAAGGATCTAAGGTTAAAGCCGGTGATCTCATCGCCGTGATAAAAGTGGTTCCCAATGATCAATCCTTGAATCAAGCTCAAGGTAGGGTTAGTAATGCTCGGATTGCTTTGAATAATATTAAGATAGAATACAACAGAAACAAAGCACTTTTTGACAAAGGGGTCATTTCAAGTCAGGATTTCAACAACCTGCAGTTGCAGTACGATCAGGCCGTACAGGAGTTGAAGAACGCACAGGCAGATTATCAAATTATCAGGGTCGGTTCCGCGGGTGGCTCGTCCTCGGCGAACACGAACATTCGCGCTACGGTCGATGGTACTATTTTGGAAATACCCGTAGAGGAAGGAGACCAGGTCATTCAAAGCAACAACTTTAACGATGGTACGACCATTGCTACTATTGCTGACCTTGGGAAAATGATTTTTGAAGGTAAAGTGGATGAAGGAGAAGTGGGTAAACTAACCGTAGGTACACCCTTAAAAATAAGCCTAGGAGCCGTTGAAGATAAAGAGTTGGATGCCAGGTTACGTTTCATTGCGCCTAAGGGCATAGAAGAAACGGGTGCAGTTCAGTTTAAGATTGAAGGGGATGTGGAAATCAACGATAGTATTTTCATCAGGGCTGGCTATAGTGCAAATGCTTCTATGATTTTGGAAAAAAAGGATAGTGTACTTGTGATATCAGAGGCCTTGCTGCAGTTCGATAAAAAAACGGACAAGCCTTATGTTGAGATTGCCTTAGGTTCACCTGAGGAACAGAAATTTGAGCGTAGAGATGTAGAAATTGGAATATCCGACGGAGTTAATGTTGAGATCATTTCAGGCCTTACTGAGGACGACTTGGTAAAACAATGGAATAAAACGGAGCCCATAAAACAAGGGGATGAGGAAGAGGAAGGCGAAACTGAAGAGTAAAATCATCAATCAAATAATAATCAAAAAATCATCAAATGAAATTTAAACTAACCATTATATTGCTGCTGTTTGTGGTCGCATCGACCTTGGCGCAAAATAAAAAATGGACCTTGGAAGAATGTATCGCCTACGCAGAAGAGAACAATATCTCTATAGCACAGTTTGAGTTGGACTTAGAAAATGCAAAACTAGATGAATCCGATGCTTTTGGAAATTTTTTACCGGATGCTAACGCCCAAATTAGTACATCGGCCAGTACAGGTCTTTCATTTGACCCGACTACCCAAGAACCCGTTACGACAACTATTCTTACAGGTAATGGTAACCTAACCTCAACGGTAAATTTATTCAATGGGATGCGAAATATCAATCGTCTTAGGCGAGCGAAAATGAATGCACTTGCCAACCAATACCGATTGGATGACTTGAAGGATGATATTCGTTTGAACGTTGCCAATGCCTATTTGAGTATTATCTCTAACAAAGAGACACTGGTTACTCAAAAAGCTCAATATGCAGCAACAGAGCAAGACTTGAAGAGAACTGCTGAGTTGGTCGAAGCGGGGGTTTTACCCCAGGGTGATTTGTTGGATATTGAGGCAACAGCAGCTGGGCAAGAACAACAAATCGTAAATACGGAAAATTTGGTTTTGATTTCTCGAATCAATTTAGCGCAATTACTTCAAATCACCGATTACGAGAATTTTGATGTAGCTGACGTTGATTTGGAAGTGCCTCCTTCGGAGGTTATGAATAGGTCTCCAAAGGAAATTTTTGCCGCTGCCCTTGCTTTTCGAAACGATATCAAATTAGCAGAAAGTAATGTAGAGCTTGCTGAACAGGATTTGAAAATTTCAAAAGGAGCGCTTCTGCCTACACTTGGAGCTTTCTTTAATTACAATACTAGGTATTCGGATCAGGAAAGATTCAACAATATTACTGGAATGTTGGAAAGAGAAAGTTTTGTTGACCAATTGTGGTTGAACGATGGAATTTCATACGGAGTGCAACTGAACGTACCCATATTCAATCGTTTTGCGAACAGAAACAATATCAGACGTTCCGAAATTAATATACAACAAGCACAACTACAGCTTGAACAAAATAAGTTATCACTTGAAACGGATATCAATCAGGCCTATGTCAATGTCATCAATTTGGCTAAGGCTTATGAGGCCGCACAAAAAACATTGGAAGCAAGGCGTTTAGCCTATGAGTATTCAAGGGAGAGGTATGAAGTTGGCCTATTGAACGCTTTTGATTTCAATCAAGTACAGGCACAGGTAGATAACGCTGAAGCAACTGTTGTGCGTACTAAATATGATTATATCTTCAATTTGAAAGTATTAGAGTTCTACTTTGGACTTCCTATAGTTTTAAATTAAGCTAACTCAATTATTTTGAAAGCCCACAGGTAAAACTAGTGGGCTTTCTCATTTTAAGACGATTCGATAACTTTGAACTATGGGATTGATTTTAAATTTAGAAACGGCTACGACCAACTGCTCCGTGAGTTTAGCTAGAGATGGAGTAATTTTGGCTTTGAAAGAACAGAATACACCTAATTATTCCCATTCCGAACAATTACATGTTTTTATAGAGAAATGCCTAGACGAAGCAGATTGTAGTTTAAATGAATTGAATGCCATAGCCGTTAGTAAAGGCCCTGGTTCTTATACCGGTCTGCGTATAGGGGTATCTGCTGCGAAGGGACTCTGTTTTTCGTTAGGCATTCCACTAATTGCTATCGCAACGCTCAAAAGTATGGCCTCCCAAATAGATGCTTCCGCGGGTGAACATATAATCCCTGTCCTGGATGCAAGACGTATGGAAGTATATGCTGCAGTTTTTGATTCCAACTTAAATGAGGTAAGGGGTACAGAAGCCCAAATAATTGACGAGGAGTCATTTGAAGCTTATTCCCAAAATAAACGAACTTATATCGTGGGAAGCGGAGCGGAAAAAGATCAAGCAGGCCTTGGACCGACCCAATTTTTTATTCAAAACTGATGTTATTCCTTCGGCAAAGGAAATGGCGTTGCTATCTCAAATCAAGTTCGCGCAAAAAGAGTTTGAGGATGTGGCTTATTTTGAACCCTATTATTTAAAGGATTTTATACTCCAAAAGAAAAAAACTATTTGAGTTTTAACTTTGAATTATCTGCTGCGGTGAATTTTCGTTTCTTTTTAGAGCATTGTAATAGTCCAATATACGAATGACATCTTCTTCTTTCTTCAAATTCAAATTATTTTTGGAAATAAAATAAGTAAGTATATTCTCGTATTTCGAATCAAGATTTTTTAAAACGGCTGACTTGTTAAGCACTATTCGCGATGCTGGCTGACCTTCAGTTTTGATGTAGTATGAGGACACATCATAGTAGTAGCCGTCCTTTCTTTGCTGAAAAGTATAATCGCTAAGTTTTAGTTTTTTATTTGGCCTCAATAATAATTGAACATTTCCCTCATTTAATGGATTAAAATAGCCAAGTTTTTTGTTATTCGTTATTTCATTTAAATACTCCTCAACTACAAATCTTTTTCCATTAAACTCAGCGGATACATATGGTCTTCTTAAAAGCTCTTTTACGATACCGTCTTCATTTTTAAACTCAATAACATGCTCAGCTGCATTGTATCGCATTTTAGCCACAAATCCCAGTTCACCATGAATTGTTGTTTTTCCATCGAAATATTCATCCTCCAAGAACGGAGAATCTAAAATTACAACATCATAAGGACCGCTTCCATCAAAAGTACCGCTAATATTCAAAGCGAAGGAAGAAGGTAGAATGTCAATGGAAGATGGCGAAGCCATCTGGCAGAATGCTAAACTAGAGCTCAGTAAAAGAAATACAACTATTCGTGTCATAGGAAGAAGATTTTATTAATACCATTTTCTACCTTATGCGCTACAAAAATCATTCCAATAATTTGATATTCAAATGTTCTTAGGGAGTGGGTATCAGCTTTTTTGCTCTATTTTTTCGGGTTCTACTAATAAAGTGTCATAGTAATCCAATAATCGAACTACATCGTTTTCATCTTTTAGGTTAAGGTCATACTTGTCTATGAACTTCTTTAAGAGTTCGGTCTTATCCCCTAAAGTCTTTAGAACATTCCGCTTGGATAATTTAACCTCTTCCGCAGGCTTGTTTTCTTTTTTAATGAAAAAGGAAGAAACATCCTTATAGTGCGGTGGGTCGTAGGTATCATAGCCATTGTCCGGCTTTTCAGCCTGTAGAAAAATTTTCTTTGGTCTATAGTACAAGATGGTATTTCCCTCGTTCAAAGGATTAAAATAGCCTTTTTTAATGTTCCCCGCTAAGTTGTACTCAATAACCTCGTAGGTTTTTCCGTCAAAAATGGCTTTAATGTTACTTCTTCTTAATAGCTTTCTAGTAGTACCGTTTTCATCAAGTATTTCTACGGCGTCATTGTAGGCATTATATCGCATTAGCGCATCTGTAGTACTAACGTTATTGATTAGGGTAGTGCCCTTTTTAAATATCTCGTTGACGTAGGGCGAACCATCAATTGGGACTTCTCTAATGACAATCCCTGCTTGAGCATCTGTAGTGATACCATCACCATTGCCAATAGTCTGGGATACTACCCAATTGGATAAGAGTAAAAGGACAAAAATCGTTTTTTTCATAATAACATTATTTTCATTCAATTTAATAAATAAAACGTTGATATGCAACTTGATAAAAAGCAAAAGCCCATCAAATAATTATTTGATGGGCTCCCTTTTCACCTTTTTAAATTTAGGACTTTAGTTGATGCAATACCCTTTGTGGGAACGGAATTTCAATTCCTTCCGCATCAAACCTATGTTTGATTTCTTCCATGACAAAAAAATGAGCTGCCCAAAAAACTCCGTTGTTGGCCCAGAAACGCAAGGTTAGATTTACCGAGCTATCGGCCAATTCACCAACATATACCTCGGGGACAGGTTCTTTTAGTATATTCTCGCAATCGTCACATATCTTCAATAGTATATCTTTTGCTTTTTTAATGTTTGAACCGTAACCTATGCCCACATCTATCTTATCTCTTCGTGTATCTTGGGCATTGTAGTTAATGATATTGTCGTTGGACAATTTACCGTTGGGCACTATGGCCAGTTGATTTCCAAAAGTCGTGAGTTTCGTGGTGAAAATCGTAATTTCTTTAACCGTGCCATCAACTCCTTGAGCTGAGATAAAATCAC
Organism: Maribacter aestuarii; assembly: GCF_027474845.2. Lineage (NCBI taxonomy): Bacteria > Pseudomonadati > Bacteroidota > Flavobacteriia > Flavobacteriales > Flavobacteriaceae > Maribacter > Maribacter aestuarii. Next base: position 2,488,040 of record NZ_CP107031.2, read on the forward strand.
CTACCTTGAACGGTTTGAACAAAAGGATAAGTACGCCACCTGCAAAATTGGAAAGTGATCCTTGCAGCGCAAGGCCAATGGCCAATCCTGCCGCACCTAATATAGCCGCCAGTGAAGTCGTTTGTACTCCTAATTGCGTAATCACCAATACGAACAAAACTATTTTTAAAGCAATGCTTATAAAGCTTTGTAAAAAGGATTCTAACGCTAAGTCGTAATCTTTTTTCAAAAAGAATTTGCGTACTAGCTTATTGATAAAACGTATAACGTATAGCCCTACGATAAGTATAAATAGGGCTAATAAAAGATTCGGCAAGGCGTTCCAAATCCAATCTATGGCCTTGTCCGCATGTTCTTTATAATCTGTAATTTGATTCATGGTTGTTTTAGTATTTAATTTTGCAAAACTTAAAAATAGAAAGCGTTAACGCAAGAAAATCTCATTAAACTATTGTTAATCATCGCGACGCTACCGTAATTGCTTTAGTACCTCTTCTATTTGTGTTAAAGGTAATTTGCAAGCCCCTTTCTCACAAATATAAACGTTGGTCTTATCCGGAATAAATCGGTTCTTCAATAAGGCAATTTGACCTTCTTTACTGGTTGCGGCAACAATAGTATTTGGAAGATACTCTTTTAAAATTTCAGAAGCTTTATCTTCAAAATCCTCGCCTACAATCGCGACCTCATAAAACGGCTTTTGGAGGAGTAGTGTTAGGTGCAACCAATTGGCATGGCTTTGTGGCTGTTCGGCAATGTTCTTTTGCATACTTAGAACTATTTTTTCTAAGCGATTCCCGTAATTTTCATCAGGATAAAATTTTGAGAGTTTCAGTAGGTTTAATGCCATCATTGAATTGGATGATGGAATTACGTTATCGGCTACTTCAAGCGTTCTTCTGATTACGATTGCGTCATTTTTAGAAGTGAAGAAAAACAGACCTGTACTCTCGTCCGCAAAATTTTCCAAGGCATAATCCAATAGTTTTCTTGACTTTTCTATCCACCTTTCATCAAAGCTAACTTCGTAAAGACCAATGAACCCATCGATAACTGCTGCATAATCTTCCAGAAATGCATGGATAGTACTCCTGCCATACTTGAAGTTATGGAATAAACCACCGTTGGACGCCATCAAGAGGGAGGTTATGAATTGTGCGTTTTTTAAAGCGAGATCCAAAAAATGATTATTTCCAAGATAGCGGTAAGCATCCGTTAACCCCTTTAGGATTAGTCCGTTCCATGAGGTTAGAATCTTATCGTCCAATCTTGGTTTTTTTCTTTTCGCTCTCTCTTGTTTTAATATTTGTCTACAAGAATTTATATGCTGCGCAAGCTCCGACACCGTAAGGTTGTGCTTTTCTGCGATTACGGAATCGGCAGCATCCCTTATCAGAACGTAGTTATCATGCTCCCAAAATCCGTAAGAATTTATATTGTAATAATCCTTGAAAATAGGATAGTCCTCTCCCAATAAACTTATTAATTCTTTCTCTTTCCAGACGTAATAGGCGCCTTCCTCTAGATTTCCATCCTCATCTAAACTGTCCGCATCTAGTGAAGAGTAGTATCCGCCTTCTTCATGTAATAGTTCTTCCTCTAGAAATTCGATGATCTGACGAACTGTTCTTGCGTATAGCTGGTTTTTTGATTGTGCGTAGGCCTTAGCGTATAGACTTAATAGTAGACCATTGTCATATAGCATTTTTTCGAAATGTGGAACATGCCATTTGGTATCTACCGCGTAACGTGAAAAGCCGCCCCCAACATGATCGAAAATCCCTCCCCAGGCCATTCTCGTGAGCGTCGTATGAACATAATCCAATACATCCTTATCGTTTTGCACGCTACCATAGTGCAACAGGAAATTCATGTTTACAGGCATCATAAATTTAGGTGCTCTTTTATAGCCCCCTAAAAAGGTGTCAAAATAGGCCGACCAATCTTTAACCATATCCTGCAATTGGTCAGCGGAAAGAAGATTCGAGTTATCTGTGTTACTAATTTTGTTGATTTCCCTTATGCCCTGCGAAAGGTTTTCCGCATAACCCAGTACCTTTTCTGGTTCGGTTTGATATAAGTCCTTAAGTTGACTTAAAACTTGGATCCAATCTTTCTTTTTAACGTAAGTAGCTCCCCAAAATGGTCTGCCGTCCGGTAGCGCAACGATATTCAAGGGCCAACCTCCGCTACCGGTCATTAACTGCAAAGCATCCATATAGATTTGGTCAATATCCGGCCTTTCCTCTCTATCTATTTTGATATTTACAAAGTTTTTGTTCATCACATCTGCCACGGCCTCGTCTTCAAAACACTCTTCTTCCATTACATGGCACCAATGACAGGATGCATAACCGATACTTATAAGCAATAACCTATTTTCATCCTGAGCCTTCTGTAAAACCTCCGGTTTCCAGGCTTTCCAATTAACTGGGTTATGGGCGTGTTGCAGGAGATAAGGACTTGTTTCGGAGATTAGTGCATTTGTATATTTTTGGTCGCTCATGTTACTCTAATTTTGGAAATACATATTAATAAAAAAAGCGCCGAATAAGGCGCTTTTTTTTAGATGTTTAGGATATTTTAATTTACCTCAAAGGTAATTTTTACATTAACCCTATAATTAACCATTTTTCCGCCTTCAACGGTGGCACTCTGCTCATTTATGTATACAGAGCGAATATTCTTAACCGATTTTGACGCATGGGCAACCGCGTTCTTAGCCGCATCTTCCCAACTTGTGTCTGAATTTGCTAATACTTCTATTACTTTTAAAACTGCCATAATTTATTGTTTTTAGTGTTCCTTTAAAAATAGCGATTGTTCCACAGAAAGGCTAGCCCATTTCCTATTATTTTTTATCCGTTTAGTGCAACGACCTCATTGACTTTCTCACCCATCATATTCTTCAACATGGTTTCAATTCCGTTTTTTAATGTGAAAGTAGAGGAAGGGCAACCGCTGCATGCGCCTTGAAGAATCACATTTACGGTTCCGCTATCCGCTTCGTACGATTTAAAAAGAATATTACCACCATCACTGGCAACGGCAGGTTTGACATATTCATCTAGGATTGCTATGATCTCCTTGGAAGTGTCGTCCAAGTTTTCAGTTAGGTTTTCATCGATAGCTTCCGGATGAGCAACTCTAGCTATTGATTTGGCCGTATGGGAAACTAATTCTTTACCATCGGCAATAAAGTTTCGAATCAATTCTCTTAGTTCCAAGGTAATATCTTCCCATTCTGCTACTTCATACTTGGAAACCGAAACATAGTTTTCATCCATGAACACCTGTTTAACGAAAGGAAATTGAAACAATGCCATGGCCAAAGGGGCATTTTTAGCTTCATCAATATTTTTAAATTCATAGGTGTCGCCCACAATCTTTTTACTCGCTACAAATTTCATAGTTGAAGGATTAGGGGTCACTTCTGCATAAACCGTAACCGCAATAGGTTTATCCGTATCCTCTTCCATAACAACAAGTTCTCCTGCGTTAAGGTATTCCACCAACTGTTGGGCCACTTCATCCTTAACGTCTTCCCACTCCACAATATCATAGCGTTCCAAACCAATAAAGTTCCCTGATATATACACAGTTTTAATAAACGGTAAATGAAACAGTTGTTGCGCCATAGGTGAATTCTGGGCTTCGTCTATATTCTTGTACTCGTAATTTTTTCTGTTTACTAAAAGATGGTTCGTTTCGAATTTTAGTATGTTGGGATTGTTCGTCTTGACAATGGTAATGGAATACTCTTTCATCGTAATTTTATTTTGAACAAAAATACGAAGGAAATCTAAGTTAAAGCCTATATAATAATGTTACAGATAAGCCGTTATACTTTATATTTAGCAGGATTTGAACCTATAGCCCTATTTCCCACAGATGAAATTTAAGCTCATATTGTTATTTTCTTTTTTAGTTTTTGGCGTTAAGTCACATGCTCAGGAAGGAATCCCCGTTTATTTTGATTATTTGGCGGACAACTATTATTTGGTCTACCCTTCCATGGCTGGTATAAGTCAAGGGGGAAAAATTAGGGCGACGGCGAGAAAGCAGTGGTTTGATGTGGAGGATGCACCTAGTTTACAGACCATAAACGCCCATTTTAGATTGGGTGATAGTCCAAGTGGAGTGGGAGCTATCATTTTTAACGACGCCAATGGTTATCATTCTCAAACTGGTCTAAAATTGACTTATGCCCATCATTTAAGAATGGGGAGTCAGGATGTAAGGGTGTTGAATCAACTTTCCTTTGGATTAAGTGGAACCATATTACAAAGTAGTCTAGATGAAACGGAGTTTAGGTCGGTGACTCCGGATCCTGCAATTTCAGGACAAAAATTAAGCGCTACCTATGCCAATGTGGATTTAGGAATTTCGTATAACTATCAAGAATTTTATGCGCATTTTGCCGTTACCAACGCATTAACAGGTAGTCAGCGTAACGTTTATTACAGGGACCGTCAGGACAATCCTGACCAGTTGGTCATTGACAATATCAGAAGGTATCTCCTATCGGCCGGTTATATTTTCGGTAGAAATGAATGGCAGGTAGAACCTTCCGCTTTGTTTCAGCTGACCGAGTTTACGCAGGAAAAGACGATAGATGTAAACGCCAAGGTGTACCGAGATGTAGATTTTGGTCGTATATGGGGCGGGGTATCCTATAGGAGGAGTTTTGATGGAGCGCAATTTCAAACGGCGAACAGTTTTGGCGAGCAACGTTTACAGTTGATAACTCCTATTATTGGCGCGAACATCAAGAATTTTATGGTGTCCTATAATTATTCTTATCAAATGGGCGACATCCGATTTGATAATGGGGGATTCCACCAAATTACCCTAGGATACGATTTTGGACAGACCGAGCGTAAGTACGATTGTTATTGTCCCGCCGCACAATAAAAAGGGCCGGTTCTTTCTAGAAACCGACCCCTAAAACACACAACCATTAACCTTATTCCCAAGTATAATTCTTTGAAGATGCCTGTTTTTTTATGGCCCTAAGCATTACACTTTCTAATTCGCCCTTGCTATCTTCATTCTGGTTCTTAGCTATATGGGCCTCTCTTTTAGCGTTTAGCTCGTGAATTTCTTTTTGAATTTTTTCCCTCTCGGATTTTTTCTGTGCGACATACGCTTCAATTTCGGCAATGGATTTACGCTTTAATTCCGAGGGCAACTCTTCTTTACTTATTCGGCTAATATCAAATTCCTTGTCATCGTAAGCGTCAACCAAATCCCATTTCTTATTGTTGTACAGTCTTGAACTCTTGCTAACCGCTCTTTTAACGGCTACTACCTCTTGAAGAGCCATCGCATTTTCGTCCTGGTCCATTTGCATTTCCATTTTAGAGGCGCCAAGTGTACCGTAGGAAATATAGGTTTTGTTCAATTTGGAGTTCAACTTTATGATGATATCGTCATAGGGCGTAGTCATGTGGACCACTTCCCTGTTATGGTCTATGGCCATATACTCTCCACCGGTCATCGACGCGCCGTTCTTCCAAAAAGTATTTATTCCCTGCTCGTAGTTACCACAGAAAATGGTATTCACCACAACATCTTTCTCTTTGGCATTTATCGCTGCATCCTTATAGTTCAGTCTGCCTTGATCAAAAGGCTCGTTACCCGCTATAAATATCATTTTTAAATTATCTGGATTATTGCCCCAATCCAGTTGCTTAAGCGATTTCTGTATAACTGTTCCGCAGAATTCCTCCCCGCCGTTTGTAGTAAGTGAAAAGAGCTTTTCTGAAATCTCGTCAAGATCATCACTAAAGTTTAAGACTTGTTGTATATAGCCCTCCGTTGAGGAAAGACCGTCATTACCGTACTGATAAAGTGCAATTTGAAGCTTAGGTCTAAGCTCATTACCACATTTGGCATGAGTAAACTCGTTTACAATATCCCAGAGTTGGGATTTAGCTTGATTGATCAGGCCGTCCATACTATTACTGGTATCCAACAAAAGGGCAATTTTAACCACATTGTTTTCAGTGTCGTCGGATACTGGCATCGCATGTGCAATAATAGATTGCTCTTTTGATTTCATTTTGAGCTCGCAACCGTATCCAAAGCTGATCGACAATGTTGCAATACATACTAGGGCTGTTTTTTTAAACTTTTTCATTTTTTGATTTATTTAAATATTGGTCTAAATCTACCCGTAAACTTTTTTTCAAAATAGCTGTTTTGAGGGAAGTGCCCTTTTGAATGAGTTAAGTGTACTAGGTAGTTTTTGTAAGCCATAAAAAGCTATTAGGAAAGACCATAGTTAGCTATTCTCCGTTTTCTAGTGTCATGGGAATCAGCTAAGTTTACAGTGATATTATCTCATGAAAAAACAGTTACTCATACTCTTCACCTTGTTCCTTTTAGGGGGATTCGCTTGCTTTTGCCAAACTGAGGGAGATGGTATAAACTTTGTCGTTAAAGGCAATGTAAAAGGCAAGGAAACATTAGCTCCAATATCCGGTGTATCCGTTTCAACCAATAAAGGTACGTTCACATCTACCAATGCTTTGGGTGAGTTTAGAATAAAAGTAAGTTTGGGTGAAACGCTAATTTTTGAGGATGCCCGAATAGAAACCGTTAGGTATCGCATAAAGAATGATGATGACATCCAAATTCGGGTAGAAGGTTACGGTGGCCCATCCGTTCAAAAAAGAGAAACCAGTAGTATATCAAATAGGGCGGCTTCTTTGCATCAGGCGTTCTTAGATTCAGCCGTTTACTATAAGAAAGAAAACATAGCAAAGAGTATTGATTTTATAGCAAAATCAATAGAACAGTTAGGTGACAGGGGCAATAAAAAGGAATTGGCAAGGTCGCTCACCGCTTTAGGGGAGGTCTATCTGTATCATCAGCAATATGACTTGGCCATAGATAATTTTGAGGACGCCCTGGAAGCCAACAAGACTATCGCCACTGCCTTACTGTTGGGAAAGACCTATGTCACGAACAAGGACTTCAAAAAAGCTGTAGAAATTTTGCAACCCCTTTTGGAAATGAAAAATATGGTGCCTTTTCAAAGTGTCTCCCTCTTTGAAACGTTGGGGGATGCTAATATAGGTGAGAACAAGGTTAGGGTGGCCTTGGATTTTTATAATGAGGGACTAAAAGTGGCCAAAAAGAATCAGATAACCCCCAAAATGACGGACCTGAATTCAAAGATTGCCGATGCCTATGCTCAGGACAACCAACTAATGGAAGCCGAAGCGTATTATGGTAACTCCCTACAATTGGCCAGCAAACTTGCACCTAAAAGAGCCTTGCAGGAAAAAGAAAAGGTTGCCGACTTCTACAACAAGAAGAGCCAATATAATGAGGAAATAGCCATTCGCAAGAACAGTCTAGAGGAATTGAATAGGTTAAAATCGCCAAAAAAAGATGACACCCGAACAGATTTGGGCGATACCATCACCACACAACGCATAAATTATAAAATTGCCAATGCCTATATTGCCCAGGATAAGTACAACGAGGCAATTCCCTATCTAGAAAGAAGTATCGTAGAGGCCGACTCGGAAGATGATTTAATAGTCCAGAAAGACGCTACTAGAAAACTGTCCGAAGTATATGAGTATAAAGGAGATTTTAACAGGGCGTTGGAAACCTACCAATCCTATGTTGCACTCGTTGATACATTATATGTGCGCAAAGAGCAGGAAATTTCAAGGGCAGCGCGGTTCAATAGAGAAATAGCTTCTACACAAAGTAGGATTACCGGATTGGAGCAGGAGCGGGAACTTTCCCAAAGCAAATACGATTTGGCATTGACCGAGCAGGAACTAGCTGAAGAAAGTTATAAAAGGCAGCGTTGGATTATCTATTCCCTGATTTTCGGTATAGTTCTAACAGGTTTGGCGGCCTTCTTTTTCTATAGGAGCAACCAGCAACAAAAACTGACCAATAATCTTTTAGCCTTAAAATCGCTACGCTCGCAAATGAACCCGCATTTTATCTTTAATGCTTTAAATTCTGTTAATAATTTCATTGCCAAAAGTGATGAAAGAAGCGCTAACAGGTATTTGAGTGAGTTCTCCACATTAATGCGATGTGTTTTAGAAAATTCGGAAGAAGACTTTATTCCGTTGGATAAAGAACTGGAATTATTGGAGCTTTACGTGAAATTGGAGCATTCCCGTTTTCCAGATAAGTTTGATTATGTAATTGAGATAGATGACAACTTGGATGTTGCCTCCTATCAGATTCCCCCAATGTTGCTTCAACCTTATATAGAAAATGCCATTTGGCATGGTTTACGGTATAAGGAGGAGAAAGGCGTTTTGAAGATAAAAGTGGAATCGAAGGATGTTAAGAGTGTTGAGGTCCGAATTACGGATGATGGTATTGGTAGAAAAAAGTCCGCTAGCCTAAAAACACAAAATCAGAAAAAACAGAAATCAAAAGGAATGGGCAATATTCAACAACGGGTGGCTATCCTGAATGACATGTACGGGGATAAAGTAGCGGTTACGATTGCGGATTTGAAAAATGACAGTACCGGTACAAAGGTAATTTTCACTTTAAAAAAAGACAAATGATCTTAAAAGCCATATTAGTAGAGGATGAAGCCAATAGTAGGGAAATCCTTAGAAACTACTTGAAGAAATATTGTCCTAAAGTTGAACTGGTAGGAGAGGCGTCTTCTATAAAAGAAGCTCTGGAAATCATAAGAATGCAGGAATTAGATCTTGTTTTTCTAGATATTGAGATGCCTTTTGGAAATGCCTTTGACTTATTGGAGAAAGTTCCTGATCGTACGTTCGAAACTGTCTTCGTAACCGCTTACGACCATTATGCAAAGGATGCCCTTAACAGTCATGCCGCTTACTATTTAATGAAACCTATAAATATTGATGAGCTTATAAAGTCCGTAAATTATGTGTTGGAGGTGAAAGAAAGGGAAAACACCTTACAGGAAAAAGTTTTAAATTCGAATACGCGGTGTATAGAAGGTAAACTTACCCTTCCGCAACAGGATGGTTTTCAAGTCTTAAATGTTTCGGAAATACTATATTGTAAGGCCGATGATAATTATACTGAAATCTACTTGGAAAATAAAAAACTGTTGGTAAGCAAAACCTTGAAGTATTTTGAAGATGCCCTTTCAGAATTTCCGTTTGCGAGGATACATAAATCTTATTTGGTAAATGTAAACGAGGTCGTTAAATACAGAAAAGGGAAAGGGGGAAGCGTAATCATTTCCAATGGAAAGGAACTCATGGTTTCTGCTTCCAAAAAGAAGGACTTTCTTTCGTTCTATGACTAAAATAATCCGATTAAAATGATAATGGAAGTAAGAGGTAAAACACCTAAAATTGGGCAAGATTGCTACATCGCAGAAAATGCCACTATAGTTGGCGATGTCGTCATTGGAAATCAGTGCAGCATTTGGTTCAACACCGTTTTGAGGGGAGACGTAAACTTTATAAAAATAGGGAACAAGGTAAACATACAAGATGGTGCCGTTGTTCATTGTACCTATAAGAAAGCGTCTACCACAATCGGCAATAACGTTTCCATTGGTCATAACGCCATTGTACATGGTTGTACCATTCATGATGATGTTCTGGTAGGCATGGGAAGCATTATTATGGATGATTGTGTTGTGGAGAGTAACAGCATTATTGCCGCTGGGGCAGTCTTGACCAGAGGCACCCATGTGCCGTCCGGGAGTATATTTGCAGGAATGCCGGCAAAAAAAATAAAGGATATTAGTCCAGAACTAAGCTCAGGCGAGATTAATCGCATAGCAGAGGCCTATATAATATATTCAGGCTGGTTCAAGAAAAATTGATGTCTACCTAAGGAAAAAATCTTGGAACTTAGAATGTACTGGGGTTTCATGCTTTCCCGTTTGCACTTGATTTATAATACCTTATTTTTGATTTATAAAAAGTACTTCAAATGAACGCATACATATTCCCCGGACAAGGTGCCCAATTCGTGGGTATGGGACTGGACCTATACGAGAAATTCCCCGTAGCAAAGGAATTGTTTGAGCAAGCCAATTCCATATTAGGATTTTCTATTACCGATATCATGTTTCACGGTACTGCGGATGGTTTACAGGAAACTAAGGTTACGCAACCTGCCATTTTTCTTCATTCGGTAGTATTGTCAAAAGTCATGGGGGATTCCTTTAAACCCGATATGGTTGCGGGACATTCTTTAGGGGAGTTTTCCGCTTTGGTCGCTAACGGAGCATTGAGCTTTGAAGATGGTCTAAAATTGGTCTCCCAAAGAGCATTGGCCATGCAAAAAGCCTGTGAAATGGTATCCGGCACAATGGCCGCTGTATTACGATTGGACGATGAGGTAGTGGAAAAAATTTGTGAAGAAACCGAAGGTATTGTAGTTCCTGCAAATTATAACTGTCCAGGACAGTTGGTAATTTCTGGGGAGGTCGAGGCAATCGCTGTGGCTTGTGAAAAACTTAAGGATGCCGGTGCACGTAGGGCCATGGTTTTACCTGTGGGAGGCGCTTTTCATTCGCCTTTGATGGCTCCGGCCAAAGAAGAATTGGCGGCAGCCATAGAAAAAACAGAATTTGCAATACCAAATTGTCCTATTTATCAGAATGTCTCCATAACTGCAATAACAAGTCCAGACGAAATTAAAAAGAATTTGATTGCACAATTGACCGCTCCGGTAAAGTGGACCCAGAGTGTGCAGCAGATGATAAAAGACGGGGCAAAAGTGTTTACGGAGATAGGACCAGGAAAAGTACTTCAAGGATTGGTCATTAAAATTGATTCTACGGTTGAGACAACCGCCCCGACCTTTGACTAAAATTGGTTTTCCTTTCTAATCTGTATTTCAACCGAAAAACCCTTTTTTAAACTGTTAATTAAAGGATTAGCTATTTTTTTTAGTAATATTGACTCCCAACTTTTGCCGAACAGTGTACGGATAACAAATTGTCTTTAGCAATTTAGACTAGTGCTATGAAAATGAAAGATTATAATTTCCTTCGAAATACTTTAGAAAAAGGTAGTTTTCAAAAATCATTTTATCTTTTTGTTCTAATATTCGTTTTTGGTGCGTTAGGAAGCATTCAAGCGCAATCAGTATCTATCAGTGCTTCACAACCTAATGCAGATGAAGATGGCCCAGTTAATGGACAATATATCGTTAACGTTACAGATGGAACACCTGGAACTCCCTATACAATTAATTTGGCAGTGGACGCCGCGAGTACTGCGGTTGTAGTTGATGATTATACTTCTTTGCCAACCACAGTTAATATTCTTACTAATCTTGTGGGTAGTGGTAGCGCATTTATTAACCTAAATGTAGTAGATGATAATGTAGTCGAAGCTACTGAAAATGTTATTTTGAATATTGTAGGAAGTAACCCTGCTTTATTGGTAGGAACAGGTTCGGCGACCGTAAACATTACTGACGATGATGTTGCTGGTGTTAATGTGTCAACAATTAGTGGAGATACAGGAGAGGATGGGACCACAGCTACTTTTACAGTAACCTTGGAGAGTCAGCCCACTAATCCTGTGGCAATAGCTTTGAGTAGTAATAATACGGCCGAGGGAACTGTGCCAGCTTCAGTAATCATTCCCGTAGCTTCTTGGAATACTGGAACAATCGTAACTGTAACCGGTGTCGATGATTTTTTCATTGATGGAGATATTAATTATTCAATAATAACTGGTAATGTTACCTCCACAGATACAAACTATAATGCACTTAACGGTGGCGATGTTGCCAATGTTGCTGTCACTAATAATGATAATGATGTAGCTGGTGTAAATGTTAATGCCACAACGGGAACAACTACCGAGGCTGGTGGCACCGCTACCTTTATTTATACCTTAACAAGCCAACCTACGGATAATGTGGTATTAGAGGTAGATCAATACGATAACACGGAAACTAGCGGACCATCAACAATAACTATTACTCCATCCGATTGGAATACTGGAGTGCCTTTAACTATTATTGGTTTAGATGACGATATTATTGATGGAGATATTGATGATGATATTAGAGTGCGTATAGACAATTCTGAAGATTCAGATTACGATTCATTGAATAATGGCGATGTTCCGGACATAGTAGTTACTAATCAAGATGATGACGTTGCGGGCGTAAACGTATCTGCTATAAGTGGAAATACTACCGAGGCGGGCGGGACGGCCACTTTTACGGTAACCCTCGAAAGTCAACCAACAAATAATGTGACCATTGCCCTGTCAAGTAGTGATACGAGTGAGGGAACTGTTGCAGCCTCGGTGGTAAAGACACCTGCCAACTGGAATTTGGCTACAGCAGTGACTGTAACCGGCGTTGACGATGCGGAGGTTGACGGTGATGTAGCCTATACAATAATAACGGGCAACGTAACTTCGGGTGATGCGAACTATAACGCCCTTAACGGTGGCGATGTTGGGAATGTCGCTGTCATTAATACGGATAATGATGCTATCGGAGTAAACATATCGCCCATTAGTGGAAATACAACGGAAGGAGGAGGTAGTGCAACTTTTACGGTAACCTTAGACAGTCAACCAACCAATAATGTCACCATTGCCTTGTCAAGTAGTGATACTAGTGAAGGTACAGTTCCTGCTTCGGTCGTAAAAACGCCAGCCAACTGGAATTTGGCTACACCAGTGACTGTAACCGGCGTTGACGATACGGTGGTGGATGGTGATGTAGCATATACAATAGTAACGGGCAACGTAACTTCGGGTGATGCGAACTATAATGCCCTTAACGGTGGCGATGTTGGGAATGTCGCTGTCATCAATACGGATAATGATACGGTTGGTGTGAACGTATCGGCTATAAGCGGGAATACGACCGAAGCGGGCGGGATAGCCACATTTTCGGTAACCCTAGACAGTCAACCGTCCAATGATGTGACGATTGCACTTTCAAGTAGTGATACTGGTGAAGGTACAGTTCCTGCTTCGGTCGTAAAAACGCCAGCGAACTGGGATAGTAATACCGTTATCACCGTAACCGGTGTTGACGACACCATAGTTGATGGGGACGTAGCTTATACTATAGTAACGGGCAACGTAACTTCGGGTGATGCCAATTACAATACACTAAATGGTGGCGATGTTTCTGATGTTGCGGTCACCAATATTGATGATGATGTTGCTAGTATTACCATATCGGACGTAGCGGTCAATGAGGACGTGTCCTCCGGTAATTTGGTATTCAACGTTGTCCTTGATATTGCGGTTGCAGGTGGTACAACGGTTGGATATTCTTTTGCAAACGGTACGGCCATTGGGGGAGGAACAGACTTTACGGCCAACCCTGGTTTCTTGACTTTTGATGGAACAGCCGGAGAAATAGAAACGATTACGGTTGCCATTAATAATGATCAAATATTGGAGGAAACCGAGAACTTCACCGTTCAGCTGGGCTTGCCCAGTAACGGTGTTAATCTTAGTGGTAGCGGTACAGCTACGGGAACTATTAACGACGACGACAACTGCGCTCCTGCACCAATCCTAGATACAAGTATATCTACAGTTTTTTGCGATGTTATTGATAGAAGTCTTAATGATTATACTAGCACATCACCTCCTGCCGGAACGGTCTTAACATGGAGCACACTCTCCGACCCCCTAAACGAAAATGCTTATTTATCCGCTGCACAGGTTGCAAATCCTCCTAACGACGGATCTTATTTCGGTTTCTTTTTGGATGATAATGGTACGCCAAATAATTTTGACGATGATTGTGCCAGTGGAACGATTGAAGTAGAGTTAACTTTAAACACTACACCCGAGGAACCAGTTGGCACGGGAAATGAAAGATGCGGACCAGGGACGGTGCTCTTAACAGCAACTACATCTAGCGCCGGAGCATCTTTAAATTGGTACAGTTCCCCAGACTCGGATTCGCCTATCGGTAACGGTAATAGTTTCACGACACCTTCCATTAGCGCTACGACCTCATTTTATGTAGAGGCCGAAGAGAATAATTGTATTACAGGAAGAGTTGAGGTTGTCGCAACTGTAGGTTTTCAAGCATCCGCGGGTACACCCAGTAATGCCTCTATCTGCAGTATTCCCGAAAATGGTCCTACTATTTTGGACTTGGATGACAGATTAGCAGGTGAAGGTGCTGGTACATGGGCAATCACGACTGATTCATCGGGAAGTTTGACAATCGGGCCTTCCAATATCATCGATTTTAGAAACCTGCCTACGGGGAATTATGTCTTTACTTTTACGACCACAGGATCAACAGCTCCTTGTGAAAATGTTTCATCGGAAGTCACGATTTCAGTGAGTGATTGTGATACGGACGAAGATGGTGACGGTTTGTTTGGTGGTGACGAGGCAACTTTGGGAACTGACCCAAATAACCCTGATACGGACGGGGATGGAATAGAGGACGGGGAAGAGGTTGGTCCGGACGTAGATAATCCTTTGGATGAGGATAATGATGGTATTATTGATGCCCTAGATTCCAATGTTTTGGATTCCGATAACGATGGTGTAAATGACCAACAAGACCCGGCGAACGGTAATTCATGTATTCCCAGTAGGGCGAACGGAGTCTGTGATTTTGACGGGGACACCATAACAGATGCGGACGAAATAGCCAATGGAAGTAATCCGGACGATCCTTGCGATCCCAATGCCGATAGTCCTACGTGTATTCCTATTGACTTGGCAATTGCAAAAGAAGTGGATAATGAAAATGCGGCCATTGGAGACACAGTCGTATTTACGATTACAATAAGTAATCCGGAAGATAGGACAGCTTCGAACATCATCGTTGGTGACCTGTTGGAGACAGGCTTTGAGTTTGTTTCCAGTAACCCATCTGCAGGAAGTTATTCAGAAATTACGGGGGAATGGAACAACTTTGAGATTGCTTCTTTGAGTAGTGAAACATTGCAAATAACGGCACTTGTAGTAGAAGGATCGAGTTATTCGAACACAGCAGAACTGTTATCCTCTTTACCTTTAGATGATAATGAAGCTAATAACATAGCTACGGTACAGGTGGTCCCAGATTTACCTGAAGGGATTGATCTGGTCATTCGGAAGACAGTTGATAATAGAGCGCCTTTGGTAGGGGAACAAATTACTTTTATCATAAGTGTTGAGAATCAATCTGAAGATGGTGCGGTTATTAGTAATATAGAAGTTGAAGACCTTATACCTACTGGTCCTGAGGCCCGCTTCGTTTATGTAAGTGATCTTGCTAGCGTTGGATTATATAACCCAACGACAGGGATATGGGCCATAGAATCTTTAGCGGTAGGCGAGCAGAACATCGCAACCTTACAAATTACGGTATCGGTACCAAGAGAAGGAATTTTTGTAAATACAGCCACCTTAATAAGGTCATCTCCAATTGATGGTAATCCTGGAAATAATGAGAGTTTTGTTGATGTAACCGTTAGTATTCCCACCGCTGCTAATCCTGGTTTCCTCTTCAACCAATTTTCACCTAATGGAGATAACTCCAATGATGTGCTACGGATAAATCTTAGGGACGCCAATACTGGATTGGATGCGGGAATAAATTATAAGATTGTAGTTCACGATAGATATGGAAACTTAGTATTTGAAGGAGAAGATTCTGTTCCGGAAAACTCACAAAGGGTCACCGATGTTTGGGACGGAACCTATAACGGTAAGGATGTTCCAAAAGGAACCTATTTTTATATTTTAAACTACGACATAGGTGCAGGTCCTACCATTGACAAAGGCTGGATTCAACTTATCAGATAAATTTTTATGGAGCTAAAAATTGTAAGGTCAAAATATATCCTACAAACCGCATTTGTTTGCCTATTTGTGTTTTGCTGTAGTGCGGTTGTAGCACAAAAAGAACCCCAGTACACACAGTATATGTACAATATAGGGAGCTTCAACCCAGCTTATGTCGGTTCTGTGGCAAGCCCAGAGATTGCGGCCTTGTATAGGGCGCAGTGGATCGATATTCCTGGCGCACCCAGAACAATAAGAATTGGTGCAAACCTACCTATGAGCAATGGAAAACACGGTTTTGGATTAAACGTAGTAAACGATCAACTGGGTCCTGTTACACAGACCTATTTTGATTTGTCCTACTCTTTTCAAGTAAATCTATCGGCTGAGACTTATCTTTCTTTTGGCCTGGATGTTGGTGGGTCGGCCCTGAATGTGGATTTTTCCAAAGGAACTTTTGAAAACCCAGGAGAACCTTTGAACAACCAAATGATCAGTAATTTTTATCCGACCATAGGGGCCGGTTTATTTATGTATAGTGACGATTGGTACTTGGGTGCTTCGGCACCTAACTTCTTAACTGAAGGCATCTATAATGACGAAGTGGCCACGGTGGTAGATGATAGGTTGCAATTTAATTTTATTGGGGGCTATGTTTTTGGACTTTCGGAAAATTTAAAGTTCAAGCCCGCTTTTTTAATCAATGCAATAAGTGGAAACCCCGTAAACATAAACGTTTCTACGAATTTTTTAATTTCTGATAAATTTACTGCCGGAATATCCTATAGGGTCAACAACGCTTTTAGTGGATTGGCAGGATTTCAGGTTGCCCCAAGTACGTTTATAGGGTATTCCTACGATTATAATACTAATTTATTAGGTGACTTTAATAACGGTTCCCACGAAGTAATTGTTAAGTTCTATTTAGGAACTAGTGGGGAAAATAGGTCCAAAAAAGTGAAGGATAAGGAATTGAAGAACAAACCAAAACAAATTGATAGTCCAAGATTCTTCTAAAGCAACGATTATGAAATTTAAGGCACTATTGTTAATTGTCATGGCGTTACCCTTTGGCTTGGTAGCCCAAGAAAAGAAGTCTAAGGGAGATATTTACTTTTATGGATATCAATATGAGGAAGCAATCGCCGAATACAATAAAGAAAGGACGAAAAAACCTTTGACAAACGAACAGGTCTTGAATTTGGCGGACGCTTATTTCAGAGTTGGGAAATATGACAGTGCTTCCGAATTATACATGTCGGTCAATAAGAATGATACGATAATGTCCGTACATCGTTTCAATAAAATGTTGCAGAGTCTTTCTAAAAGTTCGGAAAAGGAAAGGGTTAAGACATTCTTGCGTAGCAGAGCTACTATGTTTTCTACGGAGCTTCTAGAAAATGCGGAATTCAATTATGAGCTGTTAAAGGATTCTAAAGAAATAATGGGCCTAGAGATTACTAACCTAAAAACCAATAGCGCACAGGCGGATATTTCCCCATCATTTTATAACAAGAACCTACTTTTCAGTAGTAGCCGTTCTCAAAAATCAAAAAGATTTACGAGCCCACGGGGGAATCATACTTGGATATATATATTGGAAATATTGAGCCGAGCGGGAATGTCTCGGATGTACGTCCGTTCAGTATGATTCCTGAATCAAAATTTCATGAATCTACACCTTATTTTTCTGATGAGTTAGACAGATTTTTCTACATTCTTTCAAATACGGAAGAGGACGAAATGGCTTTCGATGAAAATGGAAAAAATGCGCTTGCCATTGGAATGGTCTATGAGGGTGGTCAGTTCCGGTTTTTATTGAAAGACCTCAGTACGTCTTTCTATTACCCTTATTTCGATGCCAAAACAGATCGGCTATACTTCGCGGCCAACTTTGAAGATAGTTATGGGGGTACTGATTTGTATTATGTGTTTACGAACAATGGTCAAATCATGTCAGCACCCATTAACCTAGGGCCTCGGATAAATTCTCCGGGAAATGAAATTTCTCCATATATCTTTAACGGGAGTCTTTACTTTTCCTCTGATGTGTTTTATGGCCTAGGAGGAATGGATGTCTACAAAACCAATATACAGGCGGACGGTACGTACAGTATACCGGTAAATATTGGTCAGGGAATAAATTCAACCGCAGATGATTTCGGTTTTATCATACGGGAAGATGCGGATGGAAAGTTTACGGGATATTTTGCATCCAATAGAATTGAAGGTGTAGGAAGTGATGACATTTATCATTTCAAAATGGAACAAATCCCGGGTCTAAAAACATTTGCTCTTAAGGGAGAAGTAGTGAACCTTGCTTCTAACGTGGGCATTGAGAAAGCACTAATACGATTGTTGAATCAAGAGGGCGATATTTTAAAAGAAGTATATACTAATGCTAATGGGGATTTTACCGTTGAAATTCCATGGCAGGAACAGGTTACGATACAAGCAATCAAAGACCGCTACTCCATTTTTTCCGCAGCCTATGCGGAGGAAGGAATGGAAGAAGTTCAGAACAGTCCGTTTAATATGGAATTGGCCATGTTGGATGATTTGATTGAGGAAAAGGAAGGGAAAACTGTGATTAAAGTGCGTAATTTCTATTTTGATAAAGGGAAAAGTACTGTAAATGCTGAAGTGTCGGCTGAGCTAGATAAAGTAATCGATGCGGTCTCAAGGTTTCCCGAGTTGCAACTAAAAATTGAAACCCATACCGATAGTAGAGGTAGTACATCTTACAATAAGCAACTATCCCAAAGTCGATCGGATGCCATTAAGACATACTTGCTGGAAAACGGGTTGTCTACATCTAATATTGTCGAGGCTGTAGGTTATGGCGAGGATATGATTAGAAATAACTGTACCAACGGAGTTTATTGTCTAGATTTTCTTCATAAACAAAACGAAAGAACTTATTTCGTTGTAACAAACGACCTTTAGTAATTAAGGTCTATTTAGAAAGAACACAGCTCTCACAATCCTTTACTTTACCATAGTACGTTTCTCTGTATTTGTGAAGGGTTTTTATGGGAAAACCAAAAATGAGTTTTTTAATATACGTGACATTGGTATATAGAATGCCCATTTTTTTGGCATACCGTTTTTCTTGAACCGTCTTTCTTTTTACTTGTATCAATCTCATAAAATCAATCTTATTAAATACAAAGGTTCATAAGTAAAGGGCCAACAACAAGTTATTTCTGTTAAGCCTATGCTAAAGAACAGGATTTTAATCTTAAAAAATTACAATCCAGAAATAATAGATGGAAAAAAAGATAGGAAGATAATCCCTGCATAGGTAAGCAATTGTAATCCTTTTTTAGGTCGGAATACTTCTGGGATATCATCGCTCATAACATTTTTCAGATTCATATACCCAATAATGGGGGCAACTACGAAAGAAACAAAAGTTGCCAATGCGACTAATTGTCCCATGTTGGCGGAGAAAGCGGACACCACGATGAAGTTTATTATGGCAAGAAGAAGGACGCCAAGTGCAAAGTACTGTCTTTTGCCTTTTATTTTTGTCTTTGGAGAGAGCAGTTCTATAACGTCCAAACTTACCCTTGTTACCGCATCATGTGCGGTCATACACGTACTGAACATCGTAGCAAATGCCGAGACCGCTATGAACAAATAGGCCCATGGACCAATATGTGTGGTAAACAGTTGTACCACTTGGTCGGCAAAAGTCACGGCGTTTCCACTGAGCTCGGTATTAGTGCCGTAAAGCGTAAACCATCCTATAATTAAGAAGAATACGGCCAAAACACCCGTCATAATGTACCCTACGTTAAATTCCTGAAGCGATTCTTTTAAAGAGGGTTTCTGTTTTTCGCCCTTCCATTTCTCAATACTCCAGAGGCTTACCCAGCTAGACGCCTCGACAGTGGTAGGCATCCAACCCATTAAACTTATTAAAAAAAGTATTCCGGCATCATTGAAAATAGGGGGAGGGCTAAAGTTGGCAACCATTGCTACCTGTCCCTTATTGATGACCAAAACCGTCGTTATAATAAGTGCAATAAACAGAATTGAAATAACAATTTTCAGGGAGTTCTCTAAAAATTTGTACCGCCCAATAATGAGCAACAAACTTATAAATGCGAATAAACCAAGTGCCGTCATCGCAATGGAAATATCCCCTATTTTGAAAAGGTTTATGAAAAGACCGGCGGTTACGGTGTACAAAGCGGCCAGAATAGTAAATGTTGTTATCAACGTTATTACGGCATAGAACCATAAATAACCTCTACCACGATTTAAGTAGCCTTCAATTAAGGTTTTATCCGTTACGTTCGTGTAACGTACCCCAAACTCAAAAAATGGATATTTAAATACGTTAGCCAATATTATTGGTATGACCATTATCCATCCATATTGTGCCCCAGCTTTGGTTGAAAGCACCAAATGTGATGTTCCAATAGCCATGCTGGCAAATAATAATCCGGGACCTAGATTTCTGAACAGTGCTTTTAAGGCCGACATTCGGTTAATTTGATAAGGTTAGTTGAAAAATAATCATTCTATGACAATTTTATCACCATAAAATTTTGGTTGTGTTTGTAATGCCAAGTCCAGAAAAACTTTGACGCGGGCAAAATATTCCCGAAACTGTACCTTGAAGCCAGATTCCAAGGCTAAATCGGTAGCATTAAAACCAATAGCCTCTAAACCCTTTTTCTCCGCTAAATATATGGCACGTTCGTTATGAAATTTCTGGGATATAATAGTGGCACTATCTAAACCAAATACCTCCTTTGCCCGGACCATAGAATCCAAAGTACGGAAGCCTGCATAATCCAGAAAAATTCGATTTTCTGGAATACCAGCGGTTACCAAATCTTTTTTCATAGTCGTAGGCTCATTGTAGTAGATGGTGCCATTGTCTCCACTTACCAGTACATAATCAATTTTATTTGCCTTGAAAAGATTTACCGTTGCAATTATCCTGTTTCCGTAATAAGCGTTGGGGTGTCCGTCCTTTAATCTTTTGGAAGTGCCCAAAACAATGCCTACTTTGTTTTTTGGGATGTCATCCAATGAACTAAATGTCTTTCCTTCCGCATAGGAATTAATAGTATAGTTTGAAATGAGGAGTACCAGGCAGGGGATACTTAAAATTAGAAGAATCAGTCTAGCTATTTTTCTGCTCATATAAAGCCTTATTGTACTCTAAAGGTAGGCAAATCAAGTAATTTTATCTGTTCTTTACGGGAAACCTTCCAATCATATCCCTTCAGGGTCCTACCACTTAAAAAATTATGTTTGTTTCAAGAATTTTTTCAATTCTTTCAACTTATAATGGCTTTTGGGCCGAAACACTTAGATAAGTGCAGCCTTTGAAAAATTAATCTTACGTATCATCAACGAAATCAGTTATTTACTTTTTATAAATGCCTTAAATTTGAAAGAGCCGTCTATCTTAAAATAGGAAATATGAAGAAAATACCCGTATATAAGCCCAAACACAAAGTTAGGATGGTTACCGCCGCCTCGCTTTTTGATGGTCACGATGCCTCCATTAACATCATGAGGCGCATCATACAGGCAACTGGGGTTGAGGTAATTCATCTGGGCCATGACCGTAGTGTGGAGGAGGTTGTGAACACGGCCATTCAAGAAGATGTAAACGCCATCTGTATCACATCCTACCAAGGAGGGCACAATGAATATTTTAAGTATATGTACGACCTTCTGAAAGAAAGAGGAATGGCGCACATAAAGATTTTTGGTGGTGGAGGCGGGGTAATTCTACCAGAAGAAATCAAGGAGTTGATGGATTACGGGATTACCCGTCTGTATTCACCGGACGACGGCAGGGAAATGGGTCTCCAGGGAATGATCAATGATTTGGTAAAACTATCTGATTTTCCGATTGGAGATGTACTTTTTGATACGATTGACAACGTATCCATAAAGAATACTAAATCTATTGCGCGGCTCATTTCAGCAGCAGAGAATTATCCGGATTCGGCCACGAAGCAATTGGATAAAGCACATGCACTTGCAGTAAAATCTAAAACTCCCGTTTTAGGAATTACGGGTACGGGAGGTTCTGGTAAATCTTCCTTAGTTGACGAATTGGTGCGACGGTTTTTAAGGGATTTTCCTGAAAAGACGCTAGGGATAGTTTCTGTTGACCCCTCCAAACGAAAGACAGGCGGTGCATTATTGGGAGACAGAATACGCATGAACGCCATTAACGACCCCAGGGTATATATGAGGAGCTTAGCGACCCGACAATCTAATTTGGCCTTGTCGAAACACGTGAACAAGGCTGTGGAGATTTTAAAAGCGGCTCACTTGGATTTGATAATTCTGGAAACTTCGGGCATTGGACAATCCGATACCGAGATATTGGAACATAGTGATGTATCACTGTATGTGATGACTCCGGAGTTCGGGGCCGCTACCCAATTGGAAAAGATAGACATGCTGGACTTTGCAGATTTGGTTGCCATCAACAAATTTGACAAAAGAGGAGCGCTTGATGCGGTTAGGGACGTCAAGAAACAATATATGCGCAATCATGGGCTATGGGATACGCCACAAGATGATTTGCCGGTTTTCGGCACCATTGCCTCACAATTTAATGACCCAGGAATGAACCGGCTTTACAAAGCGGTTATGGACACCATAGTTGATAAAACAAAGGCCGAACTTAATTCCAGTTTTGAACTTTCCGACGAAATGAGCGAAAAGGTTTATGTGATACCTCCCGCTAGAACCCGATATCTTTCCGAAATATCCGAGAATAATAGGGCGTATGATGCAAAGATCAATTCCCAGGTTTCGGTAGCTCAAAAGCTGTACGGTATTTTCAAAACGATGGAGTCTCTATTGGGTATGGCTCCAGTATTAGGAACCAATGGACTGGAAATTAAATTAAGAGAAGGAATTTCTGAAGAAGATAAAAATTTTGTGGCGCTGTTAGAGCGAGAATTTGATAAAGTGTACCTAGACCTTGACCCCCATAACTGGAAAATAATTACGGAATGGGAGGCCCAAATTGCCCGATATAAAAATCCTATTTACAAATTTAAGGTTAGGGATAAGGAGCTGAGCATTGAAACGCACACAAAATCGCTTTCACATCTGGATATACCAAAGATTGCATTACCCAAGTACAAAGCCTGGGGAGACCTGTTAGAATGGATCCTTCAAGAAAATGTTCCAGGAGCGTTTCCTTTTACGGCCGGCCTTTATCCGTTTAAACGAGTTGGAGAGGATCCCACGCGTATGTTTGCGGGCGAAGGCGGCCCCGAACGCACAAACAGGAGATTCCATTATGTAAGTATGGGTCTTCCGGCAAAAAGACTTTCCACGGCATTTGACAGCGTAACCTTATATGGAAATGATCCAGATTTTAGACCTGATATTTATGGCAAAATCGGAAATGCCGGTGTGAGTATTTGTTGTCTGGACGATGCAAAAAAACTCTACTCAGGTTTTAATCTGGCGGACCCCATGACCTCTGTAAGTATGACCATTAACGGTCCGGCTCCTATGCTCTTGGCATTTTTTATGAACGCGGCCATTGACCAGCAATGTGAGCTTTACATTAAGGAGCAAAATCTTAAGGAAGAAGTAGAAGCTAAAATAGATAAAAAGTATAGCGGTAAACAAAGGCCTAGATACTACGGGGAATTACCAGACGGAAATGATGGCTTAGGTCTTATGTTATTGGGAATGACTGGTGATGAGGTATTACCGGAAAAAACGTACCAAGAAATAAAAAAATAGGACGTTATCCGAAATTAGGGGAACGGTACAAGCTGATATTTTGAAGGAAGACCAAGCCCAGAACACTTGTATTTTTTCAACTGAGTTTGCGTTGCGTTTAATGGGCGATGTACAAGCTTATTTTATCGACAATTCGGTTCGCAATTTTTACTCGGTATCCATATCCGGATATCATATTGCCGAGGCCGGTGCCAATCCCATAACGCAATTGGCGTTAACCCTTTCCAATGGATTTACCTATGTGGAATACTATTTATCCCGAGGTATGGACATTGATGCCTTCGGACCTAATTTGTCTTTCTTTTTCTCTAA
The DNA here is from genome assembly GCF_027474845.2 of Maribacter aestuarii. Lineage (NCBI taxonomy): Bacteria > Pseudomonadati > Bacteroidota > Flavobacteriia > Flavobacteriales > Flavobacteriaceae > Maribacter > Maribacter aestuarii. The sequence continues at coordinate 2,511,829 of NZ_CP107031.2, forward strand.
CGGAATAGACCCGGAATATGCGGTTATTGGTCGTGTAGCCCGTAAAATATGGGCCAAGGCCATGAAGTTTAAATATGGAGCGGGAGAAAGGGCGCAGATGCTCAAATACCATATACAGACTTCTGGAAGGAGTCTGCACGCTCAAGAGATTGACTTTAATGATATCCGTACTACGCTTCAAGCTTTGTATGCGATATACGATAACTGTAATTCGCTACACACCAATGCTTACGATGAAGCCATAACTACACCTACGGAGGATTCCGTTAGGCGGGCCATGGCCATTCAATTGATCATAAACAAGGAATTGGGACTTACCAAAAATGAAAATCCGTTACAAGGTTCGTTCATTATAGAGGAACTAACCGATTTAGTTGAAGAAGCCGTATTGCTAGAGTTTGACAGAATTAACGAAAGGGGAGGTGTTCATGGCGCCATGGAAACGATGTATCAGCGCAATAAGATTCAAGAGGAGAGTTTGTACTATGAAACCTTAAAACACAACGGGGCATTTCCAATCATTGGGGTAAATACTTTTTTGAGCTCCAAAGGCTCGCCAACAATCTTACCCAATGAGGTTATCCGTGCGACCGAGACCGAAAAGCAAAATCAAATGAAGACCCTTAAGCAACTACACGAATTCTCTGATACTTCAGGATTGTTAAAAGAATTGCAGAATGACACAATTGCTAACAAGAATATCTTTGAAAGCCTCATGGAAGTTAGTAAAAAATGTTCTCTAGGTCAGATGACCAATGCATTATTTGATGTAGGTGGCCAGTACCGGAGGAACATGTAATATTAGTTTAAACTTGAAGGTTTTGGATTAGTTCCAAGCAGTAAGATGACCTAAATCCTATTTGTATCCAGCAGTACAATTACCAAATCCTCGTAAAATTTAAAACGAACTTTTAGCGCTTCTTCGTTTTGATTATTTTTTAATGTTTTTGTAAATCTTTTTAGTTGCATTTACGAGCAGTAGGGCTATGGAACCAACTATTAAACCAATCAAAAAATCTTTTACAAGAGAAGGTAGCATAGGTGCAAATTCATGTAAGAAATGAATGTTATGTACAAAAATACCACCGGCCACCAGAAGTAGGGCAATAGTTCCGATTATGGCCAAACCCTTAATAACATAGGGCAGTGCCTGTACCAGAATCAATCCCACGGTATCGGAAAAACTATCGTCCCTATCGTTTAAGGCTATCAATTTGGCCCCAAATTCGTCCATTCGTATGATTAAGGCCACAATACCGTATACACCAACGGTCGCAATAATTGCGATAACAGTGGTTACCATAATTTGTATCCATATCGTCTCCTCGACCACAGTTCCCAAGGCAATAATTACAATTTCTACGGAAAGGATAAAATCGGTTACGATAGCTGATTTTATTTTTTCTTTTTCCAGAGCCAATATTTCTTCCTTCGATAAATTTTCCGCCGTAACAACTTCGTTCTTGTGCTCGTGCGGAAAGAAGTATTCGTAAATTTTCTCGGCACCTTCGTATGCTAGGTATATACCTCCAAGCAGTAAAATAACCGTGACCGCCACCGGAAGAAAAGCACTAAGCAAAAAGGCCACGGGAAGGATTATTACTTTATTTAGGAATGAGCCTTTCGTTATAGCCCATAGTACGGGAATTTCACGGGAGGACACAAAACCAGATGATTTTTCGGCGTTTACGGCCAAATCATCGCCTAATATTCCTGCTGTTTTCTTGGCGGCAACTTTGCTCATCGTAGCCACATCATCCATTAGGGTCGCAATATCATCAAGTAGGGCAAAAAATCCAGAAGCCATTTGGTCGTATCGATTTAGATTTTCAAATATGTCAATTTTTTTCAAATAAAATTGGCACAATCGATTGAATGTTGAGCCTCGTACGAAATTCGTTCAAAATTGTCTTGATGTATGGTAAGTGTTCCAAATATTTGGGTCTTCAATTTTTCGGAGTAATCTTTTTAGTGATAAAGAGGTATTAGCAATTGTAAATACTTTTTCTTTAAAGGAAAGAACTACTGAAAGGTGAAATGGCTTTAAGTAATTTCTTAAAAGCTATAATTTGAAAAAAAATACTATGGAAACAAAGAATGAAATTGGATTTACTACGATAAATCCTGCGAATGGGAATGAGATAAAACATTATGAATTAATGACCCAAGAAGAAGCAGACCAGACTGTAGAAAATTGCCATAAGGCGTTTTTGGAATGGCGAAGTAGACCCATTGATGAAAGAGGTACTATCATCGAGAAAATAGGGAAGGTCTTACAGGAAAGAAAAAGGGAATTCTCCGAACTCATGACCCAGGAGATGGGAAAACTATTAAAACAAGGTGAACAGGAGATTGACCTCTGTTCTGCAATATGTAAATATACGGCGGCTCATGGTCCAAAGCATTTAGCGGATGAGAAGCGTGAATTACCGGAAGGCGGGAAGGGCACGATAACGCATGCTCCAATAGGTGTGATTTACGGCATACAGCCTTGGAATTTTCCGGCTTACCAGGCCGTGCGCTATTCTATTTCTAATTTAATGGCTGGTAACGGAGTATTATTAAAGCATGCGGAGAACGTAACGGGCTCTGCCTTGTTACTTCAGGAAATTTATGAAGAAGCAGGTTTGCCTAAAAATTTGTTCAGCGTTTTGATTATTGACCATGACCAATCTGATAAAGTTATTGAGAACGAATTGGTGAGAGGTGTTACCCTAACGGGTAGCGAGGAAGCTGGAAAGATAATCGCAAAAAAAGCCGGTGCCGCTTTAAAGAAGACAGTACTGGAATTGGGTAGTAATGATGCCTATATTGTTTTGGGAGATGCGGATATACAGATGGCCGCAAAAACTTGTGCCGAGGGAAGAATTTACAATAACGGGGAAACCTGCGTCGCCGCAAAGCGTTTTATTGTGGTAGATTCGGTTTACGAAGAATTTAAGGATGCCTTTGTAAAGCGCATGAAGGCGGTAAAATTAGGTAATCCTACGGAAGAGGCTACGGATTTGGGACCTATGGCCCGGGAAGACTTGCGTGAAAAACTTATTGACCAAGTTAAAGAGAGCGTTGATAAAGGTGCTCGAATTTTAACTGGTGGAGAGGTCCCGGATGGCAAAGGTTACTATTACCCATCTACCGTGTTGGACAATGTCCTCCCAGGTCAACCAGCTTACGACGATGAGCTTTTTGGCCCGGTAGCTTCCCTAATACGTGCTAAAGACGACGATGACGCCATGCGGATTGCCAATGATAGTAGGTTTGGATTAGGTGGGGGTATTTTCTCTAAAGATGAGGATAAGGCCATGAAATTGGCAAAGGAAAATTTTGATACTGGAATGGTATTTATCAACTCCTTTGGGTTGGCACAACCCAATATGCCCTTTGGTGGTGTAAAGAATTCAGGTCATGGACGGGAACATGGAGGCTTTGGGATTAGGGAATTTACGAATGCAAAGGCAATTATGAAATTGCAATCGTAGTAAAATTAATCCCTTTGGAACGGCTCTAAGATAATTTCGATTTGAGCAAAAGTGTTTAAACATTAATCGAATAGAAAAGTCGGCACAAAGCCGACTTTTTAAAATGAAATTATAAGGGAACCCAGTAGAAGTCTGAAAACATTGATTATTCAACGATAGTTTATTAATGATAATACAATGGATGTGATTACTTAAAATTTGTGCCTAAAAACGATTTAATTCCGAGAATACCCTGTTCCTCTGATTTGCGTCAATTATCAACGCTTTTAAAATAAACATTCATAGGCGCAATCCTTATTTTTAAAAATCATAAAAAAATTGAAGATGATTAAGCCAAAAACAGAAATACCCGATTTACAAGTACAACTCATAAATGATACCCAATGGAGTTTGTACGCCCAAGAGAGCGAAACATTTACTATGATTGTTTTTTACCGTGGTTTGCATTGCCCAGTGTGTAAGAAATATTTGCAAGAACTATCAAAAAAATTAGATGATTTCAGTGAGCGCGGGGTTCATTTAATCGCTATAAGCTGCGATTCGGAAGAACGCGCAAAAAAGGCCGGCGAGGAGTGGAATATATCCGAACTTCCTGTTGGATATGAATTATCCATAGAAACTGCACGGAATTTGGGTCTCTACGTTTCAGAAGGAATATCGGAAAATGAACCGGATCAATTTTGCGAACCTGGTTTGTTTCTAGTACGCCCGGACAATACACTCTATGCGAGTGCTATTCAGACAATGCCCTTTGCCAGACCTCAATGGGAAGATATTCTAAATGCTATCGATTATATTACAAAGAATGAATATCCAGCTAGGGGAGGGGAATAATTCTCCAATATATTAGGAACTGTGAGCCTCCAAATTGGAGGCTTTTTCTTTTTTAATTCAAAAGTAGGCCTACCAACATCAATACTTTTATTTCTTTCAATTTAAGGTTCTTTTAAAGATCTGCAGGCTTTTTTGAAAAGAAATGTTTTGGGGTATAAAAGGCAAAACTATATTTAAATAAGTCATTCATAAGTTTGAGAGTCCCCTAATTTAGAATCCTACTCGGCGTGAATTTAAATAAAATGTCATGAGAACAAGCCTATTATTATTGACTTTATATGTATTTATGATTTTTGTTGCTCGTCAATTACAAGGGACGGGTAAAAAGAAAGTTTCTGAAAACCTTCTGACAGACATAAACTATAGTGCAGATAAATTATATATTGTAGCGACGCCAAAAATCCAAAATAAATATTCTCAAATCTATTTTCGAGGATATGTTTTTGATAAAGTTTTAGAATTGAGCTATATTGAATTTTAGTGATTTTAATAGTAAATTCGAATTTGACGCTGTACGGCAATTAAAAACATGGGGATATCGGCTTTTTAATGCCAAGGTCATTATCAGTTCGGGTATCAAAGTAAATTAAATTATCAAAAACAATGGCGATATTATCTCGTAATAAAAGACAACTAACTTATATTTATAGTTCACTTTCCCATTTGGGCAAACAGGTATTGGGTTACGTCCAAGGAGCTCGTACAAAGGTTGAAACAATAGATATTGCCAATGAAAAAATCGCTGATTCTATCTGGATAGAACTAGCTGAAAATTTGGGGATGCCTTTGGGAGAAATTTTTGAAAAAGGAAATGGCAATGGACTTGAAGGTGAAGACACGAAGAATTTTGATACTGATGATTGGTTGAAAATCATTAATAATAACCCAGGATTGTTGCGAAGGCCAATAGCCGTTAATGGGGATAAGGCTATGTTGATATCCAATCGCTCTGAAATTCTTCAATTCTTCGGCGTAGACTCGGCAGGTCTTGAAAAGACCATGGGACATAAACCGCCAAAGACTTCGTCTGCCACTGAGGATGAGGATTTTATATAAACGAATCTCAAAAAACATAAAAAAAGCCACTAATACATATTAGTGGCTTTTTCCTATTTTCAAATTTAAACGGGTTAATGCTTAACATTTACACTTCCCCTTAATTCCAAGGTAAGTGTTCAAATAACATCTCTAAATATATAGGGATAGGCAATATTTATAACACCTTTTTTTGGATACTAATATTCCTTAGATTTTTCCTTGACTTTACGTAATTGATCTTCCAAGTCACGTATGGTTTCCGACAGGGCTGACTCAAAAGTTTCCGCGTTGGTTGAGGCAAAGATGCGCGGGCCTGGCATACTTAACCGTATATCAACTATCATCTCCTTATCGTCACTTCTGTTCTGTTGCTTGAAGAACACATCTGCCCGATGTACGAAATCATACTTTTTATGTAGGTACTCCAGTTTTTCCTTCGACAGTTCTTCTAAACGTGGACTTCCTGATACGTCATGGTACTCATATATTATCTGCATAGTAATCGTTTTTTTAATCTTTCCAGACCGCTACCGCTTCATCGCGTAGCAATTGTTTTAGTTTAAATTCTTCTCTTCTCTTGTTTTCTTCGGATGCATAGTACATTTCTGAATAAATATACCCAAAATCCTTGGCATCTTTTGATGATGCCCCGTAATAGATAGTTTTGAAATTTGCCCAATAGCAAGCGCCTAAACACATCATACAGGGTTCACAACTAGTGTAAAGTATACACTGCCCCAAATCTTTATTTTGAAGGGTGCTACAGGCTTTCTGTATGGCGGCAAGTTCGGCATGTTGCGTACAGTCTGTACTTTCGTTTACCGTATTATGACTTTCTGCAATAATTTCGCCATCCATGACAACAACTGCGCCAAATGCTCCATTCCCTGAATTTTTACCTTGTTTTGCAAGAACTATGGCACGCTGCATAAAATATTGATGATCATTGTCCATTTACACTATCCCTATTTCGTTTAGTAATTCTCTCATTTCGGCAGCAGACGTGGATTTACCATAAATTTCTTGCTCCGGATCCATGATCTTTGTGGCATCCAACGTACCCACATAAACAGCGTCAAAACCAACATCCTCAATTAGTTGCTTCGTAATGTCTTGGCTCCTTTGGTCTTGGGCGGCGAAGGGTACGGCTAACCTATCCGTATTTCTAAAGGCACGGTCCCTAAGGTGATGCGCTTTAATTGTATTGAATGCTTTTGCCGTTAGGGCGGTGCTGAATTTCATTGCGGTATATTCCGAAGCGTTGTAATTGGCATCACGTACTTCTTGCGCCATTTCGCCGTCCCTTTCTGGATAGGGATTGGTAGCATCTATGATGACCTTCTTGAAATATTCGCCCGCATAAAGTTCCGATATTTTGTCTATAGCCTTGAAGGGGATTGCCAAAAGATAAACATCCGCATTTGCCTCAAAGGCTTCTTTAACGCTTAGTGCTTTGGCATTGTCACCTGCTTCTTTTACCAAACTACCCAATTCTTTCGGGTGCCTAGAGCTGAACAATACTTCATGACCAGCTTTGGCCCAGTGCTTACCTAGGTTTCCACCAATATTACCGCTTCCAATAATTCCTATTTTCATAATAACTTCAATTTAGAGAAGTCCCATGAATCATATACTCTTGTGAAATCCCTTTCAATATATTCTATTCTACTGTTTGTCACTCCATTTGCCGTCAAAGGCAAATTGCTGAAGCGGAATACGTTCGCGCTTTTCAGTTTCCTGCTCCTGTAATTCTTCGGACAGTTCACCAAGATCGCCGCCATAATAACCTAAAGCTATGGCCGTTGAGATATGAAAGCCATCGGGTACATCAAAAACATCCTGAGCTTTTTGCCAATCTACTCCGGCCATGTGGTGCATACCTATTCCTAGATATTGTGCTTGCACGGTCATATTGCCCAAGCATAGTCCCAAATCATGCAAAGCATGAAAATTTTCACCTCCATCGTCCTTCTTCTCTTTATAAGCAGTTAATATTAATAGTGGTGCAGTATCTGCCCATGACTGGTTGAAATCGCTTAGACAATTGAAAATGGTCTTATAGGCTTCTGTACCTTTTACCCCATAAATAAATCGCCAAGGCTGCAAGTTGTTCGAACTCGCCGACCATCTTACGGCCTCAAACAGTTGTTTAATATGTTTCTCACTTATTTTTTCGTCCTTGAAGGTTCTTGGGCTATACCTTTGCTTCAATAAGGCGTAAATTTCATAGTCGTTGTTCGCTATGTTATCTAGTTGTACTTGTTCCGCTTCATTCATCATTTTTATAATTAAATTTTACATTTTTTTTAATTTTTATCTGCACCATCTCCTTGTTGACTATAAACTAAATCTGGCATATCGCACAAAGGAATTATTCTCAGAAACTTCTTGCCATTTCACCGAGAGTATTTTTCTTTTAGCAAGTTGTAATTGCACCTCCTTCGTATCCAAATAGGAGTTTTTTAGGTTATTCCTTATACTTTAGGAAGACTTCTAATATTAGATTTAAACAACCATGAAATTATTTAATTACAGGTACAAGGGTTGACGTGAATCCAATAAATCTTAATGCAATAAAACTCAAAGTCGGTTGGGCGCTACGATTTAATCTTTATCGCCATTAGATAAAAGACATATATGCAAAGGTTCCAACAATGCAAAGAGGGTATTATAATTTAGCTTGGCCGTCTTTCCCGTACTCCTTTCTGTAGATACGGACAATGATAAGGAATAAACTGATTAAAAGAGGACCAAAAATGAGACCAATAAATCCAAATAATGGAATTCCGACAATCACGCCAATGAGCGTTATTAGTGGATGTACATTATCCAGTTTCTGAAGAAGGTATAGGCGTATAAGGTTATCCGTTGTACCAACCACGATAATACCATATAACAGAATTCCCCAAGCTTGAAAAGAGCTCCCGTTGGAAAGCGTTAATATGAAGACCGGTATGGTTCCCAATAAGTTTCCTACGAACGGAATCATAGAACCAATGGTTACGATTACCGCCCAGAAAAACGGACTCTCAATACCAAAAATAAAGAAGCCTATCAAAGAAACAACACCCTGGGCTAGTGCTACTAACGGAATTCCCAAGGCATTGGCGCGTACCATTTCACGGGTTTCACTACCTATTATCTTAAGATTTTCTTCACTTACAGGAATGTACTCAAACAAAGACTCGCGAAGTTGTTTACGATTGGTCAACATATAAAAAAGCACGAAGTACATGATGGAAATAGAAATTACCGTAGTAAACGTACTTCCAGCAAAACCTTGTAAATTGTTTGACAACCAACTGGAAACAGCAGCGGTATCAATTTGTGAGCTGAAGTCATAGCCTAAACGGTCCTCCCAATTGCCCAACTGGGATTTAAACGCTTGTACTACCTTTTCTGAATTCTTTACCGCTTTCTGGATTTTATTGCCCAACATGAAAGCGGCACCGGAAATAGGAAGTAAGATGGCTATGAATGAGACCAACATTAATAATCCTGCCGCCAGATTGGGATGCCATCCTTTCTTTACTAGTTTGCCCATGCTTTTTTTCAAAAGCACATACATGGTAATAGCCCCAAGTATTCCTGATAGATAGGGAGCCATTTCTGTAAAGATTAATGCTCCCATTAATACTATTAATAGGAGGACGAATATTTGACGAACTACTTTAGGGTCTATGGTGCTCATAGCTAATGTTGAAAAATATAGTCTGAAAAAATTACTTTTCAGTTATTTCGTAAGGCTTTTATCAATTCTTCCTTATCCATTTTGGAACGACCTTCTATTCCTACATTTTTTGCCTGTTCGTAGAGTTCTTTCTTGGTCCACTCGTCATAAGGTTTTGCCTTACCGCCTTTTTCACCGGCTTTCGGAGTATTCGCAATTCTAGCGGATTTTTCCTTACTATACCCTTTATCGCGTAAGGCTTCATATTGTTCTTCATTCTTAACACTCGGTATGCTCATAATAATCAATTTAGATTTTTATAAATGGATATTCAATTAGAACCAACTCCAAGAAAAAGAAAAAAACCGACAATAATCAGCAGTAGAACAATTATTATGATAGTGGCTAAAGGAAACTTACCTTCTGATGCTTTCGTGGTCTGATTGCGAACTCCGACACCGTCCTTTTGCTTTGTGTCTACCGGAGAACTATCGGTTGCTTTCCAGCTATCATCTTTTCCCAATTTTTCCATAATATCGTTTTTTTGAAATTAGCGTTGTTGTTCCGTGGGCATAATGAATACGTCATTGATATTGGCCCGGGCGGGTTGCGCTAAAGCATAATGAATAGCTTCTGCAATATCCTCCGCTTCTAAGAACGTCATTTTCTGCATCTCTTTAAACTGTTCTTTAATATCTTCGTCGGTAATGGTATCCGTTAATTCGGTTGAAACCGCACCAGGTTCTATTGATGTTACGTTTATTCCATATTTTGGGGCCAGTTCTTGTCGCAAACCTTCTGAGAACATTTTTACGGCCGCTTTTGTGGCACAGTAGACCGCTCCGCCTGGGAAATAATTGTGGGCCGCACTGGATGAAATATTAATAATGTGTCCGCTCTTGTTGGCTATCATTGCGGGCAAAACGGCGGCGACACCGTTCAACACTCCTTTGATGTTGACGTCTACCATTTTTTCCCATTCATCGGTATTTAATTTCTTGATATAGGAAAGCGGCATTAGTCCGGCATTATTAATTAAAACATCAATACGCCCAAATTTCGCCAAGGTTTGCGCCACTAGATTTTCGTAATCTGATTTATTTGTGACATCTCCAGTGACTACTAGGGCCTCACCTCCGTTCTTTTCGATAGCTTCCTTTAGCTCCATTAACCTTTCTTTCCTTCGGGCGGTTAAAACCACTTTTGCACCTTCCTTCGCTAATTTTTTTGCGGTCGCTGCGCCTATTCCGCTAGAAGCTCCGGTTATGATGACTATTTTGTTATGTATATCCATATTATTCTTTTTTAAGGGAAATTTTCCCATGATTCATTTCTTTCAAATATTTTAAATTAGAAGGAATCATCTTAACGACATCAAAAAAAATCTTGACTTCAAAAAGGTTTTGACTTCCTCAATTGAAAATTTACTTGGTGGATAATGAATTCTAGCTTAAAACGGTAGCTATGAGCAAGTGTGCAACGACTAAGGTTCTGCGATTGTGGCCCAGAGATAGCCTATAGAATTCAAAATGTTCAAACATGAATTTTGTTAGGGTTCAAACCCCGTTCCTATTCGAATTTCTTGGGATTCAATATTGTAAAAACTTATTGTTCATGTTCGTTGTTCAATAATTAAATGACTGTAAATTAAAAATATTGAAGTATTATGTCTTAATATTCCAAATCTTACAGCAATTCATACTCTAACAATTAAGGATTAATTCATGAAATCAGATGAGAAAAGAAAAATAGCGCCAAACTGGTTGCAAAAGGCTCGTGAAAGCTGGAGTCATACGGGTGAAGAAAGACCGCCATTTACGATAAAACCGAAGAAAGGGCAGCGCTCCGTTTGGGATTTCCCACGTCCTCCGATTATAGAAAAAGTAAATAAACCCATTGTGGTTAAATATCAAGGCCAAGAGATCGCAAATTCCCTTAGGGGGCTAGCAGTCCTGGAGACCGCTAGTCCACCTACCTATTACATACCTCAGTGTGACATTGACATGAATACACTTATAAAAATATCCGGAAAGACTTCGATGTGTGAATGGAAGGGCAGTGCAGTATACTGGGCCTTGAGTGCCATGGTTGACCGTCCCGTAGCTTGGTCATATCCAAAGCCATTTCCGGAATTTGAAGAATTAAAGGATCACATAGCCTTCTATCCTCATTTTCTTGAATGTTTTGTAGATGGTAAACAAGTAGTGGCACAACCCGGTGAATTTTATGCCGGTTGGATTACTCCAGACTTGACCGGGCCTTTTAAGGGGGAAAGGGGAACGGAACATTGGTAAACTAGAAAATTTCAGGGGCTTGACTAGTTGAAATAGTAGAATTAAACCTCATGAAAAAATAAACGCTCAATGTGACCTCCTTTATTAGTAATCCATTTACTCAATTCCTCTTCGGATTCCTTATCGTATACCGTCACTTGTTTTTGATGTCTAATCAATTGGTTTAAGGAAGGTTCGTAATAAGTTTCAATGAGTTGGTTTTTATTCTCCTCAGGTGAAAACAGTCTCCAGTTTCTTGCGCCACCTCGATATCGCTTATTTTTAAGGGCACTGATTCTTTCTATAGCTTCTGTTTTAATTTCATGGTTTATAGTGTAATTGATATGCACCATTACCCATCCACCATTATCCTTCTTTTCAGAAACCGAGGGTACTGAAACCTCGGATGCCTTTTTAAAGTTAAAATCTTTTGCGAGGTCGAGGGGAAATCTTTGTCCAATTAAAGCGATTATTGCGCTAGCAATTCCAGCTGCGTACAGACCGTTTTGTAAACTTGTCTGGTCAGCAAACAATCCCCACAATGCACTTCCTATGCCCATACTACCGGACATTGCCATAAGAAAGTATGCTATACCACGTGCGCCGTACCATTTGGGTAAAGCGTATTGTGCAGATGTCATTATACTGGTAAAGGATAGCTGCCAGCATACGCCAGCTAAAAAACAAATGCCTATCGCATAATATTTTGAGGTGGTAAGGCCTAGAAAGAATAGGGACACGCCAAGTAGAATGGATACGACCATGGTTAACCTTCCGGCTCCTAATTTGCGGGTTATAAAATTAGAAAATGAAACACTTGAAACGGCGCCGATTCCAGAAGCACCGAGTAGATAGCCATAAAGGTCGGCCCCTCCACTAAACTGCTGTTTAGCAATTAGTGGCATGAATGCCCAAAGGGCAGCGGCCGGGAAGAAAAAAAGTAGCGCACGTATGATACTATGGTATAGTGCAGGTGTATACCTTAAAAATCGTATGGAATCTCCCATTGAATGCATCAATTTTTGATCTGGAAGTTTCTCATTTTTTGTTCTACGCTTCCAAAACGATATTACCAAAACTACGGCTCCAAATGATAAGGCGTCTATCCAAAAAGGTAGGTCCAGAGCATACATGGTTACTAAGGTCCCTCCTAAGATTGGCCCTAATGCCCTACTTAAATTATAGGCAATACCCGTAAGGTTCACAGCGGTTCTAAGTTGGGATTTCGGTACGAGTTGGGGGGTGAGTGCCGCCAGAACTGGACGGGAGAATGCCGCACCAATTCCGTTTAATAAAGTAAAAAATAATAAAAGAAAAACGGTTGCCTTTTCCAGATAAACGATGTACGCAAAAATAAGTGTGTTAAGTACCAGTAGACTCTGGGAAATGATAATAATCTTTTTTTGATTGTAAAGATCCCCTATTGCACCCGTTGGAAGTGCCAAAATAAACAAGGGAATCAATGTAGCGGTTTGGACCAGCGAAACCATAAAAGCAGACGAATCCAATTCAGTCATTAACCAACCAGAACCTACCGTAAAAAGCCAGGTACCAGTATTAGAGATAAAGGTGGCTATTACGAACAATAGAAAAAAAGTATTCTTGTAAGGACTTGAGGTTTCTTTGCTCATACTTACGAATAGGGATATTTTGATTTTATCATAATTGTATGAATAGAGAATACTGAGAGCTGTACATCTGTTTAAAAAGGTTAGAGCTATACTATTACTTGAGATGCTCTAAAGGACAAATATGTCAAGAAAATAACAAAAGTCCCTCGTTTTCACGAAGGACTTTTACAATATTATTAGGTATGGGTACCGCTTCCTAGGATTTTTGCAGGCTTGCCACTCAAGAATTTGAAATCTTAAGGAGTCATTCCATACCTTTTAACAATCTTTTTGGAAAGATAGACATTATCTCGATTTTTGTTTGACGGTATCGAAGAATTTCTTGCCAATATTGGGATGGATGAAACATCTTCCAATTTATCTCTCAATTGAGATTTTGAAAAAATTTAATATAAAATGGACTACCTATTTGGTTATATTGATGCTTTAGGGCCAATGGGAAAACAGTGGACAAATCCTTTTTGATTTAGAGTAGTATCGGACTTTAGTTTAATGCCGAAATCGATGCAAATAAAAATAAAACCCTTGAAAATCAAATGATTAACAAGGGTTTAAGTACTCGAGGCGGTAGTACGATTATCCAATATCAACAAATCCTATAACTACCGTAAATCATAACACTAACTTCAAGAACCCAACAAAGATAGTATTTAAGACCATACATGAATATTTTATATGATTTGATTAAATTGAATTAGATTGCCCTACACCGTACAAATTAATATATATTTGTACGGTAAACTATTTCAGATGGCTAGTGTAAATTTTCTGTATCGCTCTATAAAGAATAATGCACCTTTAAATGTTCGTCTATTGTTCAGAACTAAAGATGGTGTAGACAAAGTCTATGGTGCTAAAACAAAACTTGTTGTTTCTAAAGATTATTGGTTAAACCTACATCTCAAAAAGAATACTCGAGATATTTCTATAAAGAACAAGCAGATTGAAATTGGAAATGAACTCAACAACATCGAAAATCATATCCTTAGTGCTTTTGAAAATACTTCTGCGTTAGGTGTAGATAAATCTTGGTTGACAAATCAATTGGATATCTACTATAATCCGAAAAGTAATGAAAATGAATATCCAACAGCTATACTCAAGTATTACGATTATTTCATAGAGGATAAAAAGAACAGTATCGCAAAACAGACAATTAAAAATTACGGAGTAATAAAGAGCCTGTTGATTAAATATGAGGCGAGTAGAAGAAGGCAGCTGCATGTGAAAGACATAGATTTAGCTTTTAAGAACGACTTTCAAAATTTCTGTATGTCCGAGGGGTATTCGACAAACTATATCGGTAGATTAGTCTATTCTATCAAAGCTATTTGCACCCATGCAAAATTCAACGGCTTAGAAACTAGTCATCAGCTAGAGAGAGTCAAAGTAAGAGAAGAAAAGGTTGAGAACATTTATCTAAGTTTTGAAGAAATTGCTAAAATTGAAGCCTGTGAATTAGAATTAGACTATCTAGTTAATGCAAGAGATTGGCTTGTCATATCGTGCTATGTTGGTCAAAGAGTCTCTGATTTGATGAAGATGGATAAAACTAAAATTAGGGTTGAAAACGGAAAAAAGTTAATAGAATTTACTCAAAAGAAAACAGGTAAAATAATGACCGTTCCATTGCATCCTAAAGTCCTAGATATTCTTGATAAAAGAGAAGGGGAATTTCCACGAGCTATAACTAGTCAAAACTATAATAACTATATTAAGACAGTTTGTCAAGAAGCTGGATTGAATGAAAAAGTACGGGGAGGTAAAAAAGTCGAGACGTTTGAAGGAAGTAAGAAATTTAGGAAAAAAATAGATGAATACGAGAAATGGGAGCTAGTATCTTCACACATTGGAAGAAGATCATTTGCAACTAATTTCTATGGACAGATACCTACTTCTTATCTAATATATATTACGGGTCATAGTACAGAAAGAATGTTTCTGAACTATATAGGAAAGAGCAATAAGGATTTAGCTCTTGAGATAACTAATTATTTTTAGATTGAAATGAATAATCAGGAGAAAAACAATGTTAAGATTGCCAAAAAAGTGGCAAAAGAGTTTGCTGATATGATTGTCAGTGAGAATGATAAATTTGAAAATGAATATGTTAATCTATATGACAAACTAAAAGGCAAATTTGAATTTAGTTTCAAAAATCTTCAAGATTCAGAAAGGAAAATTGAATTTCTAGAGAAGCAGATGAGAAGAATTTCCGAAGCTAATTTTAATATGAAGAATAATTATAAGGTTAGTGATATTGCTGAACAGCAAGAAGAGGATTTAAATGACTTATTTGAATTTTTTGAATATGAATTGAACAAGTTATATGATTTTAAAGCGAAAAATTTAAAATTAGTCAACGCACACCCCAATATTTTCGCTTCGGATTTTGCTTATACTTTATTTTATAAAATGCATGAACAATATAAATTGGAAGGTAATAATCTAGCTAATTATAGTTTTCTCTATTATTCTATGAAAAAGGATGATTTTATCAATTGCAAAGGGGTAGAATTTGTAAATGTTTTAGGAGAATACGATATAGTAATAGATAAAATAGACTCAAGGCAATCTGGCTCAAATTCGAAGAAATCTATATATGAACTTAATAAAAGTAGATTAGAAGCCATTTTGAAGACAAATCAATAAAAGCACAATAAAAGCACGTAACTGTGTTTAGCACTTCTTCTAATTCCCATGAAATTTACGGTGTAACTCTAATACATCTAAAATGGGAACTCTTCAATTTATTCAAACTACACCAGAACAACTCGCCGAGCTTATTAGCGATGGGGTTCGTTCTGAAATCCAGATTCTTAAAAAAGAACTCCTTCACGAAAACGCAAATGATGATTTGCTTACCAGGGAGCAGACAGCTGAGCTTCTTCACATAAATCTTTCAACTTTATGGACTTGGACTAACAAAGGCAAAATCAAAGCCTACGGAATTTCGGGCTCAAGGCGATATTACAAACGCTCTGAGATCATGCAAGCCTTACAAGAGCTTAAAAAGTAAAAAGCCATGAAGAAAGGTCAAGTTTCTCACGGCTTAAATACTAAAGGTCGAAATAAAGATAAGAAAATTAAATTTTGGGCAAGCTACAGAAAGACTAACGGTCAATCTGCTTTCAAAATCGAACCTGCACTATTGCAAGATTATCTTGTTGAAAATAAATATCGTAGGCTCACTAGTTTTGGGGAGATTCAAACAGTTCATTTAATAAACAATATCGCTTATCTAAAAACTAAACAAGAGGTTTTTAACGACTGTCTAGCCCTTGTCAAGCAGCAAGAAAGTGATGAGCTTCGCAATTGTTTCATAAAAGAAGGCGAAGCTTTTTTAATAAGTAAACAGGCAATTCTAGGAAGTCTTCCTGAGATAGAACTACAGCAATATCGAGATCAAAAGAATACAGTTCGCTTGTTCTATATAGATAAGATTGTAATTATTAAACGAAATAAGATAAAAGTACAATCTTATTCAAAATTCAATAAGGGCAGTAAGTATATACTTTCAAAGAAAATAATTCAGAGGAACTATATAAAGGCGGACAATAAAATCGCTGATTTTGAAAGATTCCTATCCTTTGCTACGAACGATAAAGAACATTTATTGAGCGTTGTTTGTACTCTCGGCTACCTGATTTCAAGTTACAAGAATCCTAGTATTGCAAATGCGGTCATCATTACTGATATCTTAAGTCAGGTTAGAAATGAAGCATTTGGACGATCTGGAAAAGGATTGTTAATCAAAGCTCTTTCGTACATGATAATGGTTGTAGAGTACAACGGCAAAGTAACGGATTTGACAAATGATAAGTTCGTTTTTCAGAACGTCGATATTGCTACCGCTCTGATAGTGTTACAGGACGTTACTAAAGGGTTTCTTTTTGAAAGTCTTTTCTCTACGCTGACGGATAACATGAGCATAGAGAGAAAGCATAGAAATAAAATCAGTATCCCATTTTTCCAAAGTCCTAAAGTAGCCCTGACAACAAATTATACCATTCCTCAAGATACCGACAGTTTCAAGGATAGAAAACACTTACTGACTCTTAATAACTTTTTCAATGCTCAGAACAAGCCTGAAAAGCACTTTAAGAAGCTTCTTTTCGAATGGAACGTAATCGAATGGGCAAGATTCGATGCTTTCATGATAAAATGCGTTCAGATGTTCTTAAAAAAGGGTCTAGTCAAATATGACAATTCGGATTTAAAACTTCAGAAGCTAATCAACATCACTTCCAAAGAGTTCGTAGAGCTAATGGAATCCGATTATGATGAACTTAATACTTATTGGAGACTGAAAAAAATAGCTGAAATGATGCAAGTAGGGACAAAGGAAGTTCGCTCTAGAAGCAAAATTGTAAGTAAATGGATGGAAGCTTATGCAGCTTTTAAAGGGTATAAAATCGATAAAAGAGAAAGCGGAGGAATAGTTAAAATCGCTTTCGTAAACGATTCTTGAGCCACTGAAAATGGGTAAATCTCTTCTACAATTATTGTAGATGTAAAAATTTACTTCTACAGGCGAAAGTTGATTTTAGTGGCTGAAGCTTCAACTTTTAAGGTTTACATGCCACAATACAACAATTAATTCACTAGAAAACATGCCACCTTACCACTGAGATAATTTACTTCTACAATTTGTAGAAGAGCCGATGATTACATCCACAGGCGTAAAGTGCCAAGAACAGTAGCAGCAAAAGCTATTTGTAGAAGAAGTAGAAGTAATTCTATTTTAAACGCATAAGAAATAATTCTATATAAATAAGAATATATCCAATTACATCTACTTCTTCTACACCTAACAATTTTAAATAAGTATTAATTTTTAAATTTTTCAAAAATGAGAAAAAAAATGTATTACCAAGAAAAGGAACGAAACGATTTCATCAAAAAACTAGAAGGTGCTTTCGATGTTCTTTGGAAAGCAAAAAATGAATTGAACGAGCAAGGAATACCTAAGATAACTTGTGAAGACATCAGGGATGGTAATTTTCAAGCCTACTTTGAAAAGTACCACAAAAATGAGCAGAGTAAAAGTCAGATAACGAAGAATATAATCTACGGAAAATACTTAGAACTTTACGGTTACAATACGGAAGAACTAAGCAAGCTTGAATCTTCATATAAAAGCTATCTCAACAAGGAACATTCTTTTTACGCTATCAATCATAGCTTTTACAATTATTGCGAAACGTTCTGGCGCCAAATAGCGGGATTAAAAGAATATGCCGATAATCCTCCAAAGAAAAAAGTCTTCAAACTGTTCGATTTCATGACTATAAAGGGAAACGACTTCACTTTAGATGTTCCGAAAGAACTATTTACCCTCTATGCAACTAACAAAAAACAGCTTGAGACGATGGAACTAGTAAAAGAGTACGTAGGAGTGGCGAAGAAGTTAAATCTAGCAGCAGAGAGTATCGTAGAGCCTCTAAGTAGTTATTTAGACGTTAGAAAAGGCGGCTGGGGCTCAGTAAACAACGTAGGAATATCAGAAGATTTAGATAGAATCGATTTTGATTATAATAAAATACTAACTATTAGATAAGATGAAAAGAGAAATAAAATTATTAGAAAGTAGTTCAACTCCGAAGTTTGAGGCCACGATTAATGAACACCTGAATGAAGGTTGGAAAATCAAAGGGAACATGATCGCTGTCAGTAGTGGCATAACAGTAATGCTCTATAAAAAATTCAAAAATTAGTGCTAGTTGAAAAGGGGGTAGTTCTGTCATCTGCTACCCCCTTAATTCTCGTTGTTTCGCATTTGTTATATTTTGTTAGTAATCTTTCTGAAGCATTGAGAACATTAACTTGTGGTATGATGGTATGAGCCTAAAAACTCATGTCAAATTAAAAAAGCTAACAAAAAATATAACAAGGTCACAAATCTGAGTAATCAGAATCTAAATCGGAGAGCGCAACATATTGCTTTACATAAAGAAAACCGTCGGAGTAACTTAATTTTTATGATATTCTTAATAGGTTAACTTTGTTTCTATCTATGTAAAAACAAACAATGGGAAACAAATACAATATTTTATTAAGAGATGTATTCGATACTTTTAACTTTTTAGTTCTAAATGAAAAAGAATTCAAAACCGTTTTGAAGGCATATGAATTAGGAGAGGAGAAAGTCTTTTTAAGAGGCAGAGATTATCCACTATTGGACATTTTAGAAATACAGATTTATCTTCATCAAAATCCACATATAAAAGATTCAGAAGTATTAATAGCTTCAGCTAAAATAAAAGGCTGGGGTAGAAAAAATTTGGGGGGTGAATTCTACCTACGGGATGAAGACTTGCGAAAATTCGGGAGATTGGTGACTGATGAATTTATAGAAGGTCCATTCGGTTACTTGTCAAACTCTTCGACGAGCAGGTCTCAAATAAAAGAAGATTATGTTGATTCCATAAGAATACAAGAAATTATCGATTTAAATGACCCTCAATTTGATTATACACGTTTGTTAAGACATCTAGAAGAGCTAAATTTAGCTTATCAAAATCAAATGTTTTTAAGTCTAACTCCTCACATAAGGGCAATTATTGATCAGATACCACCAATTTTCGGACAAAAAAGTTTTAAGGGTGTAATTGGACAACATGGAGGTAGGTCATTTAAGGCAAGCATGAAAATTTTAGATGACTCCAGTAGGAAGATTTCAGACGCTTATTTGCATACTCATATAAGAAAAATAGAAACGCTGCCTAATAAGACTCAAGTGAATTTTAAAAATGATCTCGATGTTTTGTTAGGTGAGATCGCACGATACAGAAGAGAACAACTTTCGTAATTTATTTGTCCAAATAAAACGTAAAACAATTTTAGAATATTACTCAACTTAAAATTTTTTCTAATTTATATTCCACCTCGATTACAAAATTACCATCAAGTACACCTTCATGCTTCAGAATCCTATTCTCAATTTGCTTACCTCCTTTAAAAATCTCTAATCTACATTTATAAGAGTCTCCATCGAATCTATCATAAACTTCTACCTTAATTTGACTAAATCCGTGTTTTTTGAATCTAAATTTTAATAACTTTTCTAAGAGCTTTTGTTGTCTGTACATTTTCATCATTGTGTTTTTATTCTTTCCCATCCTTTTTCAGGTAACTCCCATCTATCAACTTTCATAATACTCGCTATACCTATTTGTGGGTAGTTGTACCTTAAAAAAGTGCAGAAGTCATTTTGCTCCAAAAAGAATTGACCAAGTCTCCTTGGAAAGTTTAATTTCTTAGCCTCACACTCCAATCTTAATGCATGTGCACCTATCTCAACAAGCAAATGCTTAATGGCGTAACTATCATAATTCCTAAATACGATGTCCTTCATAAAATTGGATATAATCCTAAAATATGGATATATTCCAAATATAGGATTTTGTTGGATACGTTTAATCACTTTAACAGTTTTTGATTAATTTAGGACAAACTCGAAACTATGTGCTACGATATACAGGCAAACTTGGAAACACAACTAAGACGAGCGATGCGAGATTCCGACATACATGTAATTGAAGAAATAAAAACCAAACTTGAAAGGTTGACGGGGCATCCCTATTACCATACTACAGGTTTCAAACATCCAAAACTTTTAATTTATACGAATGAAAGTCCCAAAAAACCAGTTGTATCTCAATGGGGTCTAGCGCCTTATTGGGTTAAGGATAAAAAGCAATTATATTCAGCATGGAACAAAACACTAAATGCAAGAGGAGAAACTATATTTGATTTGAAATCTTTTAAATCTTCTGCTATAAATAGAAGATGTATAATTCCTGTTGATGGTTTTTATGAGCATAGACATTATAAGGGGAAAACTTACCCACACTATATTTACAGAAAAGATGGTGAACCAATGAACTTGGGCGGATTGTGGCGAGAATGGACGGATAAGGTAAGTGGGGAAATTCTTAATACTTTTTCCATTGTTACTACAACCGCTAACCCTATGATGGAAAAGATTCACAATAACCCAGCAGCATCGGATGAACCACGTATGCCACTTATACTTTTGGATGAGCTGGAGGAGAAATGGCTTGAGGACTACGAGGAAGAACTAGCTGAGCAAGCTGTTACAGAGCTTATAAAACCTTTTCCTGAGGAGCTAATGGATTATCATACTGTTGACCGATTAAGAGGGAAGGAATATAAGGGAAACGTGCCAGAGATAGATGAAGAAGTAGAGTACCCTGAACTATCCCAACAAGAGCTTTTTTAAGAATGGGTTTGTACGAATACATGATGCTTTCTAGGGAGCAGCAATGGGACGAGCTATGGGACAAAGGGGAATTTATAACCCACTACAAATCCATCGACTGTAAATTTTCCTTGTACGCTCTACATGCGTTCTTCGTGGAAGTGGAGCTTTGTGTCACAACGGATAGAATACTAGGGAAAGGTGAATTTGTGAGCGGTCATTCCTTAGATAAATACGCTGGCAGCATCGATATAAACTCTATTTAATGGACGAATTTCACTGGTGGTACATTCCAATTTTCATTGTAGTTTGGATTGTAGGAAATTGGATAAATCAGAAGATTAGAGATAATTATAGGAACGGTAGGTTTTAATTAAAATGAAAGAGAATTATTACAAATATTGAATAAGAATCATGATATGGTTGTATATTTGGTATTGATTAGGGGCTGGGACAAAGCCAACGGTTTACGTTTTATTATTAGTGCACTTAGGTGTTCCACGTGCAGAAATTTTGGCTGACGCGTGAAGATTGATTCCATATTTCCAAACAAATGTGCAAACTTTCTTAAGTAAGCATATACCTGTAAAGAAATATATGGAGATCTTAGGTTCTGTCCAATTCAGTTGTAACATAATAGTTATGGTTGTTAAAGATACGAATTTAATTCTATGAATGAGTGGCGCTACCTAGGCTAATAGCTAGAAGTAGCATAAGGATTGTAACGTTATAAGGCATGCCACGACCAGCCCTTTTTTAATTCTAAAGATGACTCCAGATTGGCTGAAATTCAAAAAATATCCCCACATAGGTGAACCACTAACGAAGAAAAGGGATTCGGGTTGGATAATTAGATATGTGACAAATCCACAGTTAATAGCTAAGCATAAATTCACCCCTTTACTGCATAAAAAAATCTATCAACGGAAGTACCGACCTGATAAAAATGCTCCAAAAAAAAATGGTAAGAGGGTGCGTTCTGTGCAAAAACGAAAAGAGCGTCCTATCTTCTATGCATCACATTTGGATTCAATTCTTTACAGCTATTATTGTTATAAGCTCACTTCGGCATATGAGGACTACATAAGAGACGAAAGTTTTAATTTAAGCCCTGTAGCTTACAGGAAAATTCCGGTTGGACCAAGTTCAAACAGTAATAAGTGTAATATTGAGTTCGCTTACGATACATTTATATTTATAGAAAATAATAAACATAGAAAGCTATCTGTTATAGTAGCAGATGTAACATCTTTTTTTGATAATCTCGATCATAGAATACTTCATAAACAATGGAAGCGTGTTTTGAATGTCGATAGTTTGCCGGATGATCATTATAACATTTATAAGAGTTTAATAACCAAAAGATTCGTTAACGAGAATGAGCTTTTCAATAAATTTAAGCACAAGTTAATAGCTGAAAGGGGAGTTGTTAATGACAGTACTAAAATTCGTTTACGAAATATAAATGTCAAACATAATTGGTACTTAAAGAAGGAAAGGGTTGTAGCTTATTGTACAAAAAAAGATTTTTTCAATGAAGCAACTCATTTAATACGGGCTGAGAAAGCATGTAGTCATCAACATAAAAAATGTAGAAACAATTGTACTCCTAAAGGAATTCCTCAAGGTACACCAATGAGTGCAACCTTAGCAAACATATACATGTTGGATTTTGATAAAACTGTTTTCAATGAATGTCAAAAGAGAAATTCTTACTATCAAAGATATAGTGATGATTTAATAATTGTCTGCGACCAAGAAAATGAACAGTACTTTTTTAACTTGATTAGGAAATCAGTTGAGAAAACTGCCAAACTTGAGATACATCCAAATAAAACCAATATTTATAGATACGAAACAATTGGTAAGAATTTTAATGGTGGCATTCTTGAAGAGGATAATAGTATATCAGACAGAAAGCAACTAGAATACTTAGGTTTCGAATATGATGGAAAAAAGGTGAGAGTTAAAACTGTTGGGTTCTCGAAATTCTATAGAAGTATGAAGAGATCTTTAGCAAGAGGAGTTCATTTTGCATCTATGCCATATAACAAAACCAACAAACTATTTGAAGAAAGATTATATAGGCGTTTTACATATAAGGGAGCTAAACGAAGATTAATATTCAAGCGTGACTTGAAATCGGGAGAATTCTATAAATCAAAAGAGCAGTATTGGGGAAATTATATTAGTTACCTCGAAAAAGCAAATCGCATAATGCGCCCAATAAATGGTGATGATTCAATTAAAAAGCAATATTCCAAGTTTTGGAATAATTTTCATTTAGAAATGAAAAAATCATATTTAAAAATAGGCAAGAACCTTTTAAAATTTAGAGGTTACAGTAATAAAAACTGATTTTTCTATTGCATCATAAAGGAATTCTACTCATACAGACATAGTCGTACAGCTATCGTACAATAATAAAAACAAAAAAGACTTAAAAAGCAGTATTTCAGCTAATTAAGTCTTTCTCTTTGTACTCGAGGCGGGACTTGAACCCGCACGACCAGATGGTCACAGGATTTTAAGTCCGGCGTGTCTACCAATTCCACCACTCGAGCAGGACTTTAAATAAAACGCCGGCTTTCAGCATTTTTGAGCGAAAAACGGGATTCGAACCCGCGACCTCCACCTTGGCAAGGTGGCGCTCTACCAACTGAGCTATTTTCGCGTTTTTATGAACGAACACCTATTAAAAGATGCGGACGCAAATTTAATACAATTCTGTAAAAACCAAAGTAAATTTAGGCAAAAGAAATAAAATTGCTCAGGAGGTGGCTTTCTTATTCTTGGTTAACAATCGCTTTATTTCATTTAGTTTCATCAAGGCTTCCACAGGGGTAAGTGTATCTATGTCTAAATGAAGGATTTCCTGTTTTATTTCTACTAGTAAGGGATCATCCAAATTAAAAAAACTTAATTGCATTTCATTTTGGACGGACTGTAATTTGTCCGTCAGTTCCTCATTGGAGTGCGATTTTTCCAGTTTTTTGAGAATTTTATTCGCTTTTTGTATAACCTGCTGCGGCATTCCGGCCATTTTGGCTACGTGTATCCCGAAACTATGTTCGCTGCCACCGGGTTTTAGTTTTCTAAGGAACAGCACATTGTCCTTTATTTCCTTGATGGAAACATTGTAATTTTTAATACGCTCAAAAGTAGACGACATCTCGTTGAGTTCGTGGTAGTGTGTTGCAAACAAGGTTTTGGCCCTGGCGGGATGTTCATGCAAGTATTCCGAAATGGCCCATGCAATAGAAATACCGTCATAGGTACTGGTTCCTCTTCCAATTTCATCAAGCAGGACCAAACTACGTTCGGAAAGGTTGTTCAATATAGAGGCGGTTTCGTTCATTTCTACCATAAAGGTAGATTCTCCCATGGAGATATTATCACTGGCCCCCACACGGGTAAATATCTTGTCTACATAACCGATTTTCGCCGACTCTGCGGGTACAAAGCTTCCCATTTGTGCCAGGAGTATTATGAGCGCCGTCTGCCTTAAAATGGCCGATTTACCACTCATATTTGGTCCCGTAATCATAATAACCTGCTGCTCGCTCCTGTCCAGGAAAACATCATTTGCAATATAGTGCTCACCCAAGGGCAATTGTTTCTCAATTACCGGATGCCTACCGTTTTTGATATCGATATCCGTAGAATCATTGAGTTCGGGTGCCACGTAGTTATTTTCCTTGGCGAGCTGGGTAAAACCACAAAGACAATCCAATTGCGCTATAAGTTGGGCATTTTGTTGTACGGGAGCAATATATTCCTGCATCCAGACCACCAACTGTGAAAAAAGTTGTTGCTCCAACGTAGCAATTCGTTCTTCTGCGCCTAAAATCTTTGCTTCGTATTCCTTTAGTTCTTCAGTAATATAACGCTCCGCATTGACCAAGGTCTGTTTTCGTATCCAAGTTTCCGGCACTTTGTCCCTGTGGGTGTTCCTAACCTCGATATAGTATCCAAATACATTATTGGAGGCTATTTTTAAGGAAGTAATTCCGGTAGCTTCGGTCTCCCGGGCCAACATTTGGTCCAGATAGTCCTTACCGGAAACAGCAAGACCCCTAAGCTCATCCAACTCCGTAGAAAAACCCTCGGCGATGGTGTTCCCTTTGAGCACGTTTACCGGCGCGTCTTCGCTTAGCATTTCCTTGATCTTGTTTCGTAGCACATCACAAGATTGAAGTTGGTCTCCTATTAATGCCAAGGCCTCGTTTTTAGAATGGGAAGCCAATTGTTTAATGGGAACGATGGCCTCCATGGAATTCTTGAGCTGTACGACCTCTTTAGGGTTCACTTTTCCTGTAGACACCTTGGAAATAAGGCGCTCCAAATCTCCCATTTGCTTTATATTCCGTTGGAACTTGTCTAGGAGTGATTCATTCTCAATAAGATGACCGATAACCTGATGCCTATTCCGTATTTTTTGGATATTCTTCAACGGCAAGGCCAACCATCGCTTAACCATTCGCCCGCCCATTGGGGAAATGGTCTTATCAATAACGTCCAGCAGTGTAACTGCATTAGTGTTAGTAGAATGGTACAGTTCCAGATTTCTTATCGTAAACCTGTCCATCCAGATATATTCATCCTCAGCAATACGTTGTAAGCTGCTGATATGTTGTAATTGCCGATGTTGTGTTTCGGACAGGTAATGGAGTACTACTCCAGAGGCAATAATACCTTCCTTGAGATGGTCTACTCCAAAACCCTTGAGGGTTTTGGTCTTAAAATGACCGGTGAGATTTTCCAGGGCGTAATCTTCTTGAAATACCCAATCCTCCATATAAAAGGTGTGAAATTGAGAACCAAAGATTTCTTCAAATTCTTTTCTATGCGCTTTGGATATCAATATTTCGTTGGGGGCAAAATTCTGCAGTAGTTTATCAATCTGTTCATCGCTGCCTTCAGAGGTCAAGAACTCACCCGTAGAAATATCCACAAAAGCTATACCTAGGTTTTTCCTTCCAAAGTGAACGGCACATAAAAAGTTATTGCTCTTGGCATGGAGTATATCATCGTTCATGGCCACACCTGGTGTAACCAGCTCCGTTACCCCGCGTTTTACGATGGTTTTGGTTTGTTTGGGGTCTTCTAGTTGATCGCAGATAGCAACACGTTGCCCTGCCTTTACCAGTTTGGGAAGATAGGTGTTTAAAGAATGATGGGGGAATCCGGCCAATTCTGTACGGTCGCCACCATTATTGCGGTGGGTAAGGATGATACCTAGGATTTTTGAGGCTTTTACCGCATCTTCTCCAAAGGTCTCGTAAAAATCCCCCACGCGAAACAGCAATAAAGCATCAGGATATTTGGTCTTGATGGTATTGTATTGTTTCATTAAAGGGGTCACCTTTTTTATTTTTCCCTTGTCCGCCACTACTTTTTATCTGCTTATTTTTGTCAATGATAACGAATATATGGCTTTGCACATGGCCCCGAAATTTTTGTTGATATTTAAGGTCGATAGTTGAAAAGTATTTAAATGAGAAAGCTGAAAAACGAGGAATTGGAAAGATTGGAGGTTTCGGAATTTAAGAACACCGAAAAAACACCCCTGATCATCGTCTTGGATAATATTCGAAGCTTGAATAATATCGGATCCGTTTTTAGGACGGCCGATGCTTTCCTAATCAAAAAAATATACCTCTGTGGAATTACCGCCAAAC
This sequence comes from Maribacter aestuarii, assembly GCF_027474845.2. NCBI lineage: Bacteria > Pseudomonadati > Bacteroidota > Flavobacteriia > Flavobacteriales > Flavobacteriaceae > Maribacter > Maribacter aestuarii. The sequence goes on from NZ_CP107031.2 coordinate 2,538,659, forward strand.
CTCCGCACAAGGATATTCATAAAACCGCATTGGGTGCCACGGAGAGTGTGGATTGGGAATATATGGCGGAAACGTACGACTTAATAGACCGGTTAAAATCCGAAGGAAATATCATAATGGCCATTGAGCAGGCCGAAGGTGCCACCATGTTGAACGACTTTAGGCCACAAGTGGATAAGACCTATGTGGTGATATTTGGCAATGAAGTTAAAGGAGTGGACCAAAAAGTAGTGTCCCAATGTCATGAGGTTTTGGAAATCCCGCAATTTGGCACCAAACATTCCTTGAATATTGCGGTAAGTGTGGGAGTGGTCGTGTGGGATTTATGGTCAAAAATGAACCAATAAAAAAGCCCAACCGAAGTTGAGCTTTTAGTATAGTTTGAGTTAGTTAGTTCCTAATTGGGCACACAAGAACGTAAATACATTTGTTCTGTGCAAGAAAATTGCCAAAATTGTGTTAACCCGATTGTCTTATGGCAAAGTCTGTAATAGTGTCCAGGACCGTTTCATAATCCCTTTGATTGTTTACAAAATCCAATTCTGAAACATCAATAACCAATTGATTTTCTTTGGGATAGGTCCTTAAGAAATCCAAGTAACCACGGTTGATTTTCTCCAAATAATCGCTATCAATACTTTGTTCATACACCCTTCCTCTCTTCTTTATTTGCTCCAACAGTCTATCGGTAGTTTGGTACAGATAAACGTAAATGCTCGGTTTTTTAATTTCCTTGTACATAAACTTGAAAATCTTACGATAGAGTTCAAATTCTTGTTTCTGTAAGGTTACCTTGGCGAAGATGAGGGATTTGAAGATATCATAATCACTGATCATAAAGTTTTTAAAGAGGTCAAACTGACTCGTATCGTCCGAAAATTGTTGGTACCTATCCGCTAAAAAAGACATTTCCAAGGGAAAGGCATAACGAGCTTGGTCCTCATAGAAATTGGGCAAAAACGGATTTTCCGCAAACCGTTCCAGGATTAATTTGGCATTGAAGTCATTGGACATTTTTGTGGCCAAACTGGTTTTCCCTGCGCCAATGTTGCCCTCTATGGCCATAAACTGTATGCTTGTGAACAACCCTTCTCGGTTGGGATAAAGCTTAATGGTCGTCTTCTGTAAATTGCTTTTGTCCCTACATTGCTGTAACAGGTTTCGGGTATCTTTATTCAGCTGGGGATGGTAAAACTGTGGGGCGATATCCGAAAGAGGTCGCAGTACAAACCTACGGTCCTGCATCCTGGGATGCGGAATGCTTAATTTTTCAAATTGAACAATAGCGTTGCCATAGTAAATAATATCAATATCTATGTTCCTGCTCTGGTATTCATCCTTAAAGCTTCGTTCTCGACCTAAGGTTTTCTCGATATTCAGGAGCTCTTCCAAAAGTTCTTTTGGGGACAGGTTCGTTTCTAATTGCAAACAGGCATTCAAAAAATCTTCCGATTCAAATCCCCATGCGGGAGTATTGTACACAGATGATATACGTACAACCGCACCCACTCTTTTTTGAATATGAAAAATGGCTTTTTGTAGGTTTAATTCTCTTTCTCCAAGGTTGCTTCCAATGGAAATATATACGCTTTCTGTGGCAGTTGTCATCTGTAAGCAAAATAAACAAAACTAATCCACTTTGGTTATCTTTGCCGGATATTAAAAATTGCTATTGCATGAACTTTTTGAGAAATTTATTAGCATCCATTATTGGATGTATTTTGGCGTTTGGTATCGTCTTCGTCATGTTCCTAATTTTCATTAGTCTTATTGGGAATGATGAAGATTCCGTTACGGTTAAGGATAACTCCATACTTGAACTACAGTTGCAAAGACCTATTGCAGATTATACGGGTAGTAGGGATTTGGATCCATTCTCCGGAATTTTTGAATCATCACAAGGCCTGGATGAAATATTGCACGCGATAACGGTGGCAAAGGATGATGACAGAATACAGGGAATTAGTATTAACAACAATTTTATCATCGCGGGCCTCGCGCAAACGCAGACCCTAAGAAAAGCACTTTCCGAGTTTAAGGATTCCGGGAAATTTATCTATGCGTACGGGGATTTTTATACCCAAAAGGACTACTATTTAGCCAGTGTAGCCGATTCTGTTTATATGAACCCAGTAGGCGTACTGGACTTTAAAGGGCTGTCCTCGGAAGTATTGTTTTATAAAGACTTACAGCAGAAAACCGGTGTTAAAATGGAGGTCATAAGACATGGGAAATATAAAAGTGCGGTAGAGCCGTTTTTAGAAAATGAGATGAGCGATGCTAACAGGGCGCAAATATCGGAGTTGATACACTCCCTATGGAATTCCATGGTCTCGGAAATCGCGGTAGAAAGAAGTATCTCCGAAGAAAATTTGAATACAATAGCCGATACCTTAGGGGGAAGGTCGCCCAAATTTGCCAAGACTTCTGGTTTGATAGATGATATAGTTTTTTACGACCAGTACGAAGATGTTCTGCGTAATGCTTTGTATGATGGTGATAAGGAAGAGGTCAGCATTAACTATATAACGGTTGATGATTATACCAAGTATTCCAATAAAAAAATATTACGGTCGGGGAAGGATAAAATTGCCGTGGTTTTTGCCCAAGGGGAAATTTTTTATGGAGAAGGAGGCCCGAATATTATTGGACAGGGAATCATTAATGAAGCGCTAATAAAAGCTAGGGAGGATAAAAATGTAAAGGCTATTGTCCTGCGGGTAAACTCACCTGGAGGAAGTGCCTTGACCTCGGATATTATCTGGAGGGAAGTGGAACTGACCAAGAAGGTGAAACCAGTGGTGGTATCCATGGGAAATGTAGCGGCATCGGGAGGTTATTACATTGCTGCAGGTGCGGATAAAATTTACGCGGAACCTACAACGGTTACCGGGTCGATCGGCGTTTTCGGGACTATTCCCAACATTAACGAATTGGCAAAAAATATTGGTATCAATGCAGAACAGGTGGGCACGAATAGAAATTCTGTTGATTATTCCCTCTTCGAGCCAATGAAGGATGATTTTAGGAACAGGGTACAGGAAAGTATCGAGGATACTTACGAAACCTTTCTGGAGCGCGTATCGGCGGGTAGGAATATTTCAATGGCGCAGGCCGACAGTTTAGCCCAAGGTAGGGTTTGGAGTGGGGTAGATGCCAAACGTTTGGGCCTTATAGATGAATTGGGCACTTTAGAGGATGCAATAGCCGCAGCAGCGGAAATGGCCGAATTGGGTGAATATGGAATTAGGAAATATCCGAAGTACAAGACCGGATTTGAACGATTCATGGAGGACTTAAGTGGTGTAAGTGCCAAAACCAAAGAAAAAGTTCTTAGAGAGGACTTGGGAAATGAAGCCTACTCCATAATCCAAGAATTTAAGTCGGCCATGGAACAAAAGGGTGTGCAGGCGAGATTACCGTTTGTTTTAAACATTAAGTAATGACCCACATGGATAAATTACTGGCACGGAAGATTTATTTGTATCTGGGCGCCCTTTTCATCACATCCCTTGTTGTTTCAAATTTAATTTTTCAAAAGTTCTTTTATTGGCATCCTTTTGGGGACGTGACATTGTTCGGGGCGCCATTATTTGAGATTTCGGTAGGGATTTTGCCGTACCCGGTTACTTTTTTGATTACCGATTTGATTTCTGAAATCTTTGGAAAGAAGAAAGCCAACCAAATTGTTGTAGCAGGAATTTTTGCCTCCGTTTTTTCACTTACCATTGTATACACGGCAAATGCCGTACCGGCAACGGTATGGTCGCCGGTACAGGACGATTTGTTTACATCGGTATTCGGGAATACGATAGTGGCCGTTTTCGCCTCCATGATGGCTTATTTGCTGGCCCAATTTGTAGATATTCAATTGTATCATTTCTGGAAAAATTTAACCAAGGGTAAATATTTATGGCTCCGGAATAACTTCTCCACTTTTTCCTCACAGCTCATAGATACGTTTACGGTTGTGCTATTGTTGTGTTCATTTGGGGAAATACCGTGGGACAAGTTTGTAGGGCTCGTAATCAGCGGATTTATATTTAAGATAATTATAGCATTTTTGGACACCCCTTTCCTTTATTTGTTCGTATATATACTTAGAAAACGATTTAAATTGGCTTTGGGCCAAGAAATAGACTTGGACGCATAATATAATCGTCAATTTATGGTTGTTAAGAAAAATCGAATTAACCTATGAAGAAGAGAATTTTACGAATAGTTGGTATTGTTGTTTTATTAATTATAGGGGTGCTAGTCGCTGCTCCTTTTATCTTGGAGGCCAAGATTGGGGAGTTGATTAAAAACAATGTAAACAATACGGTAAACGCTACCCTGGATTTCAATGATGCTGATTTGAGTCTTATCAAAAGCTTTCCCAACGCGGAAGTTCAATTGTCCGGGGTTACGCTAGTTAATAAAGCTCCTTTTGAAGGGGATACCTTATTTGCTGCCGATAATCTGGAATTAGTAATGGGTATTGGGGAACTGTTCAAAGGACAGGGTGAAGCGATTGGAATACGAAGGCTCCTATTGGACGGAGCCAATTTGAACATTAAGATCAATGAAGCCGAAGAGGCTAATTATGACATTACCGAGGAATCAGAAAGTCAAATATCAACAAATGATGCGACGGATGGTTTCGTGTTTAATCTAGAGTCCTATGAAATATTAAATTCTACGGTTCATTATAATGACATGTCTTCTGGTATAGCGCTCAAGGTCGAGGAAATACAGCACAACGGAACCGGAGATTTGTCTTTGACTACCTCGGAATTGGAAACATATACAGAAGCGTTGGTGAGTTTTGAGATGGATAGTACCAATTACCTGAACAGGAATAAAGTGAAGTTGAATGCCTTGATTGGTATCGACTTACAAGAAGACAAATATTCCTTTCTCAAGAATGAGGCAATCGTAAACCAGCTTCCGTTGGTCTTTGATGGTTTCGTAAAACTGAATGAAGATAATCAGGAAGTAAATATTAGCTTTAAAACGCCATCATCTGATTTCAGAAATTTCCTAGCGGTCATTCCGGAGACGTATTCCAAAAATATCTCCGACGTAAAGACAACAGGGGATTTTGTAGTAGAAGGTAATTTTAATGGTATTGTGGATGAGGAGCACATACCAAAATTTAATATCTTCATTAACTCGGAAAATGCATCCTTCAAATATCCTGATTTGCCAAAATCGGTCCGAAATATCTTTATTGATGTAGTCGTAAACAATGAAACCGGACTTACGGAGGACACCTACGTAAATATCAATAGGGCTTCCTTTATGATTGATGAGGATAAATTTAATCTCAACGCAAAAATAACGGAGCTGATGGGCAATACCAAGGTCAACGCCCATGTGGATGGTAAAATGAACTTGGCCAATATTTCCAAGGCTTATCCTGTGCCTTCAGATTTAAATTTAAAAGGACAATTGAATGCTGATGTAACTACCGCTTTTGATATGGCTTCCATAGAGAGAAAGCAGTATGAAAAGACCAATACAACTGGAAAAATGAGTGTTAGGGATTTTGAATACAATTCACCTGAGATACCCAATCCTGTAAAGCTATCGGCAGTTGCCTTAACCTTCAATCCAAAAACGGTCACGTTGAATGAATTGAACGGCGTTACCGGTAAGACTGATTTTAACGCTACCGGCAGCATTAATAATTTACTGGGTTTTATGTTCAACAACGAAAATGTGGAAGGAAACTTTGATTTGAAGTCCAATGTCTTTGCTTTAAACGACTTTATGGTAGCGGAGGAAGCAAAAACGGACGAAGAAAAAACACAAAATGATACGCCAGTAAAATCCGAGGAGAAAATTAAGATACCGTCTTTCTTGGATGCCAATATCAACGCTTCGGCAAATACAGTTATTTATGATAACATAACCCTGAAGGACGTTAAAGGTAATCTCAGGATTAGGGACGAGAAGGCTATTTTGAGTAATATGACCTCATCTCTTTTTGATGGTAAGGTCGGATTTAATGGAGAGGTTTCCACAAAGAGTGAAACACCCACGTTTGCCATGCGTTTGGCCATGGAGCAACTTCAAATAGGGGAGACCTTCCAAGCTTTGGAGCTCTTCAAGGTATTGGCGCCAATAGCGAGGATACTCAAGGGAAAGTTGTCCTCGGACATTGAGCTTTCGGGAAATCTAACGGATGATTTTACGCCGGACCTGTTGAGTTTGAGCGGTAATATTTTAGCGGATATTCTTACCAGGGAAATAGATACAGATCAGGCTCCAATTCTGTCCGCTTTGGATAGTAAACTTGGTTTTTTGGACCTCAAGGAACTCAGTTTAAAAGAATTAAAAACAAAACTATCTTTTAAGGATGGTCTGGTTACCGTTAAACCTTTTACCATCAACTATAAGGATGTTGCTATTAACGTAGATGGAAGCCACACCTTTGATAGTAATATGAATTATAAGGCCACCTTAGAGGTTCCCGCAAAGTATTTAGGAAAGGATGTGAATGCTTTAATCGCTAGAATTGATGATACCGCGCTTGATAGTCTAACCATACCGGTTATCGCGAATATTGGCGGTAAGTATACCAGTCCGCAAGTAACGACGGACTTCACATCAGGTGTGAAAAATTTGACCAATCAGTTAGTGGAAATTGAAAAACAAAAACTGGTCAATAAAGGAAAGGATAAAGCAAAGGATTTGATTGGTGGCATATTTTCAGATAATCAGCAAAAACGTGATTCTTCAAAAAGCGAAAACTCTGTAAAAGAGAATGCGAAGGACGTTATCGGGGGAATTTTGGGAGGCACCAAAACCAAGGATTCTACTCAGACCAAGACGGATTCCGTGCCTGTAAAAAAGGAGGAAGATGTGGTCAAAGAAAAAGCAAGGGATATTTTAGGTGGTCTTTTAGGTAAAAAGAAAAAAACGGATACAACGGTTAAAAAGGATTCTACGAATTAACGGTGAGTCCTATATAATAGCCTTCGCTGCCTCTAACGTTGAACACCGTATCATCTTCAAACATGAGATACTGTCCTTTAATTCCTTTTAACTTGCCCACATAATCAGGGGTTTTATCAAGACTTAAGCTTTTTACCTTTTTCGGATAGCGCAAAACCGGAAAATCAAGATTTGTTTCTGTATTACTATCTAAGAAGTACTCCTTGGCCTCATCCGGAATATAGGATTTCAACTTATTTCGCCAAGCCACTAAATCCTCATCTTCTACAGAATTGGTCAACATTTTACGCCAATTGGTCTTATCGCTTACGTGGTCTTTAAGGGCTACCTCGGTTATCCCGGCAAGGTACCTGTTGGGAACTTCCACAATCTCAATAGCTTCATGGGCTCCCTGATCAATCCATCTGGTGGGGACTTGGGACTTTCTGGTAACGCCTACTTTTATGGAACTGGAGTTGGCCAAGTACACGATATGAGGTTGTAATTGTACTTTTTTCTCATAGTCCAAATCCCTGTCTTCTTCGTCCAAATGGGCCGTGCTCAATTCCGGTCTCATAATCCAATCACCTGCGGATGGAATTTCAAAAAAGCAATTTTTGCAAAAGCCTTGTCTGTATATAGGTCGGTCATTTTTACAGTTTAGGCATTGGAATTTTATAAATTCAATTTTCAAGTCCTTGTCCAGGACCTGATTTATATTCAAGAAATCGGATTCAAAGACCATGTAGTATTGGATGGGTGTGCCAATTTCGGTTTGCATTTTTCTTAAAACGCCTTCATATTGCATAGGGAAATCTAATTAGCTGTTCAATTTGAAATTGATGTGGATATAAACTATTTTTAGCCGTATAAAGATACCCAAAAATGCCGATTCCGCTTTTTAATTCAATAGCTTCCTGGTTGCTAAAAAAGCGCTATCATCAAATTGAACTTTTTTTAAAATATCCAGAAGAGGTCCAAGAAGAATTGTTACTACAACTTTTGGAAATAGCTGAGGATACAGAAATTGGAAGACAGTATGATTTTGAGTCCATCAATAACTATGAGACTTTTAGGGAAAGGGTGCCCATTGTTTCTTATGAGGACATTGAAGCTATTATAGAGCGTAACAGAAGAGGCGAACAGAACCTTTTTTGGCCCACCAATATTAAACACTTCGCAAAAAGTAGTGGTACTACCAATTCCAAAAGTAAATTCATTCCTGTAAGTTTTGAAGCTTTGGAAGATTGTCATTACAAATCCGGCAAGGACTTGCTTTGCCTGTACTTGAATAATAATGAGAATTCACAGTTGTTTACGGGAAAAAGCCTCAGGCTTGGAGGTAGTAAGAAATTGTACGAGGATAACGGCTCCTTTTTTGGGGATCTCTCTGCCATACTTATAGATAATATGCCACTTTGGGCTGAGTTTAGTAGTACTCCCAGCAACAAGGTTTCTTTGATGAGCGAATGGGAGAGCAAGCTAAAGGCGATAATTAACGAAAGTGTTCACGAGAACGTAACAAGTTTAGCAGGCGTACCATCGTGGATGCTGGTTTTGCTAAATAATGTTTTGGGGGAAACCGGAAAGGAAAACCTATTTGAGGTATGGGAAAATTTAGAGGTCTACTTTCATGGTGGGGTCAATTTTAGTCCTTACATAGAGCAATACAAGAATATTCTGCCAAGAAAGAGCTTTAAATATTATGAAATATATAATGCCTCCGAGGGGTTTTTTGCGATTCAGGATAGAAACGGAGCGGACGATTTGCTGTTGATGTTGGATTACGGCATATTTTATGAATTTATTCCTATGGACAAGTATGGTACAAACATACAACAAGCTATTCCCTTGTCTGAAGTTGAGGTAGGGAAGAACTATGCCATAATAATTACGACAAACTCTGGTCTCTGGCGTTATAAAATTGGGGACACCGTTAGGTTTACATCTAAAAAACCCTATCGTATTAAGGTCACGGGACGTACAAAACATCATATTAATGTTTTTGGAGAGGAGCTGATAATTGAAAATGCAGAGGAGGCTCTAAAGGCGGTTTGTAGAAAAGCTGGCGCCGAAATTAAGGACTATACGGCAGGACCCATATTTATGAAGGGGAAAGAAAAAGGTGCCCATGAGTGGATTATCGAATTTAGAAAACCACCGAAGGACATTCAATATTTTACAGAGTTCTTGGATAATGCACTCAAGGCATTGAATTCGGATTATGAGGCCAAACGTTATAATAATATTACGTTGAAAATGCCTAAGGTACACACGGCAAGGGAGAATCTTTTTTACGACTGGTTAAAGGCGAATGACAAATTGGGAGGACAACATAAAATTCCAAGACTATCAAATAAACGTGAATACATTGAAGAACTCCTCAAGATGAATACTTAAATTCCATATCTTGAGTAGAAATCGTTCTACGGGGTGACGGCTATTTTCAATTTTTTAATGATTGCCGGGGCAATACAAGGTTTTGTCTTCAACATTGCAACGTTTTCCTCTCGGAAGATGTTGGAGAAGCCTATACTTTACCTGAATCTTTTTATTTTTTTCCTTTCCTTAAACAATTTACAATCTTGGCTCATAGACAAAGGCTTTTTATTTAATAATGACTATTGGGGACATTTTACAATACCGTGGTACGTTCTTATTGTTCCCATGTTTTATGCTTTCTTAATTTACTATTTAGAAATTGAGAGTAAGCGGTGGCCCTTTTTAAGGCTATCATTGTTCATATTTGCAATAGAATTAGTTGCACGCTCCATTGTTTACTACTTACTGAGACAAGGTGATTTACCGCAGAATTACGCTTCATTTTACGATTCACTGGAGGATTTTGTCACATTCTCATATTCCTTGTTCCTATTTGTCAAAGCTATACGCCTTATTTATAGGTATCAAGAACTTTATCCAAAAATTTTAGCTTTTGATGATTTGAAATGGATCAAAAGATTTATGTCCTTAGGTGGGGTGGTCTTCGCCTTGTGGCTATTATCCATATTTTGGAATATCACCGGAATAGTAGAAAAACCTTATAGTTTTTATCCACTTCGCCTAAGCTCTTCGTTACTGATATATTGGGTGGGGTATCAAGGTTTTTTTAGATATACTATATTGAAAGATAGAATAGTATTAAGAAAAGAAATTCGAGATAGGCCTGATAAATTCCATAAAAGCGATAATAATTCGTACAATACTGGTGCCAATAACAAAAGTGCTGAGACTTTTAGTAAGGCACAGGAATACATTTTAAAAGAACAACGTTATTTAGATCCATATTTTAGTTTGGAGAAATTATCGGAAGAACTAAATCTAAGTTCCAGTAGCTTGTCCAAAGCAATAAACACAAACTCCGACAGTAATTTTTCGGACTTTATAAATTCTTTTCGTGTAGCCCAAGTGAAGGAGCTTTTAGCTTCTGATGAGTATTCTTCTTATACCATTGCCGCCATGGGCCTGGAGTGCGGTTTCAACTCCAAATCTACTTTTTATTCAGCTTTCAAAAAAACTACAGGGATCACCCCAGTACAATACAGGAGACAACGAGGGTAATCGCATTAAAAGAATGTCCGAATACTTATAATTTCAATAATACTGGACATTTAGAATCCTTACAAAACCTAGTTTTGCTTTTATAATTCTAATTAAGAAAACATGAAAATTAAATTAGTATTACTGAGTGGTTTAATGCTATTACAAAGCTGTTATAGTTATAAAGAACTGGAATCAAGATATGAAGGTCTTGAACCCGGAGAAAACTATAAGTTAAATCATGAGGAATATGGGAAGTATAAAAGAGGAAGTGTTATAGGTGTTAACGATAGCGTTTTAACTTATAAAATACGAAATGGAAGAATAGATAAACTGAGTTTGGATGGGATTCAACAAATCAAAAAAGGAAAGTTCTCTTTAGGGAAGACCATTGTACTGCCCGTCTCTATTACTGCAGGCACTTTTGGATTGTTCAAATTGGCGGGGGGCCAATCTGGTGTTGGACTCGGTAATATTGATTTGGGGTTCTAATTAGTACAACTATAATTTTAATTGGCAAGTAATACAATATAGAAATCACAATTATGGACTACATCGATGATTTACAACGGCTAAACAAATAAATGAGGATTTCCCTCGTTAAATAATGAGCTTAGAGAAATATTCTTAACCTAACCGATATAAAATTATAGTCATGGCTGAAAAATTAGTAATTGTTTCTGACATGTGGGGAGCTAAAAAAGGACTTTGGATTACTTCTTATTTGGGATACTTGCAACAATATTTTGACATTACATTTTATGATAGTCAACAACTGGCAAATTTAGATTTACCGGTCAATTCGGAAGAGAATATTCATAATGCCTTCGTAAATGGTGGTATAGATACGGCAGTGGCACATTTGCTAAAAAGGGAAAAGAATCCCTGCTATTATTTAGGTTTTAGTACGGGTGGAACGATTATCTGGAATGCCGCGAAAAAAGGACTTCCCGTAAAATCCCTGTATTGCGTTTCGGCAACCAGAATACGTCTGGAAGATGAAAAGCCTTGTGCTCCTTTCACTTTACTTTATGGTGAGAACGATAGTGCTAAACCTTATGATAAGTGGGCTTCTAACTTAGGTATTGAAATGGAAATTTTTAAGAATTTCGGACATACGCTTTACACGGATGAAATAGTCATTCAAAAAGTATGTATGGATCTTTTGAGTCAAGTAACCCAAATTCTTCCTAAAACAAAGAAGGTAGTATAATTAGGAAACTGCCTTAAGTTTCTTTATTGTCTCATAGGAGAGTTTGTTCTCCGCGTATGGTTTGGTTACCTTAAATTCAGTTTCCTCGTTACTGGGCATTTCAAACATAGCATCGGTGAAAATGGCTTCACATAGTGAACGCAAGCCTCTGGCTCCTAACTTGTATTCTATTGCCTTCTTTACAATGTAGTCCAAAGCTTGATCTGTAATGGTAAATGTAATACCATCCATTGAAAAGAGCTTTTCATATTGCTTAATAATGGCATTTTTCGGCTCCGTAAGTATCGCTCTAAGCGTTTTCTCGTCCAACGGGTTCATATGCGTCAGGACCGGTAATCTTCCAATAATTTCAGGTATAAGTCCAAACTCTTTTAAATCCTTGGGTATAATGTATTGAAGCATATTTGAGTTGTCCAATTGATCGTCAGTCTTAGAGGCATTGTATCCCACTGCCTGCAAATTCAATCTTTTGGTAATAGCTCGTTCTATACCGTCAAAGGCACCTCCAGCTATGAAAAGAATATTTTCCGTGTTAACCTCGATAAATTTTTGATCTGGGTGTTTTCTACCCCTTTGGGCGGAACGTTTACTACGGTACCTTCTAGAAGTTTCAGTAGGCCTTGTTGAACTCCTTCCCCAGAGACATCCCTTGTAATTGAAGGATTGTCACTTTTGCGAGCAATCTTATCTATCTCATCAATAAATACGATTCCTCTTTCGGCTTTTTCTAAATTGTAATCTGCAGCTTGTAGCAAACGTGTTAGAATACTCTCCACATCCTCGCCCACGTAACCGGCTTCGGTTAGCACAGTAGCATCTACTATAGCTAAAGGAACATTAAGCATTCTGGCTATGGTCTTGGCCATAAGAGTCTTGCCTGTTCCTGTCTGCCCTACCATTATAATATTACTCTTCTGGATCTCTATATCGTCCTCTTTGGATGAAGGTTGTAAAAGTCTTTTATAGTGATTGTAAACTGCAACGGACATCACTTTTTTAGTGCGTTCCTGTCCAATGATATAAGTGTCTAGAAAAGATTTTATCTCAATAGGCTTTTTTAGAACCAATTCAGAAGAAAGATCGTTGGTTTTAGTTTGTCGGGATTCCTCTGCAACGATACCGTGTGCCTGTTCTATACAGCGGTCACAGATATGCGCATCAAGACCAGCAATCAACAAATTAGTTTCTGGCTTCTTCCTTCCACAAAACGAACATTCTAAATTTTCCTTTGCCATAACACTACTAAACTATACTGAACCCTAACGTAACAATTCTATTTTTGGTTCAAAAAAACAGAGATTTTTTATTTTAGTCGAAATTATTTCTTATCCCTAACCAAAATTTCATCGATCATACCATATTTCAAGGCTTCGTCCGCCTTCATCCAATAATCACGATCACTATCATCGTGTACTTTTTCAATGGTTTGGCCTGAGTGATTGGCAATTATTTCGTAAAGCTCTTCTTTAAGCTTCAGAATTTCTCTTGCTGTAATTTCGATATCACTTGCCTGTCCTTGGGCACCTCCCATAGGTTGGTGGATCATTACCCTTGAATGTTGTAAGCCGCTACGCTTACCTTTTTCTCCTGCACAAAGTAATACTGCGCCCATAGAAGCTGCCATTCCGGTACAAATGGTGGCTACATCAGGATTAATGAACTGCATAGTATCGTAAATTCCTAGTCCCGCGTAAACGCTGCCGCCGGGGGAGTTAATATATATCTGGATGTCCTTAGAGGCATCCACACTGGCCAGAAACAATAATTGGGCCTGTACAATATTCGCAACCTGATCGTTGATACCGGTGCCTAAAAAAATAATCCTATCCATCATCAGCCTTGAGTAAACATCCATGGCAATAACATTCATTTGTCTCTCCTCAATAATGTTAGGGGTCATATTGGTAGGGTACATGCTACTCATGATTTTATCATAGTACATGCTACTAATACCCTGATGCTTTATGGCGTAATCCTTAAATTCTTTTCCGTAATCCATAAATTGATAATCGATTTTAGTGGTAAAAAAAGGTGCCGAAAAAAATATTTCCGGCACCGTAAAGATACTTAATTTATAATTCCCAGGCTATCCGTAAACTTCTTTCACGAAGTTTTCATAAGTAACTTCCTTAGTTTTAAGATTTGCTTTTTCTTTATAAAGGTTTAATAATTTTTGGCTCATTAACTGTTCCGATAATCTTTTGACTTCATCTTGGTTGCTCAAAACCCGAGCCGCAATGTTATCCAGTTCTTCTTCTTTCGGGTCCATTTGGCCAAACTGGGCCATCTGAGTTCGTATAAAGCCCTTGGAAAACTCCTTAAGCTCATCAAATTGAACCTGGAGATTGTTATCGTTAATGATTTTCCCCTCTATTAACTGGTAACGCAAACCTTTTTCAGATTTTGCAAATTCTTCACTTGCTTCTTCCTCTGTCAATTCTTTTTCCCCCGTCCTTTGTATCCACTTCTTTAAAAATTCTCCAGGCAATTCAAATTTTACGTTTTCAATAAAATATTCGGTCACATCGTTTAGGAGCTTTTGGTCGGATTGTTGCTCAAATTGCTTCTCGGAATCTTCTTTGATGCGTTCTCTAAGTTCTTTTTCAGAGGTAATGGTATCTTTTCCAAAAAGTTTATCGAACAATTCTTGATCCAGTTCCGCGGGCTGTCTTTCATTTATTTCAGTAATTGTAAATAAAACTTCGATGTTCAACTTCTCAGTTTTTTCTCTTGAAACTCCAAGTATACTCGAAAGTAAATGGTCTTCATTTAAAAGCCCCTTGGTTTTTAAAGTTACCGTATCACCAACCTTTTTGCCTAAAAGAGATTCAACGGCTTTTTTACTTTTTAGCTTGTCCATCTCCAAAAGCGATTGGTTTTCTATACCCTCGGCTTCATTCACAAACTTTCCTGAAACTTCATCGGTTTTTCCTACGGTATCTTTACTTACTAACTTACCGTATTGTTTTTGAATACGTTCTATTTGCTCAGAAACCATTTTTTTATCCGCCACTATCTTGTAGTGCGTAATGGCTTTTTTAGTTTTTAAGGGTACCTCAAACTGGGGAGCCAGACCAAGCTCAAACTCAAATGCCAATTCCTCTTTATCCCAATCAAAATTGTCTTGTTGCTTTGGCAGGGGGTTTCCGAGTACGTCCAGTTTTTCTTCGGTAAGATATTTGTTCAAATTATCCTGTAATAATTTGTTGACCTCGTCTACCAATACCGCTTTGCCATATTGCTTTTTTATAAGTCCCATTGGTACTTGCCCTTTTCTGAATCCAGGGATATTTGCCTGTTTTTTGTAGTCCTTTAAAATGGTGTCTACCTTGTCCTGGTAGTCATCTTTAGTTATGGCAACTTTAACGACGGCGTTTAAATTATCTATCTGCTCCTTTGTAATATTCATTATCTATACTTGTCTAAATCCTTTAATATAAAATGGGAGGCAAAATTACTACAAATTAGCATGTCTACCAAGTTTTTAAACCCTTGTGTTCCAAATATTAACTAGTATTTATTAGTCTTCCTTTAATAGCGAAAAAAGGATGGATTGTAAAAATGAAAGTAATAGACTGAAAAGCAAAGCCCACCAAATTCCTTCTACGTTAAATCCTGTAATTAAATAGTCTGCCAATAAAATGATGATGGCGTTAATGATTAATAAGAACAACCCAAAGGTGAGAATGGTCACGGGTAGTGTAAGTATGACCAAAATAGGTTTCACTAAAAAATTCAGCAAACTCAGCACCACAGCCACAATAATTGCGGTTACATAGGAGTCTACTGAAACGTTCGGCAGAAAATTTGCTAAAAGAATTACGGCCAATGCACTTAAAAGGACTCTAAGAATAAGTTTCATATTTTTTTGGTTTAGTTGAATAAAAAAGGGTGCCAATAGGCACCCTTAAACATAATGAATAAATTCTTTAGTTGATATATAGTCCGGTAAAATCTAGCGGGTTCACCCCGGGTAAATTGGAACCGTATTTTTCATTTATGGCCTCTACAAAAAGATTGGCCAGAAGCGCATAACCCCTCGGAGAAGGATGTACCCCATCCAATGAAAAGCCGCCACCCGTAGCGTATGTAGCAGTAACAGTGCTTCCATCGCCAAGTGGAAATCCGTCGGTTGAGATAACCCTTAGAAAGGCGTTGGCGTCCACTAAGGCAATATCATACTGGGCCGCGAGGGCAGTAATATTTGCGTTATAAGCGGTTAGGGCCGTGTTTACTGAAAGTTGCTCTTCCGGGGTCAATACCCATTTATCGGCTAATGGCACGGCAACACCGTTAATAGAGGTTGGATCCTGAGGATTTGCCAAAGTCCCAATAAAGTTTCTGGCAGTTAAAACGACTAAATCCTCCGGGGTTGCTTGTCTCATATTTATCAAAGCCGGATTAAAACTGGTCAAATCCGTTAAATCTTCATCCAATAGAACTACGGCGTTCGTGCTTCCGGCAGAGAAGGAAATTGTTCTTTGTGCTAATTCATCCGCAGTAATGGCTCCTAAACCTTGTAACTGCGCTAAACCACCATTGTAAGCTGCATAAGCACCATTTAGAAGTGCGGCCGTACCTTCATCTAAAGGTACTGGATTATAAGGCACGGTAGTAAAATACGGTATGGTGGTAACATCGGGCAGATTTGCAATAGCGCCATCCGCTCCATTTTCCGTCATTGCCTGTAAGGCCGAATTTATTGCACCTGCAACCACATTAGGGTCGGATATGTCGTTACCACCATAGGTGCTCGGGTCGAAGTTACCGGTTTGATCCACTCCCGCTCCACCAGCGGTGGCATAACCTAAAATATCGTTATTGCCTATCCAAAGAGTGAAAAAAGAGGCATCTTGAGCTGCGGCATCTTCAATAATTGTTGCATTTGGATTACTCGCGAATCTGGCGTAGTAAGGATTTGCCAATCCAAGAGCAACGCCCTGTACATTTCCATATCCAGGTGCCAAAAGGTGATAACTCTTTGCTCCAGGGACGCCCATATTATTGAATGGCCCTGAAAGTGTGTTGCTAATTTCGGTAGAACCCGTTCCGCTAACCGGAACAGGGGAGGGGGATCCTGATGCAAAGGAAAGTATCACTCTATTTCCCAATATAGGTGTTCCACCAAGTGTTGCTCCACCAAGATTATCCGCCATGAACGGTATGCTAAAATCACCGCCACCTGCCAATGCAAAATTGGTTGCCAACATGTTGGGAAAGGAAGCCGTTTGACCGTCAATAAAGAGGGCCGCATCGGAGTAACCGGCTGTAAGGGAGTTTCCTATGGCAACATAGTTGCTGAAATTGGCCGAACCACTAGTATAGTTTATCGGTTCCGGTTCTTCAGGGGTTACAGGGGGAGTGCCATCATCATCGCTACAGGAAATGAAAACAAATCCAAAAAGAGCGAGTAGGGCTAAAATCTTTTTCATCAGTATAATTTTGAGTTAATTTGTTTGAATGATATTTAAATCACAGTAGAACCAAAATTAACCAAAATTATTACTCACACAATTATTTGGATAAAAAAATTATGCATGCATAATAAATTAGAGCCTTTTTTAAGAATTTAGAAATTTTAACGATTTTTCTAAGAATTCATCGGGGTTTTCCGCGTGTAACCAATGGCCGGCGTTGCTAATAGTTTTAAGGCTGGCTTTGGGAAAGTGCTTTTTAATCTCCAGAAAATCGTTGTCCACTACATACTCCGATCGGTCTCCCTTTAAGAAAAGTGTGGGACCGTCATACCTGTCCGTGCTACTGATATTTTCTCCTACCTCTTCCATTTTTCCACTTAGAACTGGCAGATTAAAGCGAAACTTCAATTGTTTACCGTCGGCCCTATAAAGATTTTTTAGTAAAAACTGCCGCGTTCCAAAATCAGGTATGTATTTTCCAAGTTGTTCGTCTGCTTCATTCCTAGAGATGATATTCTCAACATCCATCTTATTAAGTGCATCGATTATGTAGTCATGATGAGGAGGATAATACTTGGGGGCAATATCGGCGACTATCAACTTTGTAACCTTATCTGGGTATAAGCAGGCAAACTGCATTGCGGTCTTTCCGCCCATGGAGTGTCCAATGAGAAAAGTCGATTTTATTTCATGAAACTTTAAATAAGCCGACAAGTCCTCGGCCAAAATGTCATAATTAAAATCACGGGAATGAAAGCTCCTGCCGTGATTTCGCTGATCTATTAAATGGACTTCGAAGCCATTTTCGGAATAGGAAGAGCCTAAGGTTTTCCAATTATCGGACATCCCAAGAAAACCATGTAGAATGCACAACGGTTTACCCTGGCCAATAATCTTAGAGGATAGGATTGGATTCATTTCAGTTTATTCAAGTACATATTTATAACGTTGTCCAGACCAAAATATAATGATTCGCAAATGAGCGCATGGCCTATGGATACTTCCAAAAGATTGGGAATGTTGGCTTTGAAGTATTGAATATTGTCCAAGCTAAGGTCGTGCCCGGCGTTAATACCAATACTGAGGTCTATGGCTTTTTTGCTCGCCTTAATGAATGGCTTAATGACCATTTCTTTATTTTTCGCATAATCGGAGGCATAACTTTCCGTGTAGAGTTCAATACGGTCGGTACCCGTGTCCTTGGCGCCTTCAACAGCGGCAACAATAGGGTCTACGAAAATTGAAGTTCGGATACCAGCTTCTTTAAAGATGCCAATAACATCACTCAAAAAATCTTTATGTTTAACAGTGTCCCATCCTGCGTTGGATGTAATTGCGTCTTCCGCATCTGGTACCAGAGTGACTTGAGTGGGTCGTACTTCAAGGACTAAATCTATAAATGCTGGTATGGGGTTACCCTCAATGTTGAATTCCGTGGTGACGATATTCTTTAAATTACGGACATCCTCATAGCGAATATGCCGTTCGTCCGGTCGTGGATGCACGGTAATTCCTTGTGCTCCAAAACGTTCAATATCCTCTACTACCTTCAATAGATTGGGTGTATTTCCCCCTCTCGCATTACGAAGAGTGGCAATTTTGTTCACGTTAACGCTTAGTTTGGCCATATTATCGATTTTGATTTTAAGGGACTCCAAAAATACGAATAAGGCATACCTTTTGATATTAATAATTACTAATTTGCGTTATAATTTAGTTTATGCAGATACAAGATCACATCATAACCAATATTCCAGTTTTTAAGATTGAAGGGACCTTTGAAAAGGTTTTGGATTTCTTTAAGACGAACACCTTTTCACATGTTGCCATCACGGAAAAGGGAAAATTTGTTGGGGTTTTTTCCGAGAATGATATGGAAGTTGTAAAGCCAAAAGCTAAAATTGAGGATTACCGATACGATTTGGAGTCTTTTTTTGTTCAAAAGGACACCAATTGGCTGGACGTGTTGGAAGCGTTTGCCAGAAATGAAGCAAATTTGCTTCCTATTGTAGGGTCGGATGAACAAGTAATAGGGTATTATGACCTTACGGATATTGTGGCGGTTTTTATTGACACTCCCTTTTTTACCGATCCCGGAAATATTCTGGTCATTGCAACGGCTGCAAAAGACTATTCCTTTAGTGAGGTCGCACAGATTGTGGAGAGTAATAATGCTAAATTTATCGGTGGTTTTATTACCGATGTGCAAAACGATGTGGTACAGATAACCATTAAGATAAGCAACACCAACTTTAATGAGGTCGTACAGACCTTTAGACGCTACGGTTATCATATTCTTTTTGGAAATGCGGATGATCAATTTCTGGAAAATCTTAAGGGGCGCTCAGACTATTTGGACAAATATCTAAACGTCTAGTATGAAGGCTGCTATCTACGGACAAACGTACCAGGAAAATGCAATTGAATTTTTACTGGAACTTTTGGATGAACTCAAAAGGGAAAATGCAGAAATCTGCATAGAAGAAGAATTTCATCAGTTGTATCTTTCCAAAGGAAACAAAGAAAAGTTTACAACATTTACATCACAGTCAGGTCTGGATGCTTCTTTTGATATGTTCGTCAGTTTTGGTGGTGACGGCACCATTTTGCGGGCCACCACGTTTGTAAGAGATCTCGGCATTCCCATAGTTGGCGTTAATACTGGTCGACTTGGTTTCTTGTCCACGTTCAAAAAAGAGGATGTTAGAAAGGTGGTGCGGGAATTTGTAAGTGGGGAATATTCCGTGGTGGAAAGAAGTTTGGTGCAGTTGAACACGCAAGCATTGGATGAGGAATTTGGAGAGCTTAATTTTGCACTAAACGAAATCACAGTAAGCAGGAAGGATACTACCTCCATGATTACGGTAGAAACCTATTTGAACGATGAATACTTGACCTCATATTGGGCAGATGGCCTTATCATTTCTACACCAACAGGTTCAACGGGTTATTCCTTAAGTTGTGGGGGACCTGTCATTGTTCCAACGGCCAAATCCCTTGTGCTTACGCCTATCGCACCTCACAATTTAAATGCACGACCCTTGGTGATTTCTGATGATACTGTAATTAGGTTAAAGGTTTCTGGGAGGGAGGAAAATCACTTGGTTTCCTTGGACTCCAGAATTGCCTCATTAGAAAATGGCCAAGAAATAACTATAAAAAAGGCATCCTTTACGATTAAGATGATAGAATATACTTCAGAAAGCTTTTTGAAAACCCTTCGGAATAAATTGTTGTGGGGTGAGGACAAACGTAATTGAATCGGAACCCGAACAATAAATGCCCCCAAAAGCTGTTTATCTTGAAAGAGCTTTTATATGACCCTAAACTGGGGTAAATATGCTATTCGCAAGACGCAAATTTTTTTAATTTATGAAGCAAATTGTTTTTGTTATACTAGCCTTGTCATTTTTTGGCGTTCATTCACAAACGTATGAAGTTGGTGTTTTTGGTGGAGGTGCTAACATGATTGGTGATGTAGGAAGGACAAATTTCATCCTACCCTCCGACATCGCTTTTGGCGGAATTTTCAAGTGGAACAAGAGTAAAAGATATGCCTGGAGAGGCAGCATTATCTACGGAAAATTTACTGCGGATGATGCCAAATCCAATACAACCGCTAGACAACAACGAGGATACCTTGTTGACAATTCCGTACTGGAAGGTTCGGTTGGGCTGGAATTTAACTTTGTCGAATATAATTTACACAAACTTGGACCTGCTTTTACGCCCTATTTATACACGGGTGTGACCTATTTTAGGTATGATTTCGATTATTTTAATGGTGGGGTTTTGCAGGAGATAAATCAAAAAGACGGATCTTTCGCCATACCAATCATAGGTGGTTTTAAGTATCGTATCAATCAGTTTCTTATTTTTGGCGCAGAAATAGGAGCTAGATATACCTTTACGGATAATCTGGATGCTAGTAATCCTATCGGCTCCAATTTTGAGGAGTTCCAGTTTGGGAATATTTTTAGTGACGATTGGTACGTTTTTTCCGGGGTTACATTAACTTATACATTTGGAAGAAAGTCTTGTACGGATTGTTTTGAATAAAACAGTACATGAACAAAATAGATGACATTGCTGACCATAATCTGCCGAAGCATTTGGCCATTATTATGGATGGAAATGGTAGATGGGCCAAACAAAGAGGTAAGCATAGGGTTTTTGGTCACGAAAATGGCGTTAAAACGGTACGGACAGTTGTAGAAAATTGTGTGAAAATAAAAATAGAGTACCTTACTCTTTACACCTTTTCCACGGAAAATTGGAAACGTCCTAAAATCGAAATCGACACTTTAATGCGACTTTTAGTGTCTTCCCTGAAAAAAGAACTTAAGACCTTTAAGAAAAACAATGTTCGATTAAATACCATAGGTAGTATTTCATCCTTACCGTCCAGGGCTTACAAAGAGTTGATGGAAGTTATGGAAAAAACCAAGGAAAATACGGGTATGACCCTCACCTTAGCATTGAGTTACGGGTCACGCGAAGAACTACAATCCGCAATAAAGGCCATCAGTATCAAAGTTAAAAATAATATAATTTCATCTGATGATATTGATGAAACCATTATAAATAACCATCTTTACACACATAATTTGCCAGACGTAGACTTGCTTATCCGTACTAGTGGAGAACATCGGATCAGCAATTTTTTATTATGGCAAATTGCTTACGCCGAATTATATTTTATTGATGTATTTTGGCCCGATTTTAGTGAGCATCATTTGGTAGAGGCCATAAAAAATTACCAGAACAGAGAACGAAGATTTGGAAAAACTAGCGAACAACTCATTTAAAGATATGACCAGGTTCATATCCTTGAACCACGTACTTACCACCCTACTTATTTTACTTACGAATATTACCTTAATAGCCCAAGAGACTTCTTATGAGGATGGAAAAAGCTATATTTTAGGTGGTCTGGAAGTAACGGGACTGCAAAGTTATAACGAACAAACGGTAAAAACCTACACTGGTCTCAGAGTGGGGCAACCAATAACCCTTCCTGGAGAGGAAATCAGTGCGGTAATCAATAAATTGTGGGGTCTAGAGCTTTTTAGCTCCATTGATATATACATCACAAATATAGAGGGCAACACGGTTTTCTTAGAGTTAAATATTATAGAACGTCCTACGCTCACGGACGTAACTTTCTATGGCATTAAAAAAAGAAAAGTGCCGGAGTTAGTTAAGGATACTGATTTAAAAAAGGGGAAGAAAATAACGGAGAGCCTTATAGCCAACACTAAAAATTACATTGCCAATAAGTATAAGAAACAGGGATTTCTAAACACTACCGTAAACATTGCGACCGCAAAGGATACTTCTGAAACCAATGCACGTAGTATGGTCGTGAATATTAAAAAAGGGGATAAGGTAAAAATTAAGGATATCGTTTTTGAAGGAAACGAAGAGTTATCCAGTAAAAAACTTCGTAAGGCTTTAAAGAATACCAAAAGGAAACGCTTTGGTCGCTTTTGGAAAAAATCAAAGTTTATCAAAAAGGATTATGAGGAAGATTTAGGCTCGTTAATCGATAAATATGCAGAAAACGGATATAGGGATGCTCGTGTAATTTCCGATACCGTGATTAAATTGGATGAGAACAACATTCAATTGAATATAAAAGTAGAGGAGGGGAACAAATATTATTTTGGGGATATTGATTTTGTTGGAAATACGGTATATACAGATCGTCAACTTTCCCAAGTTTT
Organism: Maribacter aestuarii; assembly: GCF_027474845.2. Classification (NCBI taxonomy): domain Bacteria; kingdom Pseudomonadati; phylum Bacteroidota; class Flavobacteriia; order Flavobacteriales; family Flavobacteriaceae; genus Maribacter; species Maribacter aestuarii. The sequence goes on from NZ_CP107031.2 coordinate 2,561,476, forward strand.
AGGTATAAAGAAGGGGTCAACTTATAATGGCGTGTTGTTAAGGGAAAGGATTGCGGATAATTCTAAACCAGATCCGAACGATGTTACGAGTTTGTACCAAAACAACGGGTACCTGTTCTCGACCATAAATCCAGTGGAGATTTCCGCCGCCAACGATACGATTAACTTTGAGATCCGTATAATAGAAGGAAAGGAGACGTTTCTTGATCACGTTACGGTAAACGGTAACGATAAAACCAACGACCATGTTATTTTCAGGGAATTACGGACAAGACCTGGTCAGAAATACAATAAATCGGACATTATACGGAGTATTCGTGAATTGGGACAACTTGGCTTTTTTGACGCAGAACAGATAAAACCTGATGTATTGAATGCCAACCCAAATGAAGGAACGGTCGATTTAGATTGGAGCTTGGTAGAATCCGGTTCTAGTCAAATAGAATTGCAAGGTGGTTACGGGGGAGGTGGTTTTATTGGTACCCTGGGTCTGTCCTTTAGTAACTTTTCCGTGCAGAACCTTTTTAAAGGGGAAGCCTACAAACCGGTTCCCATGGGAGACGGCCAGACTTTTGCATTGCGTTTGCAGGCAAGTAGAACCTTTAGAGTGTATAGCCTTAATTTCTCGGAGCCATGGTTAGGAGGAAAAAAACCTGTACGTTTTAATTTAAATCTTTCCCGTACCCAACAGTTTGCAGCTTCATTTGGAGGTAGGGGTGGTATTCAGGTGAATAAGGATCAGCAATTTTCAATAACCGGAATAACCGTAGGTCTAGCAAAACGGGTACAGTGGCCAGATGATTTCTTTACCATTTCTCATTCATTGGGCTACCAACTATATGATTTTAGAAATTACAATATCGGACTCTTTAATTTCGGGAACGGTAAGGCCAATTCTTTGGCATATACTTTAGGAATCTCTAGGAATGCTACGTTAGGAGGGAGGATATTCCCGAGAGGAGGCTCAAATTTTGAGATTACGGCGAAGTTTACACCGCCTTATTCTTTGTTCAGTGATAAGGATTACAGGTCTTTGAGAGAAACAAGTGAAGAACTGACTGAAAAAGGGCAAGCGGTCAAGCACTTACTTTGACCGAGACTCAACAGCTAGAAAATGCTGATCAAGAGCGGTTTAGGTTGTTGGAGTATTATAAAATAAAATTTAAGGGGGATTGGTATACCACTCTGGTGGATAAACTAGTATTGCGAACCAATGCAGAATTCGGTTTTTTAGGGAATTACAATAGCGATATTGGTGATGTTCCTTTTGAACGTTTCTTTGTTGGGGGAGATGGACTTGGTAATTTTACACTGGACGGGAGGGACGTTGTGCAGTTGAGAGGTTATGATAACCAGTCCTTGACTCCAATAGATCCATTAACCGGACAACAGGATGGAGGTTTGGTTTACAATAAATTTTCGTTGGAGCTCAGATATCCGTTAACCCTAAAGCCTTCAGCTTCCATCTATGGACTAGCTTTTTTAGAAGGTGGTAACTCTTTCAACAATTTTCAGCAGTTTAATCCGTTTCAACTAAAACGATCGGCCGGTGTGGGGTTACGCATCTTTATGCCTGCGTTTGGTTTGCTGGGTATTGATTTTGGTTATGGATTCGACGAGGATTTGCGACCACAATCCCTTGGCAATGGTCCGAGCGGATGGCAAACGCACTTCATAATTGGTCAACAGTTTTAATTTTAATACGGAATATTACAATTGTGTATTACGCTAACCCTTTCATTTTAAAAGATTTAGTAATTTTGGCACGATATTTTCTATTGGATTAAACGATATCAAAAATGAAGTCTAAAACAAAAGTTCTTTTACTCTTAATTGCTTTTAGCACAACGCTGGTTATTCATGCCCAGAGAGGTGTCCGGATAGGTTATGTAGATATGGAGTACATTCTGGAGAACGTGGAGGAATATAGGGATGCTAGTACGCAATTGGACACCAAGGTTCAAAAATGGAAAGTCGAGATAGAGCAGAAGCAAAGTGTCGTGGAACAGATGAAGAAAGATTTAATGGCGGAGAAGGTGTTGTTAACGCCAGAATTAATATCAGAACGCGAGGAAGAGATTCAAATTTTGGAAAGAGAAATGTTGGAATATCAACAGGATCGATTTGGACCGCAGGGAGATTTGGTATTGCAAAAACGACAGCTGATACAGCCCATCCAGGACCAAGTGTTCAATGAAGTGCAAAAAATCGGCGCCAATAATAAATATGATTTTATTTTTGATAAATCGGCGGATGTCGTAATGTTGTACTCCGAAAAAAGGCACGATATAAGTGAGTTGGTGCTTAGGGGTATAGCCAGAACAAGAAAAATTAGCAAACCGGCTAAAAAAGCAAATAGACACCGGTTAAACGAATTTGAAGGAGAGGAATTAGAAGAGGAGGAGACAATTAGCGAAGCCCTGCAAGAAAGAATGGACCAGGCCAAGGCGGCAAGTGAAGCAAGGGAGAAAACCGCAGATGAAAAAAGAGCGGAACAGTTAAAGTTGCGGGAAGAACGTAAAAAGGCCTACGAGGAAAGAAGAAAAAAGTTATTGGAAGAAAGAGAAGCCAAGAAAAAAGAGAAACAAGGAAATCGTAAAAAAGATACCGAAGAAAAAGAAGATAACGGTAACAATTAGTAAAGTAACCATTAATTAACACTCAAATAGAAATTAAATTTTAACTCATGAAACAAGTAAAAAAGATAGCTGTAGCCTTAATGTTGTTTGTAGCGGCGACCAGTTTTGTAAATGCACAAAGTAAAATTGCCCATATTGATGTGACTAAATTGCTTGCAGATATGCCAGAAATGAAAGTTGCGGAAGCTGAACTTAAAAAATTATCCGAAACCTATCAAGCGGATATTCAGGCATCAATGACAGAACTTAGAAACAAGTTTACGCAATACCAAAATGAAGCGCCTTCAAAATCTAAAGAGGAAAACGACAAAAGAGCCGTGGAATTGCAGGGAATGGAAAAGACTGTTGGTGAGTTTCAGCAAAACGCACAGCAAGAAATACAAAAGAAGCAAGCGGAACTATTTGCTCCTATTTCCCAAAAAGCAAAAACTGCTATAGAAAAAGTGGCAGCCGCACAGGGTTATGATTACGTAATTGATGCACAGGCCGGCGGAGGTTTGATTGTTGCCAATGGTAAAGATCTTTTGGCCGATGTTAAAAAGGAACTTGGTTTTTAACCAAAATATAAATACAACTGAAAAGCCACTTCAATGAGTGGCTTTTTTTATGGAGTCAATCGTTCTCTAATGCCTTTCCAACGAAGTTTTCTGATAAATTTCCCCTCGGAATCTGAAACCAAATAGGGGACTTTATTTTTTTGAGCTTCAAAAAAACCGTACATATTATCAATAAAAATACTTTTCTTTTTAAGCTTCCATGCCATTTTTAAGGAGGCAATTGTAGTTATCCACAGGCCGTAACGCATCGTGTACATAGCCCTTCCCTGTAAGTATCTCGCTTGAGCATTGTATGCGTTGCCAGTTGGTCGTAAGTGTTTTACTTTTAAGGAATCGTCTGTTAAGACCTCATAGCCGTAGTATTGTGCCAGTAACTCATCCAAAGTATCCCATCCCATGGCATTTTTTAATCCGCCTATGTCCTTATAACATTTTTTGGAATACGCTTTTAAGGCTCCCCGTACATGGTTTTTATTCATGGAATGGTTTAGTTTCCATTCGTCGTTATTGTCTCTTTCATAAATGAAGCCCCCGGCAATTCCTATCTGGGGCCTTCCTTTGAATACATAGCCTATTTTTTCAAAATAGTTGTCTGGGAGTATGATGTCGGCATCTAATTTTACTATGAAATCATAGTTCTCATCCAGCAGTTGAAATCCTGCATTAAAGGCATTGATAACTTTACTCCCGGGCATATGGTCGTCAGAAGAATGGATATTCAATTTTTGAAAGATGGAACTCTTGTCCGTGAATTTATCAATGATAGTTTCGGTTCTGTCCGTTGAATTATCATTGACGACTATAACTTTTTTTGGTTTCAACGTTTGTTCTAAGACAGATTGTAAAGTGTCTTCTAGGAAGACCTCTTCATTGTGTGCCGGTATGATGATATAATAATCCAAACGATTAGACTTGCGTGAATGTTAAGTTAAGCTCTTCCCAGGTTTGATGGTAGATTCCAAAGATTCAGGCTTTCTTTCGGCATAAATTATGTAATACCTTGGTGTAAATGCCCTTAGCAAGGGTCTGATACCAATTTTTTTCACGGGGTTTGTCCACTTCATAGAATCTATAATTTTCCAACCGCTTTTTTCGAGAAGCCAATCAAATTGCCAGTCTTCAAATTCATGGTAATGTCTGTCCCAAGGGTCCGTTTTACTTCTGTACGCTGGGGAAAACCATAATTTTAGAGGAATACTGGCTACTAGTTTATCAGCCTTTATCTTCGACAGGACATTTAGAGGGGCCAAGAGGTGTTCAAAAATTTCAAAAGCGGTAACTACTTCTGCATCGGAGTTTACTACTGTGGAAAAATCAATATCCAAATCTTCACCCTCCGTATTTTGAACCGTATATCCCTTTTCAATCATCTTCTCCGATAAGGGGTTTGGAACACCCAGGTCCAAAATGTGTTGATTCACTTTTACGTATTTTTCTAAAAATTGTAAAGTATGTTGAAAACGTTTATTTGGATAAGTATTTTCGTACATTAAAAAAGGTTTCAATTTGAGGAATTTCCAATTTAGGGTTGAAAACCTACGCTACCCAAATTTAGATCAAAATAACTTTAAACGATAGAAACCTCAAACTATTTAAACCTTATAAACAATTGCGTTGACATTCATACCTGCACCAACGCTGGCAAATATGATGACATCCCCTTTGGCAAATTCGTGACCTGATATTATTCCCTTCTTAATCAAATCAAATAATGTTGGAATAGTGGCAACGGAACTATTGCCTAGTTTTTCAATGCTCATCGGCATTATTTTATTGGGCATTTCCATGTTGTACAGTGCATAGAACCGTTTAACAATGGCTTCGTCCATTTTCTCGTTGGCTTGGTGTATAATTATTTTTTTAACATCTGTAATGGCAATTCCACTTTCATCTAAACAACTTTTCATTGCCCCTGGAACGTAACTTACGGCAAATTCATAAATTTTTCTACCGAACATTTTTATATACTTGGTATTATCTACGGATGGATTGTAGGACTTTCCATAGTATAAAAAATAAGCCTCTTTATAGGTATATGTTTCGCTGGCGTGTGCTATTATTTCTCCAGCACCTTCTTTCTGTTCGATAACGGTTGCTCCTGCACCGTCGGAATAAATCATGGAATCCCTGTCAAAAGGGTCTACAATACGGGACAGTGTTTCTGCGCCTATCACAAGGCATTTTTTAGCAATACCACTTTTGATAAATGCATTAGCCTGGATGACACCTTCAATCCATCCTGGGCAACCGAATAACATGTCGTAGGCTACACATTTTGGATTTTTAATCCTAAGATGATGTTTTACCCTGGTTGCTAGACTCGGAAGCATATCGCTTTGGGATTGTCCGTAAGCCACATCACCAAAATTATGGGCAAATATGATATAATCCAGTTTCTCCTTATCTATGCCGGCATCAGCAATTGCCTTCTCTGAAGCGAGGAAAGCAATGTCGGATGTATTTAGGTTTTTTGCTGCATAACGTCTTTCGGCAATTCCAGTAATAGCTTTGAACTTCTCAATGATTACTGCATTTTCTTGCTTGAAATCGGTGCCATCGGCATTTAGGAACTCACGCGTTCCAAAATCATCATTTGCAACAACTTGGGATGGTATATAACTACCCGATCCCGTAATACCTATACTCATTTTAATAAACTGTTTGGTCTGTAGTTAACAATATATCGAAAAACCTTCTGCTTCTTATGCGTGCATAGGAGTTATTACGATGTTCAACCAAGACTATCTGGTATTCAGAAAAAGGAGAAGACCTGCTTAGATACTTGCAGGCCTTTGTTTTTAGTATAATCCCTAATTTGTACTAGGCCTCGGCATATGCTTCTATAGGTGCGCAAGTACATATTAAATTACGGTCTCCATAGGCATCATCTACTCTTCTTATGGCTGGCCAAAACTTATTTTCCGAGACATAAGGTAATGGAAAGGCTGCTTGTTGTCTTGTGTAAGGAAAATTCCAATCATCTGTTGTTACCATTTCTAATGTGTGTGGTGCATTCTTGAGCACATTGTCCACATCGTCTGCATTTACAGCGTCAATCTCGGAGCGAATGGATAGCATTGCATCACAGAACCGATCAAGTTCGGATAAGCCTTCGCTTTCGGTGGGTTCTATCATAACCGTTCCAGCAACTGGGAATGAAACTGTTGGGGCATGAAAACCATAATCCATCAACCTTTTGGCAATATCCGTAACCTCAATGCCATTTTGCTTAAAGGGTCTACAATCAATTATCATCTCATGAGCGGCCCTTCCTTGTTCACCAGTGTAGAGCACGTCGAATTTGCCGCTTAACCTACTCTTAATATAGTTGGCGTTGAGAATGGCAATCTTGGTGGACCGTGTAAGACCATGTTCCCCGAGCATTTTTATGTAGCCATAGGAAATGAGGCACGCCAGCGAGCTTCCCCAAGGCGCAGCGGAAATTCCGGTAATTGCCTTTTCACCACCTGTTTTTATTATAGGATTACTAGGAAGAAAGGGTACGAGTTGAGGAGCCACACAAATGGGACCAACTCCAGGACCACCGCCACCGTGCGGTATGGCAAAAGTCTTATGCAAATTTAAATGGCATACATCCGCCCCAATAATCGCTGGGTTCGTAAGTCCAACTTGAGCGTTCATATTGGCGCCATCCATATAAACTTGCCCACCATTATCGTGTATCAGTTTTGTAATATGTTGAATGGACGATTCGAAAACACCATGCGTAGACGGATATGTGACCATCAAAGCGGCTAAATTCTCAGCGTGTTGTGCTACTTTTTCCTCTAGGTCGTCTACATCAATGTTTCCTTTACCATCAGTTTTGGTCACCACCACTCGCATTCCGGCCATCACTGCCGAAGCTGGATTAGTTCCGTGGGCCGATGCTGGGATAATGCAGATATTTCTATGGCTATCCCCTCTAGATTCATGATACGCTCTTATGACCATAAGGCCTGCATACTCTCCTTGAGCTCCGGAATTTGGCTGTAAGGAAGTGTCGGCAAAACCTGTTATGGTTGATAGATCCTTGGCCAATTCCCGTAACACGATTTGATAGCCTTCCGCTTGGTCTATGGGCACAAAAGGATGTATATTTCCCCAGTTGACCTGGCTCAATGGTAGCATTTCCGAAGCGGCATTTAATTTCATCGTACAACTTCCCAAAGAAATCATGGAATGGTTCAATGCCAAATCTTTGCGTTCCAGTTTTTTAATATAGCGCATCAATTCCGTTTCTGAGTGATAGGAATTAAACACTTTGTTCTCTAGAAATGGAGAGGTACGCCTTACTTCATCGCTAATTGCTGAGGTCTGCAATAATTCGGTAATTACTCGATTTTCCTTATCTAAGGCCTCCGAAAAAATTGAGATTATTTGATTCAAATCTTTAATTGACGTCGCTTCATTTACAGCAATGGAGACTGTTTCTTCATCGATATACAAAAAGTTGACCTCGTTTTTCTCGGCAATGGGCTTTACCTTTTTTGCATCTACTTTTACGGTAATGGTATCAAAATAGGAAGTATTGGTCTGATATAGTCCTAATTTTTCCAAACTATCGGTAAGTGTTACAGCCGTACGGTGCACCTTGTCTGCAATATATTGTAAACCTTTAGGTCCGTGATACACGGCATACATCCCTGCCATAACCGCCAATAAAACCTGAGCGGTACATATATTGGACGTGGCCTTGTCCCTTTTTATGTGCTGCTCCCTGGTTTGAAGTGCCATGCGTAATGCCGGTTTGCCATCGGTATCCTTGGTTACACCGATAATGCGACCTGGAATATTTCTTTTGTACTCTTCCTTAGTGGCAAAAAAGGCAGCATGTGGCCCACCATAGCCTAGTGGAATCCCAAAGCGCTGTGTAGTACCAACTACAACGTCTACGCCGAATTCTCCGGGAGGTGTTAGCGACACCAAACTCAGAATATCTGCGGCAACCGCCACCTTTATATCTTTGGCTTTGGCCTTAGATACGAAAGAGGTATAGTCGTAGAACTGACCATATTTACCTGGATATTGTAACAGGGCGCCGTAAAAATCTTCGCCAAATTCAAATTCTTCATGGTTTCCAACGACCAACTCAATGCCCAATGGAGTGGACCTGGTCTGTAAAAGCGATAATGTTTGCGGTAAAACTTCCTGAGAAACAAAGAATTTTAAAACTTCATTTTTCTTCTGATCCCTTGTCCGTAAATCCAACAACATAGTCATGGCTTCCGCTGCCGCAGTGCTTTCGTCCAAAAGGGAAGCATTGGCAAGTTCCATTCCCGTCAAATCGGTAATAACGGTCTGGAAGTTTATTAAAGCTTCTAGACGCCCTTGCGCAATTTCAGCTTGATAGGGTGTATATGCGGTATACCATCCTGGATTCTCCAAAATGTTTCGCTTAATGACGGAAGGGGTTAAACTCTCATGGTAACCTAAACCAATGTAAGAACGAAAAACCTTATTTTTTTTAGACAATTCCTCAATGTGTGCAAGGAATTTATGTTCGCTCATCGGAGCATCTAATTGCAAGGGATTTTTAAGTCTGATATCTTTTGGAATAGTCTCAAAAATGAGTTGTTCCAGATTTTCTACTTGGACAGTTTCAAGCATGTGTTGAAGGTCATCTTCCCTGATGCCAATATGGCGCGATGCAAACACGTCAGTCTTCATATATAGTCAAATTAGTCGTGCAAAATTAAGGATTAATTTCCTTGTTTAGGGGGCTTAAATCAGTAGCCTAGGGAAAGTTTTTAACCAAAAACCAAGGTTATAAACACTTTGTCTACTTTTGTTTAATGAGGTGGTTGAATCGCATTTTTAATTTTTATCTGGATGCTAGTATCCATGTTGCTTTGGCCGTTTTTTCACTAGTACAGGTAACTTGCTTAACCTTCAACATTTCTAGTGATCATCATTTTTCTTGGTTCTTATTTTTTGGAACTATTTCCGTTTATAATTTCATTAAATACGGCGTAGAGGCAGAGAAATACTTCTTGGTGGCAAATCAATACCATAAAAGCATTCAGATTGTCAGCTTTGTAGCCCTTGGATTTGCAATTTATCACGGGTATTTTCTTAAAACCTCGATTTGGTTTGGAATCTTCCTTTTGGTTTTTTTGACGGGTTTATATGCTATACCTGTTTTACCAACGGCTAAAAATTTAAGAAGTTTGGGAGGTTTAAAGATTTTTGTCGTGGCCCTTGTTTGGTCCGGTGCCACGGTAATCTTACCGAGCTTAACGCAAAGCGATATTATTTCTTGGGACATTTGGATTGATACCCTGCAACGGTTTCTTTTTGTACTTATCCTGATAATTCCTTTTGAAATAAGGGATTTAAAATATGATCACGAAAGTCTTAGAACTTTGCCCCAGCGATACGGTATAGCACGAACAAAAATCATGGGTTCCTTTTTGGTGTTGATATTCTTTTTCTCAACGTTCCTGAAAGACCAAATTCCTATTTTCGATGTTGTCGGAAAGGGCATACTATTCCTGTTACTGGGAATCTTAATGTTCATTACCCGTAAGAATCAATCTAAGTATTTTGCGTCTTTTTGTGTAGAGGGGATACCCATATTATGGTATCTAATTATAATTACTATGAAGCAGTATTTTTATTGACCCTTATGGAGTTTTTGCTTCATCTTAAGCTTATCCTGTTCGGAAAGACTTTTAAGGTTAGCTTTCTCGCACAGCGAAGTAAACTCAGTGTTTTGTTTTGTGAATTTAGCACAGGTCCTACAAAGAATTACATGGATTTTGAGCTTTAATATTTCAAATAATGTTGCTTCCCTATACTGGGCTTTATTGCAAATTATAGTAGCTTTTTCACATGAAATCATCATTACTAAAACCAATTTTGATTTAGGCAACCCATCAACGCTGTTCGTGCGCGATGAATCATTACCCACAGATTAGACGGGTTAATCCCAAGTTCATTACAGATATCTTCTGTGCTTATTCCTTGAATGGTTTTCATGGTAAATACCATGGATTGTTTTTTAGGAAGTTTGGAGATACATTCTTGTATGGCCAGTCCTAATTCGTCATTTTCCATATCGCTATTTTCCAACATGCTATAGGGATCTGCCACTTGCTCTTCCATCCAATCTCCATCAGAATCACTGGAAGAACTGTAATTCATACGTACCTCTGCTTTTCCTTTCTTTGAATTTATTTTTCGGTAATAATCAATTACTTTTCTTTTTAAGATAGCTATTAGCCAAGTACGCTCCGCAGCGTCACCCTTATAATTTTTGGCAGATTTAAGTCCGGCTAAGAAAGTCTCCGATACCAAATCTTTGGCAATTTCGGAATCGCTTACCCTGCCAACGGCAAAGTTGAATAAATAATCTCCATAATTATCAACCCAGGTATCGGGCTGTAGTTTATGTGTTGCCATTTTTTTCGATGCTGTTCAAAAGTAACTGAATTTATGCAAACTATCCTTATGTTTACCCTTAGCTCTTCATATTTTAGTCATACTTAATGCTTATTTTTGATAAAATTTTTATGATGAAAAATACTTTTTTAGTCCTCTTTTTACTGTTGGTAAACCTCGGATGTGCCCAAAATAATTCAAAACATATCACAAAGGTTTCACAGAACGATATTAAAGAAGGAATATTAGTGGATGTACGTACTCCCGAAGAATTTGAAATGGGCCACTTGGAAAACGCTTTGAACATCAATTGGTTCGATGCTGATTTTGCCAAAAGATTCAATGGGATTGACAAGGACAAGACCATATATGTTTACTGTAAAAAAGGCGGGCGTAGTACCAAAGCACAAGATAAATTAACGTCTATGGGCTTTAAAAATGTCATTGACTTGGAGGGTGGATACGATGCTTGGTTAGAATCTAAAAAATGAAATAAATAAAAATCACATCCCCAGGAACTAAATATTCTTTTCCTTTTTTACGTAATATTTTGTAGAGTAAGTTTTTGTGAGCACATCTATTTTGTTTGTATCGTAGCTATCTCGCAGTATGTCTTTCACTTTTTCAAACGTATCTGGGAAACCATATTTTTCTTTTAAAACCACTAAAGTTTTCTTTTCAGAGCATAACAAATGAGCTAATTTGTCAGCGGTGAGGCTTAGTTTTAATTCTTCCGATTTTTTACGGTTTAATTCAAAACCAACGTTGTCAAATTTCGAAAAATCGGCAAAGTGGTTGTAGGCATCTTTTGCTGATGGAAGAGTTAACCCCAAAGTCTTATAAACAGATTGAAACTGAACCTCAAAATCGTACAAGGCTATTTTAGCACCGTTCATACTAACCCTGTGAATCTCATTTAATAAAGTTTTGGATTTGGCGTACCACCAGGATCCGGCCAAGGTTATGAGGTCAAAAGTATTTGGCTCAAAATTAAGAAGTCTGCCGTCAAAAAGTTCGTAGTGGATATTAGGGACTGGGGTTGCTTTACTTAGCATATCTATATTTGGATCTACTCCAACGACAGTTTCACAAAAACTCTTAAGTGCGACCGTGGATTTTCCCGTACCACATCCAATATCTAATCCATGTTTGAATGTTGCATCACCCAAGCATTCCTTCAAAATTGATGCATGTAATGGTGGACGGTAGGCTTCATAATGAAAGGCGGTTATATCATCATAATCATCAGCTGACATACTTGTCAATTTTTCTTTTAAAGTATTGGTCACCAATTATTTGAAAAACAAATATTAGAATAAAAATGAGCCTTGCCAATAATGGGAAAAATGAAGCCAGAACAGCCGCTAAAGCCCAGATTATTACTGCATTCAGTGAACGGAACTGCAGCCAATTTCCAATATCATTTGTCATGCCGTTATTGCCGATTTCTTTTTTGGAAATGGTTCTTACCAATAAGAAGTTGAACAGTCCCAAGAGAACAAGATTTAAACAGTAAAACACAAAGGGTGCAGTTCCGTTAAAATCACCAACATAAAGCGCAGTTGAAAAGGGTAGAAAAACTACAAAAAGCAATAAGAAAATATTAAGCCAGACAAATTTTTCGGACAGTTCTGTAACATATTTGTATATCCGAAGGTGAGAGACCCAATAGAGAGCAATAACCAAAAAACTTACCAAAAATCCTATGAAGCTCGGAATACGATTGGCTAGTAAAGACATGAAATCATGGGTGTTCAGCGCTTCAACACTGGGTACTTCTATTTCTAGAATCAACAATGTCATGGCAATAGAAAAAACGGCGTCACAAAAGGCAGTTACCCTGTTTTTGTCATAAAAGAATTTGTGCTTCTCCATAAACCTAATTTTGTAATAAACCAGCTCTTTCTAACAGCGCCTCCACTTTTGGCTCAGCGCCTCTAAATCTTTTATAGAGTACCATGGGATTTTCCGTACCTCCTTTAGAAAGTACATGTTCCTTAAATTTGGCAGCGATCTCTTGGTTGAATATTCCGTTTTCCTTAAAGTAGGCAAATGCATCGGCGTCCAGTACTTCCGCCCATTTATAGCTGTAGTAACCAGAGGAATACCCACCTTGAAAAATATGTGCGAAAGAAGTGCTCATACAAGTTTCAAGTGTATCCGGATAGAGGTTTGTGCCTTTAAAAGCCTGTGTTTCGTAGGCTTTAACATCTGTTACGTCAGAGGGGTCTGTTCCATGCCATGACATGTCCAAAAGACCAAAGCTCAACTGCCTTAAAGTTTGCATACCTTCTTGGAACGTTGCCGATTCCTTAATTTTATGCACCAATTCCATTGGAATCACCTCTCCGCTCTCGTAATGCTTAGCGAACAGCTCCAGAGCTTCCTTTTCATAGCACCAGTTTTCCATTACTTGACTTGGTAGTTCTACAAAATCCCAATAGACCGAAGTTCCCGAAAGACTAGGATAAGTGGTGTTGGCCAGCATTCCGTGCAATCCGTGACCAAACTCATGAAAAAGGGTGGTAACCTCGTTAAAAGTTAGCAGTGAAGGTTTAGTAGGGGTGGAAGGCGTAAAATTACACACATTGGAAATATGTGGGCGTATATTTTGGCCGCCTTCTTTCCATTGGGATTTAAAAGAAGTCATCCAAGCACCGCCTCGCTTTCCGGCACGAGGATGGAAATCTGCATAGAAAATGGATATAAAGTTATTTTCCAGATCATACACGCGATAGGTTTTTACTTCGTCGTGATAGGTATCAATGTCTTTTACTTCTTCAAACCGCAGTCCAAAAAGTTTCTCGGCTACCTTAAATACCCCGTCGATAACATTTTCCAATTTAAAATACGGCTTCAATTGCTCATCGTCCAGGCTAAATAGTTCTTGTTTTAGTTTTTCGGAATAATAGCTTCCGTCCCATTTCTCCAAGCGGTCAATTTCGTCTATTTTTTTTGCAAAGTTTTCCAATTGGGCAAATTCCCTTTCTGCCGCAGGTTTTGCTTTCTCGAGCAGTTCATTCAAAAATGAATGGACTTTTTCCGGCGTTTCGGCCATACGTTCTTCCAGTACAAAATGGGCATGCGTTTTATAACCTAATAGTTTGGCACGGCTGTAGCGCAGTTTGGCTATTTTCAAGACGTTCTCCTGATTATCCAATTCGTCTCCATGAAAACCTTTACTGCCAAATACCAATGAGAGTTCCCTTCGTAATTTTCTGTTTTTGGCATATTTCATAAAGGGAATGTAGCTCGGATAATCTAGAGTAATCATCCAACCTGTATCTTTTCCTTTTTCCCTTGCCCTCTGAGCCGCTGCCTCTTTTTCTCCATCCGGCAGTCCGTCTAGATCCTCTTCGTTGGAAAGATACATTTGATATTTGTTGGTTTCTGCTAGGATATTTTCACCGAATTTTAATTTTAGTTTCGATAGTTCAGCATCGATTTGTCGAAGCTTTTTCTTTTTCTCCGCTGAGAGATTAGCTCCGTTGCGGCTAAAATTTTTGTATTTTTTGTCCAACAAGGTTTGTTGCTCTGTATTTAAATTCAGACCTTCCCTTTGGTCATAAACCTTTTTTACTCTTTGAAAAAGGTCCTCGTTAAGCGTGATATCGTTACTAAATTCCGAAAGTAAGGGAGAAACCTCTTGAGCTATTTTTTGTATTTCCTCATTGGTCTCGGCAGCGTTAAGGTTGAAAAAAACGCTAGAGATACGGTCTAGTTGCTGTCCAGAAAACTCTAAAGCTTCAATGGTATTTTCAAAAGTAGGTGCTACAGTATTGGATGTAATTACATCAATTTCCGAACGGGCATCTTCCATGGCCTTTAAAAATGCAGGCTTGAAATGTTCGTTTTTTATTTTGGAGAAAGGTGCGGTATCAAATTTTGTTAAAAGGGGATTCATTTATAAATATTAGGATTTAGTACGAAGAAGGTTTTTGGTCTGTGCCAGAATGGACGGGAATTTAAACTTACTGTTTCTTGTTATTTATGGCTTTAGCTCCTTCCATTACTTTTTGCTTCAGGCCTTCTTTATAGAATATAATCTTGTCCAAAACACATTTATCGGAACTTCCAATAATCTGTGCGGCAAGGATACCTGCATTTTTAGCACCGTTAAGGGCTACCGTAGCAACTGGTACTCCTCCCGGCATTTGTAGTATGGAAAGAATGGAATCCCAACCATCAATGGAATTACTGCTTTTTACCGGCACCCCAATAACGGGCAGGGGAGACATTGCGGCTACCATTCCTGGTAAATGTGCTGCACCACCGGCTCCTGCGATAATGACCGAGTAGCCTTTGGTATGGGCATTTTTGCTGAAATCGAATAATTTTTCAGGAGTCCGATGTGCGGAAACAATATCTACGTCAACCGGTATGTCAAATCCTTTTAAAATATCTATTGCTTCTTGCATAACAGGAAGGTCACTGGTGCTTCCCATAACTACGGCTACTTTGCTCATATTTTGTGTATTTTATCTACTTACTACTTTAATAGTTTCCTTTACTTTTTGAGCTGTATTTCGCGCCTTTGCTACATCACAATCCACAATGGTCACATGGCCCATCTTGCGGAAAGGTCGAGTCTGTTTCTTTCCATAGATGTGGGGCGTTACACCCTCCATAGCCATTATTTCATCTATATTTTCATATACGACGTCACCGGTGTGGCCTTCGGCACCGACAAGGTTAACCATAATACCGGCTACCTTGCTGTCCGTGTTCCCTAAAGGCAAATTTAGTACACAGCGTATGTGTTGTTCAAACTGGTTGGTGTAGCTCGCCTCTATACTGTAATGACCACTGTTATGCGGTCTTGGGGCCACTTCGTTCACCAGTACCTTGTCATCTTTGGTCTGAAACATTTCAACGGCCAACAGTCCCGTTAAGCCTATTTTTTCAGATACTTTTAAGGCAAGTTCACGGGCCTTAGTCGCGACCTTTCCATTAATACGCGCGGGGCAAATTACATATTCTACCTGATTTGCCTCTGGATGGAATTCCATTTCCACCACAGGATAGGTTCTTACATCTCCATTTTCATTTCTTGCAACGATTACGGCCAACTCATTTTTAAAGTCGATCATTTCTTCAGCAATACATTCGCCTGGGGGCAGACCTTCCAAATCTTCCATTTTCCGAACTACTTTTACGCCTTGGCCATCATAGCCAAATTGCGTGGCCTTCCAGATGAATGGAAGCTCCAATCCACCGTTCAGGACGCTATCTTCAATCTCACTTTTGTAGGCAAAACGGTGAAATTCGGCTGTGGGAATATCGTTGTCTACATAAAAAAGCTTTTGTTTTGCCTTGTTTTGAATGATACGTAATGCTTTGGGTTGGGGATATACTTTAATCCCTTCCTCTTCCAACTGCTCCAAAGCTTCAAGATTCACGTTCTCTATTTCAATGGTCAGGACATCTACTTTCTTACCAAAATTGTAAACATCATCAAAGTTCATTAAATCGCCCAATATGAATTCGTTGCAGGCAATTTTGCAGGGTGCATCTTTGGAAGACTCTAAGACCAAAGTGTAAATATCAAGTTTTCGGGTTTCATAGAGCATCATTTTGCCCAGTTGACCACCGCCTAAAATACCTAGCTTAAAATCAGAAGAAAAATAATCCATATCTAAAAGGGTCTTTTTAAATGAAATCAGACCTAATACGCCGTAAAAATACGCTTAAATTTAAGAATCCGATTCCCCAAAATCTAAAAAACACGGGGCAAAACGCTATCTTTGCCAACCTTAGTAATTTTTTAAAAATTGATACAACTCCACGACAAATATTTTAAGCGTTTTCTAAGCGAAAAGGAAATTTTGCTCGCTGTACAACGTGTTGCGGATCAGGTTGCGGCGGACTATAAGGATAAAACTCCAATTTTTGTTGGTGTTTTAAATGGCTCTTTTATGTTCGTGTCCGATTTTTTGAAAGCCTATCCACATCCATGTGAGGTTTCTTTCGTGAAGTTAAGCTCCTATCAAGGGCTCACGTCCACCGGTATTGTGGAAACCTTGTTGGATCTGCCCGATAATATTGAAGGAAGAAGCGTGATTATCCTAGAGGATATAATCGATACGGGGCGAACTTTGAAGGAATTGGTACATCTGTTTTCCAATACCAATGTAAAGGAGTTTAAAATAGCCAGTCTTTTTTACAAGGCGGAGGTCTATAATGGGGAGTATGCCATTGACTATTTTGGACTGGAAATTCCTGATCGATTTATTGTGGGATATGGATTGGATTATAAGGAACTAGGAAGAAATTTTAGAGAAGTTTACCAACTAAACCAAAAGCATATGATCAATCTTGTACTCTTTGGAAAACCAGGTGCCGGAAAAGGTACCCAGGCGCAATTCTTAAAAGAGCAGTACAATTTACAGCACATTTCTACTGGAGACGTTTTTCGTTATAATATCAAAAATGGAACTGATCTCGGTACTTTGGCGAAATCGTATATAGATAAGGGAGACTTGGTTCCGGACGAAGTAACCATTAAGATGTTAGAGGACGAAGTAGCCAAAAACCAAGAGGCGGACGGCTTTATATTCGATGGATTTCCTCGCACCGTCGCGCAAGCGGAGGCATTAGATAATTTCTTGGAATCCAAGGACATGAAAATCAACGCAACTATAGCTTTAGAGGCCAATGACGAGGTTTTGATCCAAAGACTCCTGGAAAGGGGCAAGGTGAGTGGCCGTACCGATGATCAGGATAAGGATAAAATTAGAAACCGTTTTGACGAATATAATTCTAAGACGGCTCCGCTAAAAACATATTATGAGGAACAAGGCAAGTTTCACAGTGTCAACGGAATCGGTACGATAGCCGAAATTACAGAACGGTTGACAAAAGTGATCGAGGGTCTCTAAACCAAACTACTTCATAAAAATAAAGAATGACCGAGGGTAATTTTGTCGACTATGTAAAGGTAAATCTGGCTTCTGGAAAAGGAGGCAAAGGTTCCGTGCATTTACATCGCGAGAAATTCATTACCAAAGGCGGACCCGATGGCGGGGATGGCGGCCGAGGCGGACACGTAATTATTCGCGGTAACGAGAATCTATGGACCTTGGTAAACTTTAAGTTTAAAAAGCATTTTAAGGCCGGTCATGGGGAACACGGAAGCAAAAGTCGTAGCACTGGAGCGGACGGAGAAGATGTTTATTTGGATGTGCCATTAGGAACGGTAGTGAAAAATCCAGAAACTAACAAAGTGCTTTTTGAGATTACGGAACATGGGGAGGAGAAGATTGTCCTTGAAGGTGGAATGGGAGGCCGTGGTAACTGGCACTTTAGATCCGCCACCAATCAAACCCCAAGATATGCCCAACCAGGGGTAGAGGGACAGGAAGGTGACTTTTTATTGGAACTTAAGGTTCTAGCGGATGTTGGCCTTGTTGGCTTTCCAAATGCAGGTAAATCTACCTTGTTATCGGTTATTACATCGGCAAAACCCAAAATTGCCGATTATGAGTTTACCACCTTGAAACCTAATCTGGGAATTGTGGAGTACCGCGATTTTAAGAGTTTTGTAATGGCGGATATTCCCGGGATTATTGAGGGTGCGGCAGAGGGGAAAGGATTGGGACATTATTTTCTAAGGCATATAGAACGTAACGCAACCTTATTATTTTTGATTCCTGCGGATAGTAAGGATATCGGTAAGGAATATGAAATTCTATTGGATGAGCTTAGGAGATACAATCCTGAATTACTGGACAAGCAACGATTGATTTGTATATCCAAAAGCGATATGTTGGATGATGAATTGATGTCCGAAATGCGGACGGAATTGGATAAAGATTTTAAGGGTACAAATTACATGTTCATATCCTCAGTGGCCCAAATGGGAATCGTGGAGCTAAAAGATAGGCTTTGGGAGATGCTGAACAGTTAATCGAATAATAAGTTCATTCTCAATAACTACGCATTTTTTCTTTAAATTAGAAGGTATATAGCCATCCGGGCTAAATTCAAAATCCAATGATGAAAACGGTAAAATTCCTTTTGATTTTTCTCCTACTGGTTTCCTGTAATGCGGTAAAGGTCAATTATGATTACGAAAAGGAAACAGATTTCTTAGCATATAATACCTACAGTTATTTTGGGGATATGGAAACGGGTTTAAGTGAATTGGACGAAAAAAGATTAATAAGGGCTATGGACATTGCCCTTCAACGAAAAGGCTTGCTATTTTCTGAGGAGCCTGATATTCTCATAAATATAAATAGTTCTGTTTTTCGTCAGCAACAGGGAAATTCAGTTGGTGTGGGCCTAGGAGGTGGAGGACGAAACGTAGGGGGTGGAGTGTCCATTGGTATTCCTGTAGGAGGTCCTAAACTCAATCGTGAGATTCAAATTGATTTTGTAGATGCCAAAAAAGATATGCTGGTATGGCGGGCGTTAAGCCAAAGCCCATTTAAAGAAGATGATCTTCCTATTGTAAAAGAACAGAAAATACAAGAATTGGTTACCAAAATATTCTCCAAGTACCCTCCCAAACAACGGAACTAAGCGTCAATAATCACCTTATTTCAAAACAATTTTTAAATACCCCCATAAGAATGAAAAGTGCCATTTTATAGGCTTTCCGGGATATTTCGTATTTTCAAATATCATTTTAAATAACTGAAAAACAATTAGTTACATTTTAGTCAAGCAAAATCCCCGTTCGGACATTTCTTTCTACCGTTCGTCATATTTCACTCTTTTTCACAAGTTTTCTACTGTAGTTTTATCTCATCAATCAAACACAAATAAACATTTACAACCTGTTTAAGAAGTTTGAAATTAAAAACAACAATAACAGTTAAAAACAACAATCATGAAAACAATTGACAAAACAAAACTTACGGTATTAGGAATTGGAATGGTAACAGTAGCAGTATCACTAGTAGGGGCAATAATGAGCCTTAACTTAATGGATTATTTCTTTCCACTTTATACGGGATTGACATTAACCGGGGTAGCACTTTTAAATAAAGGAAATTCAGAAGAATGTGAGGCAGAAGGTGCACTAGTAAAATAGTGCACTTACTTGTGCCGCTGAGGTAAATAAATTTACCACTAATCATAAAATGCATTTTTGAGAAAATATAACTAATTAGGTTTACACCAAAATCAACATAGTTTTTAAAACAAACCACCATGATAGCAATCGTAAAATTACTTTTATCATTAATTATCACCGTCCTTTTTTGAGTAAGTTGGTTCCGCCATACCCCTCATGGCCTTTGAATATTAACCTATATTTGAAATGAAAACAGAATAAATGGCTTCATTCCTTAAGAAATATAGATGGGACGTTTCCTTCTGGACGGTTCAGGTGTTAGGCTGGGGAGGGTTATGCTTTATAGCCTACGCATTCACTCCAGATATGGATGGTTATAAGGGAACCAACGTCTTTTTCTATGGTTTAATTTCCACCTTCGTTATCGGAATTTTTTCTACGGGTCTTTTGCGTTCCATTTTAAAGCGCATTTTAAATTTTGACGCCTTTGATTCTAGGCAACTCATCAAAATATTCATCGCAATTGTAATTGCGTCATTAATTTACTTTGGGCTTTCGTACGGTTTTGGATATTGGGTTGGAAAACATTCGGAAGAAAGTGTCAAAGTTCCCGAAATGTACAAGGATTTTGGAATAGGGCTGCTTTTAATCAATTCCTTCATCACAATCATTGGTTGGACAGTCTTCTACCTGTCCGTTAAGATTGCGGCAAAGTTGAATGCCAACCGTCTGGAACGTGCAGAACTAAATTCTACCTTAAAACAGGCTCAACTCAATACGTTAAAAGGCCAAATAAATCCTCATTTTATGTTCAATAGTTTGAACAATATCCGAGGTCTTATGTTAGAAGATGTAGAGAAGTCTAGGGATATGCTCACTAAATTATCTGAAATGCTACGCTATTCCCTGACTAAAAATGATGTCAACGCCATTGCCCTAGAGGAAGAACTGGAAATGGTAGACAATTACATAGCGCTCTCTAAAATTCAATTTGAAGGTCGTTTAAAATTTATAAAAGAAATTCAGAAAGATACGCTCAGCATTCAGATACCGCCTATGATTATTCAGTTGTTGGTGGAGAATGCAGCAAAACATGGAATTTCCAATTTAAAATCAGGGGGTGCTATCAAACTTATTACGAAACGAAACGGCAAGAACCTGGTCATTGAGGTAGTGAACACAGGAAAGCTGATGATTGGGCAGAGTTCAACACAACTGGGACTTAAGAATATTAAGCAGCGCCTTCGATTATTATACGGGGCCAGTGCATCCTTTTCGCTAAAAGAAAAGAATGAAGAAGTAGTGGCAACTATAAATATTCCCTTACAATGAGCATTAGAGCAGTTATCGTAGAGGACTCTCGTTTGGCTCGTAATGAGCTCAAAGAACTGATAAAAAAGCATCCGCAAATTGAAGTTGTGGGTGAAGCCGAAAATGTTGATGATGGTTATAAGCTTATTCAGGAATTGAATCCAGATTTGTTATTCTTGGATATTAACATGCCAGAAAAAGATGGTTTTGAACTTTTGGAAATGCTGGACGATGTTCCTATCACGATATTTACGACCGCATTTGACGAATATGCCATTAAGTCTTTTGAATATAACGCTTTGGATTATCTATTGAAACCGATTAATGACAAGCGATTTGCACAGGCTGTAGAAAAAGCCGAAACAAAATTAGAGGATAAAAATGAGCCCGCCTCCAGCACTCAGGAACGTCTTACCGGGAATAGTCAAATCTTCATTAAAGATGGCGAGAAATGTTGGTTGGTAAAAATTGGAGATATTTCGCATTTTGAAATAGTGGGTAATTATACACGGGTTTTCTTTGAAGTAGAAAGTCCAATGCTATATAAATCTTTAAACCAAGTAGAAGAAAAATTACCGGAGAAATATTTTTTTAGGGCCAACCGACAACAGATTATAAACACCAACTTTATAACTAATGTTGTTCCTTGGTTTAATGGAAAGCTCAAATTAACCATGACCAATGGGGATGAGGTTGAGGTTTCCCGTAGACAATCCTATTTATTTAAGGATAAGATGAGTTTGTAAAGCTTCAAACTCAAGTTTTAAGTTCAAATTCAAAAAGTAATCTCACCAGCGGCTCAACAGAAAATGAGTTCCTCATCGCATGCGGATCTCAAGGAGCTTTAACCACTACTCGAATCCCTTCACTATGACTACTAAATTCAGGGGCATACATGCTTTGTATAGTGGTGATTCCGATGCTGAAATCTCCAGCATTATTAACCCGCACATCATATTCAAAAACATATACTCCTTTTGGCAGATAGTCGAAAAAGAAATTGGTGCTGGCGTCCTTGGTGCTCTCGTAATACCCAAGACCGTCCTGCCACTTGTACTGGGAAAGTACATTCACGGGTTCAAAACCAGCAGCTCGCATATCTTTCATATGAATGAATTCCATATCTCTATCTGATTTTAATTCGATGCGTACTCGAACCAAATCCCCTACCTTTAAATCAGTTTCGGCAGTAATCTCACTTATTTTCTCTCCGGTATCCGTATTCTTTTTTAAGAAGAGTTTCTTTTTCAACTGAAGTGGCGTGTCGGCAAAGGTTATCTTATCCAAATCCTCAAAATATTGCCAATAAAGGGCGCCCCAGGCGATACCCTCACCTTTTTTACTTAACTGAACCTTCGCCATCTCCGGTTCAATTTCTTGAGTGTTCCAAGCGGTTTTGAAATAACCTGTACCTACCTCTACTTTTACGTTTTCCAATTTTTTGGGTGCTATTTTTTCTCCTCCTACAAGAACATCAATGGCATCTGTTACGGAGAGCCAGTCGCTACCTTTAAGCAATAGTGCATAGACTGCCTCGGTAGTGGCTTTGGTAGTTTTCCACTGATTAGTCTGTTTATTTTTAAGCAACCATACTTTAAGATTGTCAATGGTGGTCTCATCATTTTCAATTTCTGAGAAGGCTTCTATAAGCAAGGCCTGGGTTTCAATAGGAGCTTGATGCCAATACCAAGAACTCGTATTCTCTTTCCAATACATACCCAGCTCCTCCGAAACAATGCTATTTTCTTTTAGGGAGCGGATAATTTTATTTGCGGTTGCTCCATCCTCCATCCTTTGTAGTACCAAAGCCAACATTCCCTTAGAAAATAGATTTTTAGTGGTCCAATATTTTTTCGCTTGATCTTTATAATAGTCAATGACTTCATCTACTTTCTTTGAACTTTCGAAATCCTTAAAAAAACTGCGCATGTACAGATAATGGATTTGGGTATAGCTCAAATGATCCTTGGACAAATCCGTCGCGTATTTTTTCATTTGCTCGTATTCCCTGACGAATTCATGGTCCAAATATTCCAATGCATTCTTAATTAGCTGTTTCTCGGGACTTCGACTTCGCTCAGTCCCCGAAACAGCCTTCTCTTGTAAGGCAGCGTTCTGATTGCCCAGCGTAGCCGAAGTAAGTTTTTGTAAATGACCCAATCCAGAAATAATATGCTGGGTGATGTATCGGTTTTCCCTGCCACCCTTAAACCATGGCCAGGCGCCAGAGGCCATTTGGTTGCTTTTCAGTTTCTGTAAAGCCATATCCTTTTCGTTCTGCATCTTGTTCAAGTCGAATAAAAGGGCTATTCGCTTTTTCTGTTCCGTCTCGGACTGTGCATCGCGAAGCCAAGGTGTCTCTTGGATAAGCAGCGATTTTAGTTCCTGATTTTTTTCCAGATTGCTCTGTAGTGCTGTTCCGGAGCCTGTCATAGCAGCCGAATTTGCCCATTGGTCAAAAACGCTTCGAATTCTTGGGTTGGAATTGGCTATGTGACTGGCCAAAGCATTGGCGTAGTACCTTGAAAAGGTTTGTTCGATACACTCATAGGGATATTCCATCAAATAGGGTAGCGCTTGTACTGCGTACCACGCAGGATTAGAGGTGATTTCCAACGTCAATTTATGATTACTCAAAGTAGTTGAGGTATTGTCCTTGAGTTTTTCCAGCACAAATGTTTTGGACTGATTACTACGCACCCACATGGGCATAGTTTCGGTTACTAACATGCGATTAGTCAGTACGGGCAAAACACTTTGTTCCCCATCACTAAAATCGCCTGCTTTAGCTACAATTTTATATTGTACGGCCTGTATTCCTTTAGGAATGTTAATGTTCCAAGAAAGTTGTGTGTTTTCTTTGGCGTCCACGGAGAATTCTTGCGTCTTCTCTGCGTTATGCAAAAGGGAATCAATATTCTTTCCTGAGATTACATCGGTCAGTTCCAGTTGCCCGAAACCGTCCAAGGCATTATCGGACAAGTTTGAAATTTTACCACTAATAGTAATGGCATCGCCTTCCCTTAAAAACCGCGGTGGATTGGGCAATACCATTAGTTCTTTTTGTGTTATTGTGGATAGGGTGGTAGTTGACTGTTTTAAATCTTTGGTATGCGCCAATAGTTGTAGATTCCATCGGGTTAGGGCCTCAGGCGTCGTGAAAGTGAAAGATAC
This sequence comes from Maribacter aestuarii, assembly GCF_027474845.2. Lineage (NCBI taxonomy): Bacteria > Pseudomonadati > Bacteroidota > Flavobacteriia > Flavobacteriales > Flavobacteriaceae > Maribacter > Maribacter aestuarii. The sequence continues at coordinate 2,585,559 of NZ_CP107031.2, forward strand.
GTTACCTTCGGAATCCGTAAGTAACTTCGGAAAGAAAAAGGCTGTCTCTTGGAGGTTTTTTCGAATTTGTACCGTGCTAAAATCTATAGGGTTAGGGCTTATAGACGTTTCAGGTGCCGGGGCTTCATCCACGGACATACCGGCAACCTTTCCTTGTAAAACATTGGTAACATCTGCCTCCATTTCCATTTCTTCATCTGCGACCATAGCAACTGCAGCCGTTCTCTGTGTTCTTTTTTGAACTCCATAACCAGTGACCACAACTTCTTCCAGAGCGCTGAAATCTGCTTGTAAATAAATTTCAAAATAATTATGCTTTTCAATTTTTTGCCTGTAGGTTTCATAACCAATGTAGGTGAAAATAAGGGAGACACCTTGTTTAGCCTCTAAAGTAAAATTACCGTCAAAATCGGTCTGGGTGCCTTTGGATGTACCAGAAATAACAACGTTAACCCCCGGTAACGGTTGACCAAATTCATCATAAACAGTACCCTTTACAAATCCCTCTTTGATTGAAGCATCCGTACGAGCAGAATTCTGTGTACTGGACCGGAGCCTTCTTAAATAGTTTTGCTGGGCATAATATGGATTGCTAAAACTTAAACCAAACCATTCCAAATGGTCAAAATTAATTGAGGGGACACCCGAAACGATTTGATACGCATTAAAATTCCTAAAGGAGGTGGTGCCAAAACTTTGGTTGGCACTCGTGTAAAGGGATGAATAGTAATACGGCCTACTAATTGGATTAAAGTACCAACCATGTCCTACAAATTGATCTAAAGAGGCATCGTACATACTCGCCAAAACCTCGGCCGTAACTTTGTCTCCTTTTGGCCCCTTTACTTTAAAACTCCATGTCTCATCCGTTCCTGGCTGTAATTTATCCCTAAAAGTTAGCCTCTCTATTTCCAAATCGGTTTTTGGATAAGGAACGGAAATGTTTACACTGCCCGATTGATATGCATTATAAACCGAATAACTATAGTGAACCCCAAAACCGCCTTCATCCATTTTTGAAACAGGTATGCTGATGGATTCACATCCGTCGTTCAGTTCCAAAATTTCGGTACGGATTATCTCCTTGTCCTTTTCTACATTAATTGTAATGAAAACCTTTTCGGCATTGCTATAGAAAGTTACTTCGGCCACATCACCTACTTCGTAAGATGGTTTATCGGTCTTTACATCAAACAGTTGGTTGTCCGCTAATTTTCTTTCGTTGTCAGTGTAAACATCAGTTCTGGACCTTGCTCGCACCTTTTGGCCAAAAGCATCCGTAGTTTCCATTTCCAGAAGATATTTTCCGGAATCCCACTTTTTGATATTCCTTAAAGCTATATCTGTACTTTTTGATGTATCAAAATTGGTCTCCATGACCAACTTTCCCTTTTCCCAAGTATTTGGGTCGTGTTCCGTAGTATAGGCATCGTGGGGATATAAGGCCTTAAAATCTTTTTTGGACCAATATTGATAATCTGGCGAAGGCCAGGGTCTGATGCGCAAAACATACTCCGGCGATTCCAACTTATAGATTTTCAAGACTCCTTTAGCCGAAACGTCTTGCCCATTCAAGTTCTGCGTGCTAATTCTTATAATTTGGTCCTTTGCTGATTTATCTAGCTTATCATCTACGATAATGTTAGCGGTCATGGCATGATATCCCACCCGCACGGTTGTTGATGTACTTCTGGTTTCCCCATTGATATCGGTAACATCAGCGGTAACAGAATAGGAGAATATGGGAAGGTCGTCTTTATCAACGGATAAATCGGGTATCGCTTTAAAGCTTATTTCATAGTCGCCTTTATCATTTGTTAAGGTTTCGCCATGGGCTATTTCTTGGGGCTCATTGTAATAGTAAGATGTTCTCCAGTAATACCACGGTGGAAAGTTGACGTTGCGCTGCACACGATAGGTTACTTTTGCTTGTGAAATTGAGCTGCCTGCAAATGCCGTTGCGGTGCCTTTTACCGTTACACTATCATTAACCTTAAAAGTTTCTTTGATGGCATTGAAAGAAGTTTCGAACTTTGGACGTTTGTATTCTTCTACCGAAAAATAAAAATCCTCGTTTACCAAACCTGATAGGCCATACACTTCCAAGTAATGCTGTCCGGTAATCCCGGAACTGGGTACTAAAAATTCTCCCGTAAATGAACCGAATTCGTTCGTTTCCAAATCCATTTCTGAGATTTTTTGCCCGTTTACATCATACAGGCCAACAGTAACCGATTCCTTTGATGCCACCGTGGATAGACCATTGTCGTTTTCTATAAGAATCCCTTTAAAATATAGGGATTGTCCTGGCCTATAAATACTCCTGTCCTTGAATAAGAAGGTTTTATAGGTGATTTTGGGCATTTTGTTTTCACGTTTTTTTTGATTGATGTAGGTATTACCGAAAAAAGCCACATCATCTTCATTATAAACCTTACATTTTTGAACGGAAATACTCTTCTGGGTTAAGTCCATACTTGCAAATCCCATCTTATCGGTCACCAAGTTTTTGGTCAGCAGCATACCGCGATAGTTTTTTTTATAATACAGTGTGATTTTGGCATTTGGCTTAGGTTTACCAGTATTCCTATCCACAACCTGAAAAATATGCTTTGCTGGCATCCGGGTTTCCATCAATACTAAATTTGTAACCTGTATGGGGCTGTAAGCAAAACTCTCCGTCGAATCCTTTTCTTGTTTCGGGGCAGCGGGTGTTGCTAAAATAATGTACTGGCCATTGGCAAGGGCTGGAGCGGGGATTTCTATACTATGCAGTTGGTAATCATCCTCATTTTTAAGTTTTACCGTCCAACTCGTCTGGAGTTTCAGTCCTAAAATATAGGATAGCCTTTTTTGAATAGGATAGAGGTTTTCCAATTCTTCCAATTGCTTTTGACTTACTTTATAAGCCTTTAGTTCCAAGGCTTCATGGTTTTTGTAGTTTACCAGTAATCTGGACGCCTGGTTGATGGGAATATGTTTTTCAGCGGTTATATTCAAAGTGGGGGCTAGAATTTGTGATTTTAATACTTTACACTTTTCGGCTCCTCTACTATTGGGAAATTCCGCGTAAACCAAATCACAAACGGCTATGGCCTCTTTTAGCTTCCATCTGTGTTCATTTCCTTTTTCTGGCCGATAGTTATTCCCCTGTGTTCTTAATAGGGATGCTGTTTCATAGCGATACAATGCGGACGATTCATGCTGCTTAAGGTTTTCAGCAGACTCTTTCAGTACTTCTAAAAGTATATTGTCCTTGTCAGGCAAAACAGCTTTGGAGTGGGTATAGTTTAAACGCTCTATATCCACTTCTACAAGAGGTCTTAAATCAGGATTGGAGAAATGGAAGGATACTAGCTGCTGATATAAGGTCAAAGCTCTGGCCTGCAGGGAAGTCTCATCAGAATTGGGGAGGTTCAGTTGGGTAAACGCATAGGCTTCACAAAGATATTGGGGTTCGTCAATTTCAAATTTTTCTGCAGGTCTAGTAATGCTTGTTTCGTCTGTCTTATAAAACTGTAAGGCGGTATGCGCTAATAAATCGAACAAAGTAGGTCTATAAATCGCTGAGTCTTCTTGAGAATCAATAATGTCATGAAAATCTTTAAGACTCTCTTTCTGTAACCCTTCTGGATTGTCAAGAGACTTTTCAAAATGGTAATTAATTTCATGAAATAAGGTGGTTAAATCCCAAGTTCTAAAATCAACCGTGTCCACCTTGGCTTCAGTTGCAGTCCTGTTATAAAATTGATAGCGGTTTTGTTGAAAGTACTGCCAATATAAATTGGCCAAGTAGCTTTCCAGAATGTTGGTGACCGGAAATTCAGCCGCAGTTATTTCGTTTTTCAAATCACTAACGATTTTCAATTGCGCATCCTCTTCCAATATGAGGGCATATTTGGAAGTAAACAAAAGTGATTTAACAATTTGGCTGGAATTTTTCTCTTTTTTAGCCTTAACTGAGATATTTTGGACAACCTCCAATGCCGATTTGGTCATTGACTCTCTTTCCAATTTATGAACCCTTGCCCAGAGTTGCTTATAAGAGTCATCGGATTCCTGTGCAGGAAGCAATTGGGAAAAAAGGACTAGGGTCAACGTAGCTATCAATACTTTCATTAGTCTAAATTTACATAACAAATGTGTGCAAAAGCCGTACCACCTAAAAGTATGAATTAGGGAAGTGGTCTATTGAAGTAGGGAAACCAGGGTTATAGACTTTTAAGCAACCCACCGTCAATAGGAATATTGATTCCGGTAATGTACGCGGCCTTGTCAGAGGCTAAAAACGCCACTAGAAATCCATATTCCTCCGGTTTTCCAATACGTTTTAGGGGCACACGGGATTCCATCTCAGCTCTTACCTCATCTTCCGAAATGTTCAGTTGTTCAGCCTTCTTTGCGTTTAACTGCGCAATACGGTCCGTATCAAAATACCCGGTAAGGATATTGTTTACCGTAATTTTATGTGTACCAACATCCGTTGCCAAAGATTTGGCCCACGTAGTTAGTGCTGCCCGTATTGTATTGGAAAGGGCCAAGTAAGAGAGTGGCTCTTTTACTGATACGGAGGCGACGTTGATGATTCTGCCCCATTGGTTATTTTGCATTTGGACAAGGGCAAGCTCCGTTGTAAAAACAATTGTTTTGAAAAGTAGGTCAAACGCTTGTTGATAATCGGACACTTTTTTTTCGAGCGTGCTTCCAGCCTCCGGTCCTTGGGTATTGTTGACCAAAATATCTACGGTATGGTCCTTAAAATAATTACTGATGATTTTCTGATAAGCTTCAAAATCAGTAAAATCAACGACTAGATAACCATGCTTTTGCCCCTCTGTTGCGGATAATTCTGAAATGGCATTCTTTAGTTTTTCTTCATTTCTGGACATCAGGGTAACGCTTGCCCCACTAGCCGCCAATTGTGTTGCTATAGCCTTTCCGATACCGCTGCTGCTACCTCCTACTAAAGCCTTTTTGTTTTTAAGGGATATGTTCATCTTTAAAATTTTCTATCACCTATTTATATTCCTCACGCGTTGGACTAAAAACATCCATAAGTTTACAGGCTGTCAATGCTCGTCCACTATGTTTTTGATGTGGTGCAATGACCACAATATCTCCAGAAAAATAGGTCTTGGTTTCCCCGTCCAGGGTAAACTCAAATTCGCCTTCAAGAACGTGCATAATCTGTTCGTTCATATGGGAGTGTTCAGGTACTTCAGCATCTTTTTCCACGTCCCAAAAGGCAATGCTCATATTTGTGGCATGTACAAGCCTGCCATGGTAGCCCGGCATAATTTCTTTTGAAGGTAGGGAGGAGAGTTTAAAATCCATAGTGTTCTATTTCTCCCGAAGGTAAAAATAAACCGCTTAACAAGGAAGGAATTTGTGATGCCCAATGTGATAACTATCTTTACATCAGAACTTGATTTAATGAACATACATTTTATTGCAATTGGGGGTAGTGCGATGCATAATTTAGCGCTGGCCCTAGAACATAAGGGATATACGATTACCGGAAGTGATGATGTTATTTTTGAACCTTCCAAATCCCGATTAGCCGCCAAAGGCCTCTTACCGGAAACTTTTGGCTGGTATCCTGAAAAAATACATGAGGGCTTGGATGCCATTGTTTTAGGAATGCATGCAAAAGCAGATAATCCAGAACTGTTGAAGGCACAAGAATTGGGCCTTACCATCTATTCCTATCCGGAATTTCTCTATGAACAATCCAAGGATAAAACGAGGGTGGTTATTGGTGGAAGTCATGGTAAAACCACCATCACCTCTATGATTTTACATGTGCTGAATTACCACAACATAAAAGTGGATTATATGGTGGGCGCTCAATTGGAGGGCTTTGACAGGATGGTGCATCTAACCGAGGACAACGATTTTATTGTTTTGGAGGGAGACGAGTATTTGTCCTCCCCAATTGATAGACGACCCAAATTTCATTTGTACAAACCAAATATTGCGCTGTTAAGTGGTATTGCCTGGGATCACATTAATGTATTTCCAACTTTCGAAAACTACGTGGAACAGTTCCAAATTTTTGTGGATAGTATCGTAAATGGAGGAAGTATAACATACAATGAGGAAGACCCTGAGGTCAAACGTGTAGTGGAAGCTTCTGAAAATACCATAAGAAAATTAGCTTATTCAACTCCCGCATATAAGGTGTTGGATGGGCAAACGTTTTTGGAGACTCCTGAAGGTCCTATGCCGATTGAAGTCTTTGGGGAGCACAATCTAAGTAATTTGTCCGGTGCCAAATGGATATGTCAGCATATGGGGGTGGACGAAGAAGACTTTTATGAGGCTATCGCCACGTTCAAGGGCGCTTCTAAACGCTTGGAGAAAATCGCAGAGGGTAAAACAAGTGTGGCCTATAAGGACTTTGCCCACTCACCGAGTAAAGTCGCAGCAACTACTAGGGCGGTTAAAGAACAATATCCGGATAGAAAACTGGTGGCCTGTTTAGAATTACACACGTACAGCAGTTTTAATCCTGAGTTCCTAAAGGAATATAAGGGAGCTTTGGATTTCGCGGACGAAGCGGTCATATTTTACCTGCCGGAATCGGTTGCCATTAAAAAATTAGCAGCGGTTACTCCATCTCAAATTGCTGAAGCTTTTAAGAGGGAGGATTTAATAATCTTTACCGATGCGAATTCCTTTCATGCCTATTTAAACGGAAAAGATTATGAGGATACAACGCTACTGCTTATGAGTTCCGGGAACTACGGGGGATTTAATTTGGATACTCTAAACGGGTTATTGAAATAACAAAACTGCAAATTAATCTTCCATCATAAAAATCATACTCCAAATTGGGTCAAATGGTGATTCAAATGTTTGTATTGCAGTTGTCCCCACTGGTCCTTGGTAAAGGTTCCAAAAGTAGGATGTGGATACCATACTTCGCGCCCTTGCAATGAATGAAATTCGTTTATGAGGGACTTAAGTTTGTCACGCTCCTCTTTAAAGTTCTTGGGTTCTCGAGCTTTAAGTTGGGGAGAAGTAGGCAGATTTCTTCTCCACGGCTTATCGTCGTACAGCGATTTCTTGAAAAATAACTTAATGAACCAATTCCCCCTGGACGTATTTTTTTTGTTGGTAATGGCCAACTTTAGGGGGTATTGACAGTGCCAACACATCTGCCCTACAGTCATTTTACCCCAGAGGCGTTCGGAATTCTCGTTCAACTTGTCCAGTCTGTTTATTATTTCAGTGTGGGTATCGCCGTTTAGGAGTGATTGCACAGGTCTATTTTTTAGTTGATTTTGAATTTACAATAAAATAATTACTTCAGTATCTTTAGCGCATGCAAGAAAGGGCGAAATCTTTTTCCATTAAAAACTGGTCCGATGACGATAAACCAAGGGAAAAACTCATTTCTAAAGGGCGTGCCGTTCTTTCAGACGCCGAACTTATTGCTATTTTAATTGGCTCAGGTAGTAGATCTGAAAGTGCCGTGGAGCTTTCCAAGCGTATTTTGGCGTCAACCGAAAATAGCCTGAACGAATTGGGAAGGTTATCCGTAAAACAATTAATGAAGTTTAAAGGTATAGGCGAAGCGAAAGCGGTAACTATTGCCGCGGCATTGGAAATAGGAAGAAGGAGAAGAGGAGAGGAGTCCGTAAAAATTGAAGCCATTGGTAGTAGTAGAGATGCTTATGAACTTTTACAACCGCTTATGGGTGATTTGGAGCATGAGGAGTTTTGGATCTTATACCTGAACAACTCCAATAAGGTCCTGCACAAGGCGCAACTAAGCAAAGGTGGAATAACAGGAACGTTGGTTGATGTTAGGATTATTATGCGACAGGCACTGGAGTTGGGAGCAATAGCGTTAATTTTGGCCCATAATCACCCTTCCGGGACATTGAAGCCCAGCAATGCGGATAAGCAAATAACTCAAAAAATTAAGGCAGGCGGAGAGGCTTTAGATATAAAGGTTCTAGATCATCTGATCATTACCCAAAAGAATTATTTTAGTTTCGCCGACGATAAGATATTGTAAATGTTATTAATTTATACCCATAAGATTACTCCTCGCTTCAGTTATATCATGAAGCAATTATTTGAAAGGACACTGGGTGTTGAAATTGGTTACGCTACAAAAGTCGAGGATTTTATAAAGCACTCCGGCCCCAAGATGACTTATACCAAACAACCGCTTCAGAACGAGTTCTTTGTTAAAAGTAATGATCTTTTGTTCGAACAGGGAATCAACGATGTTCCAATATCGGTTATGGATTGGGATGATACGCCGTGTTTTTTTGGTACGGATGAGCGTAGTAATGTTCCCTTTGATGTCTTTGCGGCCAGCTTTTATTTATTGAGCAGGTATGAGGAGTATCTCCCCCACGTCAAGGATATTCATGGAAGATTTTCACCTAAGGACAGTTTGGCCTACCAAAATAATTTTCTTCATAAACCTGTAGTGGATATTTGGGCGTTTAAGCTATTGGCTCAACTCCAAGAACGTTTCCCAGAGCTAGAAGGAGGAAAAAGGAATTACGAATACGTGTCCCTTCTAGATGTGACGACTTCACACTGTTATTCCCATAGGGGAGTAGTACGCGGAATATCAGGATTGGCTTTGGACTTGGGCACTCTTAAATTGAGAAGAGTAATTGAAAGACTTGCGGTATGGCTGAAATTGAGAAAAGATCCCTATGATAATTTTTCGGAATTAATTAACTGGCACAGGGAATATGGCGTAAAAAGTATTTTCTTTTTTCAGTTTGCTGATTATTCGAAATACGATAAAAACGTCTCCATTAACAACAATAATTTTAAGTCGCTCATCAAATACATAGCGGATTACAGTACGGTGGCTCTGGCAGCTTCCTATACTTCCTTTAATAATGAGGAGGTGTTAAAGAAAGAGAAAAATAATCTGGAAGGTGTTATCAACAGGGCCGTGACTTCCTCCCGCATGCGGTACAACAGGGTTGACGTTCCAGATACCTACAGGAGACTCCTGGCGGCCGAATTTACGGATGATTACACCATGGGCTATTCCCATGAAATCGGTTTTAGGGCTGGTACTTGTACTTCGTTCGCCTTCTATGATATCCCATTGGAAATACAGCAGCCCATTAAGGTCCATCCGTATGCCGTACATGATTATGCCCTATCCACGTTAAAACGTGAAGGAGAAGTTTCTTTGCGCTTAAACTTGGTCTATGACGAGGTGAAAAATGTGAATGGAGGTTTCAGAACCGTTTTTTCCAATGAATTGCTGGGGAGTTCGGAGCGGCTGGAATGGAAAACGATTTATAAAGCTGTTTTAAACAATTATCATGTATAAAGAGTTCGTTACCGATGTTTTTTTTGATTTAGATCATACACTTTGGGATTTTGAAAAAAACTCCGCCCTTACCTTCGAAAAGATTTTGGTGGAGCACAAAATAGATATCGATTTGGCTAAGTTCCTTGATGTTTATGTGCCGGCTAATCTAGTTTACTGGAAATTGTACCGAGAAGAAAAGATATCGAAGGAAGACTTAAGGTACCAGCGTTTAAAGACTGTTTTTGATACTTTGAGTTATGAGGTTTCCGACGATATGATTTTTAGTTTATCAGAAGAATATATCTATCATTTATCTTCGCACAACAACTTGTTTCCCAATACTATAGAAGTTTTGGAATATTTAAAGCTAAACTATCGGCTCCACATCATCACTAACGGATTTCAAGAAATACAGGATAAGAAACTGAAGAATTCAGGAATTTATTCATTTTTTGATGAAGTGATTAATTCGGAAATGGCCGGAGTCAAAAAGCCGAATCCGATAATTTTTGAACTTGCACTTGAAAAGGCCAATGTTGCCCCTAAAAAGTCCATTATGATTGGCGATAGTCTTGAAGCCGATATCCTTGGGGCAATGGGTGTAGGTCTTCATGCCATTCATTTCAATGCCCATAACGAACCAGAACATCAGCATTGTCCTATGATTCAGGATCTTTGGGAAATAAAAAGTTATTTGTAGAGTTATAATTAATACAGCTCTTTAAGCTGTGTTAGTTAACGGTAATGAAAGGATTAAGGATAGTCGTTTTACTTTTTTTGTTTATCACTTCATGCACGGACAAGCAGGACTTTGGTCAGTATGATGATTTGACGATTACACCCACTTACGAAACAAGTATTTTTTACGTAAAAGCCCAAGAAAGTATCATCAACAGGGTGGTGGGGCTAAGTTTCTTTTCCCAGAATTTTAATTTTGATGCGTTTGAAGAAAAATTCTTTGCTGATCGGGTCTTGGATGGTGTTATTACGTACGAGCTAGAGAACACGACCAGCAAGGATATTGAGGTTTCCATAGAATTTTTGGACGAGGACAATAATGTTTTGGATATCGAATTTTTTCAGATGAGCCCAGCACCTACCGCAATACTCATTCGGGAAGTTGCCTATGGTACCACTGGTAAGAGTTTGGATGTTTTAAGAAATACTTCTAATATTAGACTTAGCGCAAGAAATCTAGGGGATAACAGTAGTACCTCGAACCTACCGGACGCCGCTATCATTTTGAGGTCCGCCGGTAAATTTAGGCTCAGATTAAAATGAGAGTTTCGTCTGGCTGTCTTTTTATAATGCTTTTCTGCTGTGCTTTATTACGAGGGCAAAATAAGCAGTTGCTTTATGATTTTTCCGAAATTCCACAATCCTTGATCATTAATCCTGGTGTGGAGACTGATTTTCAATGGTATGCAGGTATTCCCGTACTATCAGGACTTTCTGCCCACGCAGGTTCAAATGGAATTTCTGTGAACGATATTTTTGCCGACGACGGTCTGGATATTAATGTTAAGGTAAGGGAACGGATGGTTGCCGGACTTTCCACACGTGATGAGTTCATGGGTAATGTTAGTTTAGAACTCCTGAGTGGAGGCTACCGAAGTGAAAATCCAAATATCTTTTACTCCTTTGGAGCTTATTTGGAGCTGGATAATATTACTTATTGGCCCCAAGATTATGCCTACCTGGCATTTGAAGGAAATTCGGACCAACTGGATAGAAGATTTGATTTGGGCGATTTGAAATCTCGGGGGTCCATGGTCAACGTCTTTCATTTCGGTATAAATAAGAAAATTGATGAAAATTTAACGGTTGGGGCAAGAGGCAAAATATATTCTTCGATTGCAGATTACAACTCTTCCACGAACAACGGATATCTTGTAAATACTCAGGGACAGAATAATCTGTTGGCTACTACAATTAGTGCAGATTTAAGACTAAGAAGTTCAGGTTTTGGAGAGCTGAGAAATGCGGAAAGAGATGAAACTTTAGGAGGTACTATTACAAAGAGAGCGCTTTTTGGCGGTGATTTAGGTTTAGGTTTCGATATGGGTTTCTCTTATCATTTAAACGATAGAACTGTCGTTACCGGTAGTTTACTTGACCTGGGCCTTATCTACCATTCAAGTGATGTTTACACGTACAGTCTGGAGGGAAGTGCTACCGTGGAGGGCATTGAAATTGATGTTCTGGAAGATTTCGCAAACTTGAATAGGGATTTTTGGCAGGATTTGGTAGATGAGGTAGAAGAGATTGTTCCTTTTGAAACCTCTTATAAGTCTTATATAACATTTCGACCTACAAAACTCAATGCGTCTTTACGCCATGATTTTGGTAAACCCATTGAAAATGGTTCTGGGATAGACTGTGATTGTACAGCGGGAAGTTCTAGAAATAGGCTTAGGGTAAAATATAGAAATTCGGTCGGTGGGCATTTATACGCCATTAATAGACCTAGGGGTCCGCAATTGGCATTGACCGGTTTTTATTTAAGAAGGTTCGGTAACTATATGGCGCTCAAAGCCAACTATACCGCAGATAAGTTCAGCTATACGAATTTGGGCCTTGGGTTGAATATTCAAGCGGGCCCGGTTAACTTTTATGTAATGGCGGATAATCTTTTATCCTATCAGAACATAGCTGCTACTAATTATGCCTCTTTTCAATTAGGATTAAATATCATATCTTGGGGAAGGAAATAATACCTTAAAGCCTCCATTTACATTATCTTTTAGCTTTTGGCACGCTTTTTTCATTTCTTTCTATACAATCCTAAAATTCAATTATTTTGAAAACAATAGTATTATCCTTTTTTATACTTTTTTCCTACTTAGGCTGGGGCCAGGGAAACTTGAACGATTATAAATATATCATTGTTCCCAAGAAGTTTGAGGGGTTCAGGAACGCCAACGAACATCAGACAAGCACTTTGATTAAGTACCTCTTTACTCAAAAAGGATTTACGGCGGTGTACGATGACGACCTGCCGGAAGACCTTAGGCAAAACAGGTGCTTAGGACTGGAGGCATCTTTAAAGGATGATTCCTCTATGTTCAGTACAAAAACAATTATTGCTTTGATAGATTGTAATGGGGATTCGGTTTATGAAACAAAACAGGGTATAAGTAGGATTAAGGAATATAAGCAATCCTATAACGAGGCTATTAATTTGGCTATGAATTCATTTAATAGCGCAAACTATAGCTATGTTGGAAAAACGGAGAATCCTAAACCTATCACCGTTAGTTTTAAGAACGATGTGAAGAAGTTGGAGGAGAAGACGCCCAATTTAAAAAAGACCGAAAAAACTTCTCCATCCAAAGAAGTAAGCGTTAAAGACTCGGCCAACAAAAAGCCAAAAAACGTTAATCCAATGGTAACGCAGCAGGCCACTACTGAAAATCAACTGTACGAAAGTAAGGAGCCTGTAGTTCTGGAGAAGGTTGAAGAAAGCGGGATAAAAAAACTCACGCCAAAGAGGATTGACCCAAACGATGTCTGGTATGCCCAGGAACTTCCAAATGGTTATCAACTGGTAGATAGTTCTCCAAAGATTAGAATGAGACTTTTAAAGAGTTCAAAGGATAATGTCTATATGGCACAATCGGATGATCATAATGGAATGGTGTATCAAAAAGAGGGGAAATGGATTTTTGAATATTATGAAGGGGACACCTTAGTGCATAAAGAATTGAAAATTAAGTTTTAAAAGTCATATTTGTCTTTCCATCTTTTTTTAAGAAAATCGCTCAACGCATTTTCCCTTTGATTTTTGCCCGGGACATAGAATGTAGTTCCTGAGAGTTCATCGGGTAAAAATTCAGTTGCCACAAAGTTATTTTCGTAGTTGTGTGCGTATTGATAATTGTCCCCGTAACCTAGGTCTTTCATAAGTTTAGTCGGGGCATTTCTTAGGGAAAGCGGTACGGAAAGATTGCCTGTTTGTTGAACGGCTTGTTGCGCCTTTCCGATGGCCATATAACTAGCATTGCTTTTGGCGGATGTTGCCAAATAGATGGCACACTGGCTCAATAGTATTCTCGCCTCTGGATATCCAATTGTAGTTACTGCTTGAAAAGTAGTATTTGCCATAACTAGAGCCGTTGGGTTGGCAAGGCCTATGTCCTCGGAAGCTGAAATGAGCATTCTCCTTGCAATAAATTTTACGTCCTCACCACCCTCTATCATACGCGCCAGCCAGTAGACGGCCGCATTGGGGTCACTACCGCGAATAGATTTTATAAATGCGGATATAATATCATAATGTTGTTCTCCCGTCTTGTCGTAAAGCACGATATTTTTTTGGGCTTTTTCCAGTACTAGCTCATCAGTGATGGTTATTTTTTCCGAGTCTTCGGAATTTACAACCAACTCGAAAATATTCAATAATTTTCTTCCATCACCTCCGGAAAGCCGCAGCAACGCTTCCGTTTCCTTAAGTTTAATTTTCTTGGATTTAAGAAAATCATCTTGCTGCATCGCACGTTTAAGCAATTTCTCCAAATCTTCTTTACCAAAAGCATTGAGTACATAGACCTGACATCTAGATAACAGGGCGGGTATCACTTCAAAGCTAGGATTTTCGGTTGTTGCACCAATTAAGGTTACCCAACCCTTTTCAACCGCTGCCAAGAGGGAATCTTGTTGTGATTTGCTAAAACGATGAATCTCGTCTATAAATAAAATTGGATTTTTAGAAGTAAAAAGCCCTCCGGCCTGTTTAGCCTTTTCAATTACCTCTCGTATATCTTTTACCCCACTATTAATGGCGCTTAGTACGTAGAAAGGACGTTTGCTTTCTTCGGCAATAATGTTTGCTAGCGTCGTTTTGCCCGTTCCTGGAGGTCCCCAGAGGATAAGGGAAGGAATTATTCCTTTCTTTATCTGATTGGTCAAAGAACCTTTTTCTCCCACTAGATGGTTTTGACTGATGTAGTCTTCCAAAGTCTTAGGGCGAATTCTTTCAGCTAAAGGTTCGTTCATGCTATAAAAATAGAATAAAGTTCTTGAAGTGCTATTTATATTGGTGCAATATCAATTCTTGTTTTTTGTTTGTATTTGTAAGGGTGACAATTTGCCCGATTTTGGAATTTGGCGAAGAAATTGATTAATTCCTCTTAATTTTAATACAATGCGGGAAAATTCAAATTTTAAATTTTCTAATCTGGTATTGATTGTTCCACTAGGAGCCGTTCTCATGATTTGGGGGGTCTATTGGTTGGAATTATTGAACAACATAAATTTGAACTCTTTTGGTATTTATCCAAGAACTTTATCAGGACTAAAAGGGATTGTACTAAGTCCTTTTATTCATGGTTCACTGAAACATCTATATAATAATACCATTCCGATTGCAGTTTTGCTCTCTGCTCTTTTCTATTTTTATAAGAGTAACGCTTGGAAAGTACTTTTGATTGGGGTGCTATTGTCAGGCCTAATAACCTGGGGAATAGGGAGAAGTTCTTATCATATAGGTGCAAGTGGTCTTATTTATGTTCTGGCCAGTTTCGTTTTTTTTAAGGGCGTATTTACTAAATACTATAGACTTATTGCTCTATCGTTGGTCGTTGTTTTCATCTACGGAAGTCTATTGTGGTATATTTTTCCAGTTAAGGAAGGAATATCGTGGGAAGGACACTTGGGAGGCTTTATTACCGGATTTATATTAGCCCTTGGTTTAAACGTTAGAGTTCCTACGTCTAAAGGTTTCGATTGGGAGAGAGAGGATTATGATGAAGAGGAAGATCCTTTTCTAAGGCATTTTGATGCTGACGGTAATTTCATCGAAACTGCTCCTAATGAGGAGATTGAAGAGAATGACACCATCAAAATTAACTATGAGTACAAAAAAGAATCGGGGGAGGGTTGAACAAATAAATTAAACCTTCATGCGTTGTCTTACGGATTCATATAAAAAAACTGCACAGGCTACCGAGACGTTTAAGGAACCTATCTCTCCAAGTAGGGGTATTTTAGCAGAATGGTCGGAAACTTTTAAGATTGATGGGGTAATCCCTCTGTCTTCGGACCCCATGACTATGGCCGTTGGTTTTGTGAACTCGATATCATAAACCGATGTCTTGGTTTTTTCAGTAGCTGATATAATTTGTATGCCTGACGCCTGTAGATAAAACACAGCATCCTTAAGGTGTTCTACTTTTGCAATTGGAACTTTAAATGCGGCACCGGCTGAGGTTTTAATCGTATCTGCGGTAACAGGTGCTGCTCCCTTTTTCTGAATGATAATGCCGTCCACGCCAGAACATTCCGCAGTTCGTATGATGGCTCCAAAATTGCGGACATCCGATAGCTGGTCCAAAAGCAAAAACAGTGCTGGCGTTTCTTTATTTTGAGACTTTTCCACCAACTCCTCCAAAGTATGAAAGGAAATAGGGGAGATGTTGGCTACGGCACCTTGATGGTTATTCTTGGTTAAGCGATTCAGTTTTTCTACGGGTACGTAAGAAATTGTAATCTCTTTTTTTCTTAATAGATTTTCCAAATCCCGTATCAAATCACCCTTAAGGCCTTTTTGCACAAAGACTTTATCAATTTCCTCGTTGGAATTAACAGCTTCTATGATGGCCCTTATACCGTAAATCTGGGTGGTTGTTTGCATGAAACAAAAGTAAACAAAAACCGCTCGGTAGTTACCGAGCGGTTTACAATTTTAATAGGTAAACGTATCTATTTATTTTCCTTTGAAGCGTAGTCGGAACTTATAGAATTTGCAAAATTCATGATTTCTAATAGCGAAGACTCTTTTTTAAGATTTAATCGCTTCTTTTTTATTAGTGCAGCAATCTGTATTCTCTCGTTTGTATCAAAGAGCTCCAAAATTTCAGATTTTTTTGAAGGAACATAACTAACTAAATTGGAGTTTGAATCTTTAAGGTAATATTCAGTAGCATTGGTAAAACGGGACGGAATATCACTTACCATAGAGTTTTCAGCGGGCTTGCCCTCAACGAAATTTATCATGTAACGTTGATAGAGATTATAGTTAGGACCCGATAGCACTGAAACTAAATAATCTTGTGTCACCTTACCTTTCTCATCTACAAATGAGGAATATTCAATTACTTTATCATTAAAAACAACCTTAATATTTTCATCTTTTCTGAGCGCTTTGTATTGCTCTTCTGCCAAATCGGTCTTTTTAATTTCTATTTCTTGATTAAAGGCATTGTACCGCGAATAAAAGGAACCTAGTAATTGGTCGTTAACGTAAATAGTGCTTTTTTCAAAATTATCGACCAGAAATGGAGAACCTTTTATATTTTGGGCAGCTATACTTTGAGCACTAGCAGTAACATCTAAATTTGAATATAATAGGTTATGCATAGATTGGCCCGAATTGGTAAAAAGAGCTTGCATGTCACCACAGGTGGTTGCTTGTGATGCAATATCACTTGTACTTTGTGAAACTTGGGCAAAAGTAATACCCCCGGTTAAGGAAAGCAGTAAGCATCCTAGTAATAAGTTGTTTTTCATAGCTTATATTTTAGCGATTATTTAATTCTTCTTGAAGATAAGAAAAAATAATGGATAATACGCTGAATGTCAAATTCCTACGTAAACAAATGACAAATTCTAAAAATCGCCTGAGGGAAATTATATAAAAGACTTATTAATCAGCTATAAATTGGAGAATCTTTACCAAGTCTGTTTCGTTCTCCAAATCCAAATCATTGCTTTTCATGAATTCTTTTAATACTTTGGAATTATCTACGTAGAATTCTTTTAGAAATTTGTTCGTCTTTAGAGGAATTTCAACAATTTGGTTTCCCTCCTTTTCTTGATAGTAGTAGGCTACATAGTCCGTAAATCTACTCGGAATTGGACTTACCATGGAGTTTGCAGCGGGTTTTGGTTCGCTGAATTTCTTATAGAGCCTTTTATACAAAATATACTTTTCTCCCTCATCCAATACGTATAGATAGCCCTCGTTCGATTTATTTTTATCGTCTAAAAAGGTTCTAAATACTATTTCACCGTTCTCCGTTACCATTTTAACCTCTTCATTTTTGATAAGGGCCAAGGGCTTCTCTTCGTCCAGGGCTGTTTTTTTTAACTCAATCTCGTCGTTATAGGCATTTAGACGATAATGGACGTCCCCAAGTTTCTCATCGTTATAAAATACTTGACCGGGTTGAAAATCATCGTTTGCATAAGCTGAACCAACTTCCGCCCCAACATAATGGCGTACGATGCCGTCGTCATCCTTTACCAGAGCATTGAGAATATCCATCATTGGGGTTCTTTTTTGAAAAAAGTTAGCTAATGGACTACCTTCCACTTGTGCGTTGCTCAATGCGACTTGTACTTGTTCATTACTAGTATTTAAAACCTGTCCACTTAATGAAGAAATACCAAGCATGATCACCAACGTATGAAATAATGTTTTCATAGGTTCTTGTATTTTTTAATTGCAGAATAATATCAATATAAAATCAAAGCGTATTCATATATTTGAAAATTGTAATTAAATCATCTTCTCTGTTCAAGTCGAAATTTTCCTCTTTTAGATGTAATTTTAATCTCTCCCTTTTCATTTTGTCATCAACGAGCCTTAAAATGGCACTCTTTTTTGAGGATAAATAATCGATTCTATCAACCCCTACTTTTTGATAATAATATTCTTCAAAATGGGCAAATCTGCTGGGAATATCAGCAACCATTGAATTAGCGGCTGCTTTCCCTTCCGAATATTTTACGGCTAGCCTATGGTATAGTTTATATTTATCACCATCCACGATTTTCGACAGATAACCGTTTTTGGTTTCATCTTTTTTATTGATGTAGGTAGTAAATCGTAATTCTTTATTCAAATACTTAATACGTACATTTTTGTCTGCATACAGATTTTTTGGCTCTTCATCAGGTTCGTTGGTTTTTTTTATTTGGATATTACTATTAAGAGCGTTATATCTTACGAAAAAATCACCTTGTGCTTCCTCCCCGTAGAAGAGCTTACTTTTTATGAATTTATCGGTTGCATAGGGCGTACCTATGGTCTCACCAAGAAATTTAGTGGAGTTTGGATTAGATCTAATTTCCATCATAACTAAATTCAACTGGGGGCTACCGCCTTGAGCGGCTCCAAACATTCCCGCCTCTGTAGTAGGAGCAGTACTGAGATTTTGTGATATTAAAAAACTTGGAACAAATAGAAGTATTATTAAATAATAAGCGAGATTTTTCATTAAAGCGGTTATTTTAAGATGGAATCGAGTCTTTTACAGTTGTTAACAAGCAAAGTTTAAAATTATAAAAAAAAGGAATGACTATAAATATACTTTTTTGGAAATAGTAAATTTTGGGAATAAAAAAGACCGCCAAAAGGCGGTCTTTTAATAATGCTATAATTAGGGTTAGTCCTCTGGTTGACAAACTTTTATTGGTATAACACCAACGTTCGGATTAGGACCATCCGCAAAGGCATCTAGACCGTTTGGATCTACTATGGTATAAGAATGTTCTTCCTCAAAACTACCATCTACATAGGTTAGTATTAACGAACCGGCTCCTTCGGGAACCGTGAAACTAGTTGTTCCGCTAGATCCGCTTTCTAAAGTGTAATCAGTAGAGCTACCATCTATATCAACTGAGATGAAAGCACCATCCCATCCATCTCCAAAACTATCTTCGAATTCGATGGTATATTCTCCAGGCACCGGTGTATCAAGGTTTAATTGAACACACTCCGTTGTTGGTATAACATCAAAATATTCCGTCCCTCCCTCATCTGTTGTAACGATACGGCCATCAGCTGTTATAATTTCATAACGTATTGAAAAGTCATCCCCTAGTGCTAATTGGTCAAGGGTAATACCTGTGCTAAGTACATCACCAGGAGTAGACGGAATAACATAGCTCAACGTTCTTGTCCCTGAATCATCTTCATCATCTGGATCAACTTCCAAAGTCAATGAGGCAATTTCAAACGTAGCGATTAGCGCTTCTGGCTGTGATAAGTTTGTTCCGTCTTCACCAATGGTTAAATCCCTAAAAGTTCTATAAATATTTAGAGTTTCTAGCAAATCACCACCTTCTCTATCATCTATGCTGATATTGACCGAGTAATCGTTGAGTATTTCTCCGGGAACGGTATTTACTTCTTTCGGAAAAACGCCTTTTTTGCCAAAAGTTATACCATCAGAGATTGTAAGAGCATAGGCAAATGGTGAGCTAAAAAATGAACCACCGGTTACTGTAACTGCCGCATCTGAAGCTTTGAAGGACCTTCCATCAGTAAAGAACAACTCTAAATTAATGGCTATTCTATCTCCCGGTAAAACCTCGGTTAAATCGATGCCCAATGCTGTAAGAGCCTCTGCCATCGTATAGGAGAAATCAGCCGTAGGTAATCCTCTTTCACCAATGGTAAAATCTGATGCTGTCAGCGTAGCAAAAGGCACTCCTAAATTAGTGTCATCACCTGTTGCTCCCTCTTTGTTGTTATCTACGAAATCTACCGTGATGTCCACCCTATCTATTAACTCACCGTTTTGATCATCCTGTTCTTCAACCGTCACCGCAAAGGTTCTATCTGTCCTAAACATATCAAAAGAGCCTGAAGAATCTAGTGTTCTTAAGACTGCTCCTGATGTATAAGTCTCCAGTACTTCGTCTAATACCTTATCATCACTATCACATGAAATGACAAGTGTAAGACAAGCTATAGCGTATATATGTAATTTTAGTTTTTTCATTGTCTCAATTTTTATTTTAGTTAGCTGGTGGAAAAGCAGGGGAAGCTGGATTTGTATCCCAGAATACCTGATCTGTTACACCGGATTTTTGCACAATAAATTGATTGTTACTGGAAGCATTTGCCGGATAAAAGAAAGACCTTATGAATGCTCCTGGGTTTGGTTCTAAACTTGGCTCAAGGTCGTCCGGATATCCTGTTCTTCTGTAGAAATTATATGCATCATGTCCGTTACCTTTTAAAGCGATAAAGAATTGCTCCGCCATGATGTTCCACTTGTCCGTCCCCTCGGCATCGTCATAAGCCGTGCCGATGTCCAGGATAAATTGGGTGATATCACCCGCAGTTGGCGCCTCCGAAAGGTCTGCACCCGGATCCACAGATCCAAAGCTCGCAACTTTGGCAATAGACTTTTGTATGCCCGAAATTATGAACGGCTTGGCAGCAACCGGATCACTTCCAAGTAAGAACTCGGCTCTCCAAAAATCTACTGTTGAAGCTAGTAGCATTGGCGTTATTCCAGCACCACCACCACCGGCACCTAATGAGATTTCTGAGAAGGAACTATCATCAAATTTACCAGCTATAGGATAAACACCAGCCGCAGTTCGTAATAGACCATCTGGCGGTATACCTTCGTCGTTGCCATGGTTTCTGCCCCAATACCCGTTCGGTAAAGAACAGTAGGCATAATTCCCATCTACGTACTGTTGTGGAGGAGTTGTCAAAGAACAAGCTAATGTCTCTTCATTAGGTGCTACACCAGGGGCGCCTGGGGTGGCGTTACTTTGCCTGTAGAAGAAATAGCGTATTCTAGGGTCATTTGATGTCAGCATCAAATCCATTAACCAAATGGATTGGTAATCGCCACCACCTTGATCTGTGTATCCTTGTGCATAATCTGGATGACGGGTATCTGGCTGCACAGCGTTGGATCCCCAAGTAAATTGGAAATCTTCGTCAGTACTCTGAATAAAGTTACCACTACTCACGATACTGTTAAAGGCCGAAGCATTCCCTGTATTGCGATATAATCTCATTTTTAGAGTATTCGCCGCTTTAATCCAAAGACTGGCATCACCGTCATAAAAGAAATCATTTTCAGGTAAAGCAGTAGAAGTGGCATTAAAATTAGCAATAGCCTGATCTAATAGGCCCAAAGTACTGTCGTAAATATCACCACCAGCATCAATATTAGGATTTAATATATCCGGAGCGGAAATAGCTTCCGAATAGGGTACTTCACCAAAATAATCTACCAACATGGTAATTGTATATGCCTCTATTACCTGACCCATGCCAATATGGTATCTTAAACCAGCTTCCTCAGCAAGAACGTTCATATCCCTAAGGTTTTTGATAGCTTCTTGATAAGATCTTTCCCACGTCAAATCAAAGAAAGACGGAGAATAAGCATTTTGATAATCTCGGGACGCCATATTTTCAATTCGAGTAACTTCGGCGCCAACTTCTGCCAGAACATGCACCGCTCTAGCGAATTGCTCTTGTGCTGCATTTAGGTAAAAGTCTGGATTTGCCTGACTAGGCGTTAGTGCATTTGGATCTGCATTCAAATCCAGTTCTGCCGATTCACAAGAGTTTAATATCACACTTGCTACGAAGAATGCAGTCACGTATTTAATTATTTTTTTCATTGTCATAATATTTTTTATTAAAATGATGCTTTAACACTCAAACCGTACCTCCTAGAACTAGGTCCGTTAAGGTAATCGAATCCTCTACCGTTACCTACACCAACACCCGCAACGTTTGGATCAAAGTTGGTGCCATCCGGCATATTAACAGCTTCATACCATAGGTTAAAACCAGAAAGCGTAAAGCTTAACGAGCCGAACGGCGTTCTATCTAACCATTTTGATGGCATAGAGTATCCAACAGAAATTTCTTGTAAACGAATTACAGAAGCATCGAAAATCCCTAACTCATCCGGTCCAAATAAAATATTGTTAAAGTAGAACGTAGAGTTGTTAATTTGTCTGGTATTTGGAGAACCATCTTCCAGAACACCTGGAAGGATAAACGTATTTTCCCTATCCAAAACATCCGTAGTAAGACCCCTTCCCAATAAAGTTGAAGCAGTTCTACTATAAATATCTCCTCCGTGGGTATAATTAACCAAGAAATTAAAATTAAAATTCTTGAAACTAAATGAATTGCCCACATTCAACTGCCAGTCTGGATTTGGATTACCGATTACAAAAGTTCCCTCTTCTTCTACATAATCACCAGCTGCATTAACTAAAAACTCTCCATTATCATTTCTACCAATTCTACTTCCTACAATAACTCCAAGTTGCTCGCCCACAATGGCTGCATTACCCAGGTTGCTAAATCCAGAGTAAACTACGATGTCGGTATCCAAACCTAAATCGGTTACCTCAGAATCGTTGGTAGTCCAGTTGGCACTTAAGCTCCAGTCTAAACCACCTGCCTCTTCGGCACGGAATATGGTTAACGTCGCGTCGGCTTCAATACCGTCAGATTTAATTTCACCAATGTTGGTTTGTGTAGTTGTGAACCCTGTGGAAGGATCTAATGGACGGTCAATTATTAAATCTGTTGTAGTTCTAGTGAAATACGAAAAGTCCAGTGAGAGTCTATTTCCAAAGAATCTAGATTCCATACCCACTTCAATCTCGGATAACAATTCTGGCTGTAAGTTGGGGTTACCCAGCCTATTTGCACTTACATTACTAACAACGTCATTACCTGAATCATCTTGGAAATCTTGAGTGTCAAGAATCAAAGTGGCAGCTACAGGATAACCTATTGGAAAGTTTGCAGATGTACCGTAACCAGCTCTAAGCTTTAAATAATTGATGCCTCCTTGACTCTGTAATCCCGGAATTAATTTTGTGGGTATTACTGATAAACTTGCACTAGGGTAGAAAATTGAATTGTTTTCAGTAGATAAGTTTGAAACATAATCATTACGACCAGAAAGCGTTAAGTAGATCATACGGTCATAGTCAAAATCCAACTGTCCGTAAAGACCTGCAATATTTCTTTCTTGAAAGAATTGAATTTCATCCTGTAGCGCAAAGTTAAAATGACGCAAAACACCAAATACTTGTTGGCCAGAACTAGCCACTCCGTTTTGGTCTAAAACTTCTCTCCTTGTAGTTGCTCCTGCATTAAAACTGAAACCGATTTTCTCGGATAGCTCGTACTGTCCTGTGAGTATCAAGTTATGGTCCAATATCGTATTAGTGTTGTTCCATGTCTGAAGGATACCACTTTGTGTGGCAACACTTCCACCAACTCCACCTTTATTTTGCGAATTCGTGTTATTTTCTGAATAAACATCCAAACCA
Source organism: Maribacter aestuarii (assembly GCF_027474845.2). Lineage (NCBI taxonomy): Bacteria > Pseudomonadati > Bacteroidota > Flavobacteriia > Flavobacteriales > Flavobacteriaceae > Maribacter > Maribacter aestuarii. Next base: position 2,608,924 of record NZ_CP107031.2, read on the forward strand.
AAACGATAGGTTAGACTCAAATTATCGTTGATGTCATATACCAACGCTGCATTTCCGAATACCCTATTTGTGACCTGTCTATTTTGTGCATTTTTAACGGTCCATAACGGATGTTGAATACTATTGTTTTGTCTGTAATAGACACTGGATCCATCAATAGGACTTTCAAAAGGCAATCCTTGAATGTCTATACTCCTTGGTGTATAAAATAAATTAGCAAATATAGAAGAACCTGTGCCAAAAACACTGTTCCCTGTACTTGCTGCTACGGGCGGAGAAACGAAATCGGTATTCGAGTAATTCATAGTTCCGGAAACCGTAAATTTGTTGGAAAGAACTGCTCTGCCGCCCAGGCCTAAGGTATACCGATTAAGTTCGTTGCCGGGAGTAAAACCCTCATCATTTAGATGTCCAAAGTTAGCGTTGTAACTTACTTTACCATCATCCGATCCTCCGTTAAAGTTGACAGAATTGCTTTTCACGACACCTGTTCTAAAGAATTTTTCAACGCTATCATAAGGTCTCCAATCATAGCGTGCTCCCTGAAACTCTGGAAAAGCTGCCTGAATCGCTGATGTAGATGTTGAATAAGGATGTGCCAAAGTACCTTGGTCGTCAATAGCAGATTGGTTACCCCATCCAGAAATCCCCTCGCGATCAAAACTTGGCCCCCAGTTACTGAAGAACCAGCCAAATGCTTGATCGAAACCGTTACCATACTGATCTTGATAATCTGGTAGTGATGCAATTTCGTTGAAAAATAAGGAACTACTTACCGTAATTTCATTTTTCTTAACACCGCCTGCGCCAGCAGCACCATTTTTTGTAGTGATTAGGATTACCCCATTACGACCCGCTGTACCATATAAAGTGGCAGCAGCCAAACCTTTTAATACGTTAACGCTTTCAATATTGTTGGGATCTAAATCCAAGAATCTACTAGATCCGCTATTTCCATTAACGAAATCGTCTCTGCCCGCAACATCTCCCTCTGCTTGGTTTGCCGCAATGCTTCCCTGACTATTCGTTCCACTGTCAAAGGGAACCCCGTCAACGATAAATAAGGGTTGGTTACTTCCGCTAAAACTACTAAGACCACGGATAACAATACTAGTACCGGAACCAGAAAGCCCACTTTGAGCGGTAATATTTACACCAGAAGCCTTTCCTGTTAGTATACGACCTACATCACCTTCCGCACGTTGTTCCAGTGCCTCCTTGTCGACCTCGGCAACAGCATAACCCAAGGCTTGCTTCTCCTTTTTGATACCCTGAGCCGTCACAACTACCTCTTCAAGCGCCTGCGCATCTTCAGTCATTTGAACGTTAATGGTATTTCCAGCGCCTACGGTTTGTCTTGTAGGTTTTTGACCAATATACGTAAATAACAAAGTTTGCCCTTGGGACGCTGTAATGGAGTAGTTACCATCAAAGTCGGTTTGGGTACCAGTCGTTGTTCCTTCAACAACAATGTTTACCCCGGGCAAAGGCAGCCCATCCTGGTCAGTGACCGTTCCGGAAACTGTCTTCTCTTGTGCAAAGGATAGATGCACAATAAACGCCAATAATAGCGTCAACAATCCATTTCGTTTTGTTCTCATTTTTTAAATTATTTGAATTAGCTAAGCGCAAAAATCACAATAATGTGTTAATAATCCAAACTAATTTTAATAAAACTTTAAGAACGCAGGTTTATATGGGGAGTTAGAAATTAAACATGCCCCGCATTTAGAAGTGAATAATATAACAATAGGGATTTTGAGAAATTGATAATTCTACAATATAAAAGATTAGAGAAAGAATGAATATTGTATTAAATGAAATGAACTTATATAATTGGGGTTTTACGCTTATTAAATTCGGCCCGAAGCATTAGTATTTTCTTGTCCTCCTACAGCTATTCAAAAAAACTTTAAAAATAAATTGGGTAGGGTTTGAATTATTATGAAATATCACTACATTTGCCGACCCTTAAACAGAGGGTAATTTTATACATATTTATATAGTAGTATGCCAACAATATCACAATTAGTACGAAAAGGAAGAGAAACGATTACTAAGAAGAGTAAATCGGCTGCTTTGGATTCGTGCCCTCAAAGAAGAGGTGTTTGTACTCGTGTTTACACTACTACGCCAAAGAAACCCAATTCTGCCATGAGAAAAGTGGCTAGGGTAAGGTTGACTAACGGTAAGGAAGTAAACGCATACATACCCGGTGAGGGGCACAATTTACAAGAGCACTCGATAGTATTAGTAAGAGGAGGACGGGTTAAGGATTTGCCAGGAGTTAGATACCATATTGTTCGTGGTGCATTGGACACAGCAGGTGTGGCCGGCAGAACGCAGCGTAGATCTAAATACGGAGCAAAACGCCCTAAGAAGTAATAACACTTTTTAAAGAAGAGTAATGAGAAAAAGACAGGCAAAGAAAAGACCACTGTTACCAGATCCAAGATTTAACGATCAATTGGTGACAAGATTTGTGAATATGATGATGTGGGACGGTAAGAAATCGGTGGCATTTAGCGTATTTTATGAGGCAATCGATATCGTGGATGCTAAAAAGACCGATGAAGAGAAAACAGCTTTAGAGTTGTGGAAGGATGCATTATCCAATGTTATGCCGCACGTTGAGGTGAGAAGTAGAAGAGTAGGTGGGGCAACCTTCCAGATTCCAATGCAGATTAGACCGGACCGTAAAATATCTACGGCTATGAAGTGGCTCATCAGTTACGCTAGAAAGAGAAATGAAAAGGGAATGGCGCAAAAATTAGCTGCAGAAGTTCTTGCAGCTTCCAAAGAAGAGGGTGCCGCCGTTAAGAAAAGGGTGGATACACACAAGATGGCCGAAGCGAATAAAGCATTTTCCCACTTTAGATTTTAATCAGAAATGGCAAGAGATTTAAAATTAACAAGAAATATAGGTATTGCTGCGCATATTGATGCGGGTAAAACGACGACGACAGAACGTATTCTTTTTTATACGGGCGTTAGTCATAAAATTGGTGAGGTTCACGATGGTGCTGCTACGATGGACTGGATGGAGCAGGAACAGGAGCGTGGTATTACCATTACTTCTGCGGCAACTACTTGCGAGTGGGTGTTTCCAAGAGTTGACGGTGAGCCTACCGAAGATTCAAATAGCTATCATTTCAACATTATAGACACACCGGGTCACGTAGATTTTACGGTTGAAGTGAACCGTTCGTTACGTGTTTTGGATGGTTTGGTCTTTTTGTTCAGTGCAGTTGATGGTGTTGAGCCACAATCTGAAACGAACTGGAGGCTAGCTGATAATTACAAGGTTCCAAGGATTGGATTCGTTAATAAAATGGACCGTCAAGGCTCGAATTTCTTAATGGTTTGTAACCAGGTAAAAGAAATGCTCGGTTCTAATGCTGTTCCTATTGTATTACCAATTGGTGATGAATCTGACTTCAAAGGGGTTGTGGATTTAGCCAAAAACAGGGCAATCATCTGGCACGAGGATAATTTCGGTTCAACCTTTGATGTCATCGACATTCCTGAGGATATGAAGGCTGAAGTTAAGGAGTATAGGGCTGCCCTAATTGAAGCTGTGGCCGAGTATGATGAGGAGCTGATGGAGAAGTTCTTTGAGGATGAGGATTCCATTACTGAGGAAGAAGTACACGCTGCCTTAAGGGCTGCGGTTATGGATAGGGCCATTATTCCTATGATTTGTGGTTCTTCCTTTAAGAATAAAGGTGTCCAATTTTTATTAGATGCTGTTTGTAGATATTTGCCTTCACCTGTTGATAAAGAGGCAATTGAAGGTACCAATCCTGATACGGGCAAAGTTGAAAGCAGAAAACCAAATGTAAAGGAGCCGTTTGCTGCTTTAGCATTTAAAATTGCTACTGATCCTTTTGTTGGACGATTGGCATTTTTTAGAACTTATTCCGGTCGATTAGATGCCGGTTCCTATATATTGAATAATCGTTCGGGTAAAAAAGAACGTATTTCACGTATTTATCAAATGCACTCCAATAAGCAAAATGCTATCGATTTTATCGAAGCAGGAGATATTGGAGCGGCCGTTGGTTTCAAGGACATAAAGACTGGGGATACGATGTCCGATGAGAAGCATCCGATTGTACTGGAAAGTATGAACTTCCCAGAACCTGTAATTGGTATTGCTGTTGAGCCTAAGACAAAGGTTGATGTTGATAAATTAGGTATGGCTTTAGCCAAATTGGCTGAGGAAGACCCAACGTTCCAAGTAAAAACAGATGAAGCATCCGGACAAACTATAATTTCTGGAATGGGAGAGCTTCACTTGGATATTATCGTAGATCGTCTAAGAAGGGAATTTAAAGTAGAGGTAAATCAAGGTGAACCTCAGGTTGAATATAAAGAGGCATTAACAAAAATGGCTGCGCACAGGGAAACTTATAAAAAGCAATCTGGTGGTCGTGGTAAATTTGGCGATATCGTTTTTGAAATGAGTCCTGCTGATGACGATTTTGAAGGTGATGGATTGCAATTTGTAGACGAGATTAAAGGAGGGCGTATTCCGAAGGAGTTCATTCCTTCCGTTGAAAAAGGTTTTACTGCTGCTATGCAGAACGGACCTTTGGCTGGATTTGAAATGGATACCATGAAAGTGGTATTGAAAGACGGATCTTTCCACCCTGTAGATTCCGATGCACTTTCGTTTGAATTGGCTGCCAAGATGGGTTATAAAGCTGCGGGTAAAGCTGCGGGTGCTGTAATTATGGAGCCAATAATGAAAATCGAAGTAATTACCCCAGAGGAAAATATGGGTGATATCGTTGGTGATTTGAACCGTAGAAGAGGTACAATTAGTAATATGAGCGATAGGGCCGGCGCAAAAGTTATTAAAGGGGAAGTACCTTTATCTGAAATGTTCGGATATGTTACTTCGTTGAGAACACTTTCTTCCGGTAGGGCAACTTCTACTATGGAGTTTTCACACTATGCTCAAACACCCTCAAACATATCCGAAGAGGTTATTAAGAAGGCAAAAGGAATAACAACAGCTTAATTTAAGGTAATGAGTCAGAAAATCAGAATAAAACTAAAATCCTACGATCATAATCTTGTAGATAAGTCCGCAGAGAAAATCGTAAAAACGGTAAAGACCACGGGAGCTGTTGTAACTGGACCCATTCCTTTACCAACTCATAAGAAGATTTTTACGGTATTGCGTTCTCCGCACGTCAATAAAAAGTCTAGGGAACAATTTCAACTAAGTTCTTATAAGAGACTGTTGGATATCTATAGTTCTTCGTCTAAGACCATTGATGCGCTAATGAAATTGGAACTACCTAGTGGTGTAGAGGTTGAGATTAAGGTCTAAGTAGAACCTTGGTTACCGAGCGTAGCCGAAGTAACATGTCCTGAGCCGCGAGCAAGGGAAAAACGGAAAAAAATAATTTCAGGGTTGAAATATTTTTGACCCTATTTTTTTGAACAGTAATTAATATAAATAATAAGTATGTCTGGGTTAATAGGAAAGAAAGTAGGTATGACCAGCATTTTTGACGAGAACGGGAAGAATATTCCCTGTACCGTCATTGAAGCAGGTCCATGCGTAGTTACCCAAGTCAGAACCGAAGAGGTAGACGGGTACAATGCCCTTCAACTTGGTTTCGATGACAAGGCAGAAAAGCGTGCAAATAAGGCCGAGTTGGGTCATTTTAAAAAAGCAGGCGCTTCTCCCAAGAAAAAAGTCGTTGAGTTCCAAGGTTTTGAAGGTGAGTTTAAATTGGGAGACACAGTGGGTGTCGATGTATTCGTGGAAGGCGAATTCGTTGATGTGATTGGTACTTCTAAAGGAAAGGGTTTTCAAGGGGTTGTTAAACGCCATGGTTTTGCCGGGGTTGGACAATCTACCCACGGTCAACATAACAGACTTAGGGCGCCAGGTTCCATTGGAGCCGCTTCTTATCCAGCAAGAGTTTTTAAGGGAATGAAGATGGCAGGTAGAATGGGTGGTGATCGGGTAACCGTTCAAAACCTTAAAGTTTTAAAGGTAGTTCCGGAAAAGAACCTTTTAGTAGTAAAAGGATGCGTACCGGGCCATAAGAATGCTTATGTAACTATACAAAGGTGGATGTAATGAAAGTATCAGTTTTAGATATTAAAGGAAAAGACACGGGTAGAAAGGCAGACCTTTCTGACGATGTTTTTGGTATAGAGCCAAACAATCACGCAGTTTATTTGGACGTTAAGCAATACTTAGCACACCAAAGGCAGGGCACGCATAAGGCAAAGGAAAGAGCAGAAATTGCGGGAAGTACCAGAAAGATAAAAAAACAGAAAGGTACGGGTACTGCCAGAGCTGGTAGTATTAAATCTCCAATCTTTAGAGGTGGTGGACGAATTTTTGGACCTAGACCTAAGGATTATACCCAAAAATTGAACAAAAACTTAAAGCGTTTGGCTAGAAAGTCCGCCTTAAGTTTAAAGTCAAAAGAGAAGGCAATTTTAGTAATTGAAGACTTTGATTTTGATGCTCCAAAAACAAGGGATTTTGTACAGGTTTTGAAGTCCTTGGGCTTAGAAAACAAAAAATCTTTAATTGTGTTGGGCGATTCAAATAAAGGCGTATATTTGTCTTCGCGTAATTTCAAGGGTTCAGAGGTTATAACTAACTCAGAATTAAGTACTTACAAAATATTAAACGCAAATAGTGTAGTATTGTTGGAAGGCTCTCTAGAAGGAATAGAATCGAACTTAAATAATAAGTAAAACCATGAGTGTGTTAATAAAGCCAATTATAACGGAAAAGATGACCGCTGATAGCGAGCTGAATAACCGTTATGGTTTCATAGTAGACCCTAAGGCGAACAAAATTCAGATTAAGGATGCGGTTGAAGCTGCTTATGGTGTTTCGGTAAAAAAAGTGCGTACAATGAATTATGGACCTACAAGAAAATCCAGATATACGAAAACTGGAGTTCAACATGGTAAAACGAACGCTATCAAAAAAGCAATCGTTGATGTGGTTGAAGGTGATATAATTGATTTTTACAGTAATCTATAAAGACAAAGAATGTCAGTTAGAAAATTAAAACCAATCACTCCTGGACAGCGTTTTAGAGTAGTCAATGGATTTGACGCCATTACTACTGATAAGCCGGAGAAGAGCTTACTCGCTCCGTTAAAAAAGTCCGGAGGTAGAAACAGTCAAGGAAAAATGACGATTCGCCAAAAAGGTGGAGGTCATAAGAGAAGGTATCGTGTTATTGATTTTAAAAGGGATAAGCAAGATGTTGCCGCTACCGTAAAGTCGATTCAATATGATCCTAACAGAACTGCATTTATTGCGTTGTTGGAGTATGCGGATGGGGAGAAGAGATATGTGATAGCTCAAAATGGTTTGCAGGTTGATCAGCAAGTCACTTCGGGTGCTAACGCCGCTCCGGAGATTGGAAATGCCTTGCCTTTGAGCGAGATTCCATTAGGAACGATAATTTCTTGTATAGAGTTGCGTCCAGGTCAGGGTGCGGTTATGGCGAGAAGTGCCGGGACTTTTGCCCAGTTGATGGCTAAGGACGGTAAGTTTGTAACCGTAAAGATGCCTTCTGGGGAGACTAGACTTATATTATCTACCTGTATGGCAACAATTGGGGCCATTTCAAATTCAGACCATCAGTTATTGGTGTCTGGAAAAGCGGGTAGAAGTAGATGGTTGGGTAGAAGACCAAGAACTAGACCAGTAGCCATGAACCCTGTAGATCACCCAATGGGTGGTGGTGAAGGTAGGGCTTCAGGTGGTCACCCAAGATCAAGGAACGGAATACCTGCAAAAGGTTTTAGAACTCGTACTAAGACGAAGAGTACCAACAAGTATATTATAGAACGTAGAAAGAAATAAAAAAAGAAGAAAGAAATGGCACGTTCACTAAAAAAAGGACCTTACGTTCACTATAGTTTAGAAAAGAAGATTCAACAAAGCGCTTCTTCCGGAAAAAAGTCCGTAATAAAGACTTGGTCCAGAGCATCAATGATTACTCCTGATTTTGTGGGAATGACAATTGCTGTGCACAACGGAAGACAATTTGTACCAGTTTTCGTAACGGAGAACATGGTAGGGCATAAATTAGGAGAATTTTCACCGACAAGATCTTTTAGAGGTCATGCTGGTGCAAAAAATAAAGGTAAAAAGTAAGCTATGGGAGTTCGTAAAAAACAGATGGCCGAAAGAATTAAGGCTGAAAAGCAAAAAGTAGCTTTCGCAAAACTGAACAACTGTCCTACCTCTCCAAGAAAAATGAGATTAGTGGCTGATTTGATTAGGGGTCAGAAAGTTGAAAAAGCTTTGGCTATCCTAAGGTTCAATTCAAAGGAAGCTTCAAGAAAATTAGAAAAACTGTTGCTTTCTGCACTGGCCAATTGGCAAGCGAAAAATGAAGAAGGTAACTTGGAGGAAGCCGATTTGGTCATATCAGAAATAAGAGTTGACAGCGGTACAATGCTTAAGAGGTTAAGACCAGCTCCACAGGGGAGGGCACATAGAATAAGAAAGCGTTCTAACCATGTAACCTTGGTTTTGGGCTCTAACAATAATACACAAAGCTAGAATGGGACAGAAAACAAATCCAATAGGAAACCGTCTGGGAATCATCAGAGGATGGGAATCAAACTGGTATGGCGGAAATGATTATGGTGATAAATTAGCTGAAGATAGCAAAATCAGAAAGTATATCCATGCTAGGTTATCCAAGGCCAGTGTATCTAGGGTGATTATTGAGCGTACGTTAAAATTGATTACGGTAACCGTTACTACTGCAAGACCCGGTATCATTATTGGTAAGGGTGGACAAGAAGTTGATAAGCTTAAGGAGGAACTTAAGAAAATTACAGGTAAAGAGGTTCAAATCAATATTTATGAAATAAAAAGACCTGAGCTTGACGCTAATTTGGTAGCTGCAAGTGTAGCACGTCAAATTGAAAGTAGAATTTCATTTAGGAGAGCTATAAAAATGGCTATTGCGGCCGCTATGAGAATGAATGCTGAAGGCATCAAGATTCAGATTTCTGGTCGTTTGAACGGGGCTGAAATGGCACGTTCAGAATCTTATAAGGATGGTAGAATTCCACTTTCGACTTTTAGAGCGGATATAGATTACGCATTGCAGGAAGCCCAGACAACCTACGGGAAGTTAGGTATCAAAGTATGGATAATGAAGGGAGAAGTATACGGCAAGAGAGAATTATCCCCATTGGTTGGTATGCAAAAAGGACAAGGAAAGGATTCTAGGAAACAAGATGGTGGTAGAAAGCCACGTCGTAGAAAGTAATTTTTTAAAGAAGCAGAAAGATGTTACAACCGAAAAGAACAAAGTTCCGTAAAATGCAGAAGGGCCGTATGAAGGGCAATTCTGGTAGAGGACACCAGCTTTCAAATGGTATGTTCGGTATAAAGTCAATGGACACTTCATTCTTGACATCACGTCAGATTGAGGCAGCACGTATAGCCGCGACAAGATATATGAAGAGGGAAGGTCAATTGTGGATCAAAATATTTCCGGATAAGCCTATCACCAAAAAACCTTTAGAGGTACGTATGGGAAAAGGAAAAGGAGCGCCAGAGTATTTTGTTGCCGTAGTTAAACCAGGAAGAATTATGTTCGAGGTTGCAGGAGTATCCCTTGATATTGCAAAAGAAGCATTAAGGTTGGCTGCTCAAAAGCTTCCTGTGAGAACAAAGTTTATAATTGCCAGGGACTATACAGTTGAGAATTAATCGTAGGAACAATGAAAAAACAAGAAATTAAGGAATTGTCTGTTGAAGGACTTACGGAAAAGCTTGCTGAGTACAGGAAACAACACGCCGATTTAAAATTGGCACATTTCGTTACGCCATTGGAGAATCCTCTTCAAATAAGGAAAGTAAGAAGAACAGTTGCAAGATTAGCAACAGAATTAACAAATAGGGAAAACCAATAACTGGTTCTGCTTTATGGAAGAAAACAGAAATTTAAGAAAAGAAAGAATAGGGGTAGTTACCAGTAACAAGATGGAGAAGTCTATTGTAGTTGCAGAAGTAAAACGTGTAAAGCACCCTATGTACGGTAAGTTCGTTTTGAAAACAAAGAAATACGTTGCTCACGACGAAAAGAACGACTGTAGGGAAGGGGATACCGTAAAGATTATGGAGACCCGTCCTTTGAGTAAAACCAAATGTTGGAGGTTAGTAGAAATCTTAGAAAGAGCTAAATAAGTTATGTTACAACAAGAATCTAGACTAAAGGTTGCTGATAATACCGGAGCAAAGGAAGTTTTGACTATCCGGGTTCTCGGTGGTACAAAAAGAAGATACGCTTCCATTGGTGATAAAATTGTAGTAACTGTAAAAGAAGCTACACCAAACGGGGGTATTAAAAAAGGAGCGGTTTCAACAGCAGTAGTTGTCCGTACCAAAAAGGAGGTTAGGAGACCTGATGGTTCCTATATCCGTTTTGATGACAACGCATGTGTTCTTTTGAATCCAACAGGAGAGATGAGAGGTACTCGTGTTTTTGGACCTGTAGCAAGAGAACTCAGGGATAAGCAATTCATGAAAATTGTTTCATTGGCCCCAGAGGTATTATAATATTGACAAGAATGAAAAAGTTGAAAATAAAAACTGGAGACACCGTTAGAATTATCGCTGGAGACCACAAGGGTACCGAAGGTAAGATCATGCGTGTAGATCTGGAAAAGAACAAAGCCATTGTGGAAGGTGCCAATATGGTCTCAAAACATGAGAAACCTAGTGCGAAAAACCCGCAAGGTGGAATAGTTAAAAAAGAAGCTTTAATCCATATTTCTAACCTAGCTTTAATAGACGGCAAGTCTAGCGAAACAACACGAGTAGGCTACGAAATGAGAGATGGTAAGAAAGTAAGGTTTTCTAAGAAATCCAATGAAGTAATTTAGTTATGGCTTACGTTGCAAGATTAAAGAAAGAGTATAAAGAGCGGATTATAGCTGCACTAACGGAGGAGTTTGGTTACAAAAATGTAATGCAGGTTCCAAAGTTGGAGAAAATCGTGATGAGTAGAGGTGTTGGAGCTGCGGTTGCTGACAAAAAACTTATTGATCACGCTGTTGACGAAATGACCATGATTACAGGTCAGAAAGCTGTTGCTACGATGTCCAAAAAGGATGTCGCTGCCTTTAAATTAAGAAAAGGTATGCCTATCGGTGCTAAAGTTACACTGCGTGGAGAGCGTATGTACGAATTTTTGGATAGGTTGGTTACATCGGCTCTGCCAAGGGTAAGAGATTTTCAAGGTATCAAAGCTACAGGTTTTGACGGACGTGGAAATTACAACCTTGGTGTCACCGAACAAATTATATTTCCGGAAATAAATATTGATAAAATCAATAGAATTAACGGAATGGATATCACTTTTGTAACCTCGGCGGAAACCGATAAGGAAGCAAAATCATTATTAACGGAATTAGGATTACCTTTTAAAAAGAACTAGAATGGCTAAAGAATCAATGAAGGCCCGTGAAAGAAAAAGGGCAAGGACGGTAGCTAAATATGCAGAAAAGCGCAAGGCTTTGAAAGAAGCTGGTGACTATGATGCATTACAGAAATTACCAAAAAATGCCTCTCCTGTTCGCATGCACAATAGGTGTAAGCTAACCGGTAGACCCAAAGGTTATATGAGAACATTCGGTATTTCTAGGGTTATGTTCAGGGAAATGGCAAACCAAGGTTTGATTCCTGGCGTAAAGAAGGCCAGCTGGTAAGAAAAAATTGAATAACTGGTTTCAGGTTCGGCTTTTAGGTCGAAAACCGTCACCGAATAAATAAAAAATGGTTACAGATACAATAGCAGATTATCTAACTAGGGTTAGAAACGCAAGTAGGGCCGGTCATAGGGTGGTAGAAATCCCTGCGTCCAACTTAAAGAAGGAAATCACCAAAATATTATTCGATCAAGGATATATCTTGAGTTATAAATTCGAGGACAGTGCCATTCAAGGTACTATTAAAATAGCCTTGAAGTATGATAAGATTACAAAGGAGCCGGTTATAAAGAAAATACAACGTATCAGTAAGCCAGGTTTAAGAAAATATGCAGGTAGTGAGGATTTACCAAGGGTTCTTAATGGACTCGGCATTGCGATCGTTTCTACATCTCATGGTGTCATGACAAGTAAGCAGGCTAAGGCCGACAATGTTGGCGGTGAGGTTTTATGCTACGTATATTAACAGATTAAAGAGTTAGAAGATGTCTAGAATAGGTAATAATCCAATCGCAATTCCTGAAGGAGTTACAATAGAGATTAATGAAAACATCATTACCGTTAAAGGTAAGTTGGGAGAGTTGACTCAAGAATTTTCTGGGGTAGCGATAAAAATTGAAGATGGACAAGCTTGGGTAACAAGACCATCTGATTCGAAGGAGCACAAAGCTAAACATGGTTTGTACAGATCTTTGATCTTGAACATGGTAGAAGGGGTTTCTAAAGGATGGACAAAGGAGTTGGAACTTGTAGGTGTAGGATATAGAGCTAGTAATCAGGGTCAGAAATTAGATTTGGCACTAGGTTTTTCTCATAATATCGTTTTTGATCTGGCACCCGAGGTTAAAGTAGAGACCATTTCAGAAAAAGGAAAGAATCCGATTGTAAAGTTGACGTCTTTTGACAAGCAGCTTGTAGGGCATATCGCTGCAAAAATTAGATCTTTCCGTAAGCCAGAACCTTACAAAGGAAAAGGTATCAAATTTGTTGGTGAACAGTTGAGAAGAAAAGCCGGTAAATCAGCTTAATTAATAGTATTATGGGATTATCAAAGACAGAAAGAAAATATAGAATACGAAGGAGAATCCGTAAGGTTTCCTCAGGAACAGCTGAAAGACCTAGATTATCGGTTTTTAGAAGTAATAGTGAAATCTATGCACAATTAATAGATGATGTTAAGGGAGTTACTTTAGCGTCCGCTTCTTCAAAGGACAAGGATATGGCTTCTGTAAAAGGCAACAAAACAGAAATAGCTGCTCTAGTGGGTAAGGCTATCGCTGAAAAGTCTAAAAAAGTAGGTATAGAGAAAGTGGCTTTTGATAGAGGTGGAAACTTGTATCACGGCAGAGTTAAATCTTTGGCTGAAGGGGCAAGGGAAGCAGGATTAAAATTCTAATAAAACAGTATGTTCCAAAAATATAAAAACGTAGAAACGGTAAAACCAGGAGGTTTAGATTTAAAAGATAGATTAGTTGGTGTACAACGGGTAACCAAGGTAACAAAAGGTGGTAGAGCTTTTGGCTTTTCCGCAATTGTTGTTGTAGGGGATGAAAACGGGGTAGTAGGCCACGGTCTTGGAAAATCTAAGGAAGTTGCTACGGCCATAGCGAAAGCTATTGAAGATGGTAAAAAGAACTTGATTCGCATTCCATTAAACGGAGGTACGTTACCCCATGAGCAGAAAGGAAAGTTTGGAGGAGCCCGTGTATATATTCAACCAGCTTCCCATGGTACGGGAGTTATTGCCGGTGGAGCCGTAAGGGCCGTTTTGGAAGCAGTCGGTGTACATGATGTATTATCGAAATCACAGGGATCTTCCAATCCTCATAATGTTGTTAAAGCTACTTTTGATGCTTTATTACAACTTAGGGATGCGAAAACTATTGCTGGACAGCGAGGCGTTTCTTTGGAAAAAGTTTTTAAAGGTTAAGCATAGGGAATTATGGCAAAGATTAAAGTAAAGCAAGTTAAGAGTAGTATAAAAAAGCCTCAAAATCAAAAAAGAACCTTAACGGCTCTTGGATTGAAGAAAATTGGTCAGGTTGTGGAGCATGATACTACCCCCAATATTCTTGGGATGATAAATAAAGTTAAACATTTGGTTTCTACGGAAGAAGCTTAAATATAAGATCTAATGAATTTAAGTAATCTACAACCTGCAGAAGGTTCAGTGAATAGAGATGGAAAACGTCTTGGAAGAGGTCAGGGTTCTGGAAAGGGCGGTACCGCTGCAAGAGGTCATAAGGGAGCTAAATCAAGATCTGGTTATTCTAAGAAAATTGGTTTTGAAGGTGGTCAAATGCCTTTACAGAGACGTGTTCCTAAATTTGGTTTCAGCAATATAAACCGTAAGGATTACAAAGGAATCAATCTTGATAAATTACAGGAATTAGTAGACAGCAAAGCTATTAAGGACACTGTTACAATAGATTCTCTTGTAGAAAATCGACTTATAAAAAAGAACGACCTGGTTAAAATACTAGGAGGAGGAGAATTGAAAGCCCCCCTTAAAATTACAGTACATAAATTTACGGCAACCGCTAAGAAGGCCATTGAGTCTGCTGGTGGAGAGGCAATAAGTTTATAAGCATAAAAGAGAGCATGAAGAATTTTATCGATACAATATCCAATATTTGGAAGATAGAGGAGCTAAGGAATAGGATACTTATTACTTTAGGTCTTCTTTTGGTATATCGTTTTGGTTGCCAAATTGTTCTTCCAGGTATAGATACTACACAATTAGGTGGACTTGTGGATAGTACCGACCAAGGAATTTTTGGTCTGCTTAACGCTTTTACAGGAGGAGCTTTTGCTAATGCTTCTGTTTTTGCTTTGGGTATTATGCCTTACATATCCGCTTCCATTGTAGTGCAGTTAATGGGTATTGCCATACCATATCTTCAAAAACTTCAAAAAGAAGGGGAGAGCGGTCGTAAGACTATCAACCAGATAACAAGATGGTTGACTATAGGTATATGTATCGTTCAGGCACCAGCATATTTATATGGTTTAGAGGCCTTTGGTGTTAGGGATTCTGCTTTTTTGTTAGGAAAAGGACTTGATTTCATGATACCCGCAGTAATTATTTTGGTCACTGGATGTGTTTTTGCGATGTGGCTTGGAGAGAAAATTACCGATAAGGGTATTGGAAACGGGATATCATTGCTTATCATGATTGGTATCATTGCAACTTTGCCACAGTCTTTTGTTCAGGAATTCATTTCAAGAACAACGAACAACAATGGTGGTTTAATGTTCATATTGATAGAAGTCATTATCTGGTTCTTAGTTATTTTGGCCAGTGTATTGTTGGTTATGGCAACACGTCAGATACCGGTACAATATGCAAGAAGAACAGCTTCGGGTGGATATGAAAAGAATATCATGGGATCGCGACAGTACATTCCCCTGAAATTGAATGCATCTGGGGTAATGCCTATCATTTTTGCGCAAGCAATTATGTTTGTTCCCAGTATGATTGGTGGGGCATTCGATGACACGGCATTTGGTCAGTGGATGCAAGTACAATTTGCGGATATATTTGGTTTGGCTTATAACATATTATTCGCTTTGCTAATTATCATCTTTACATATTTCTATACCGCTATAACGGTGCCGACCAATAAAATGGCGGATGACCTAAAAAGAAGTGGTGGATTCATTCCTGGTATACGACCGGGTAAAGAAACGGGAGATTTCTTGGATAAGATAATGTCTTTGATAACGTTACCGGGGTCGATATTTTTAGCACTTCTAGCCGTATTACCGGCAATCGTGGTAAAATTAATGGATGTTCAAGCGGGTTGGGCACTGTTCTACGGAGGAACTTCCCTATTGATTATGGTTGGTGTAGCAATCGATACCGTACAACAAGTAAATTCATATTTGTTGAATAGACATTATGACGGTTTAATGAAGACTGGAAAAAACAGAAAAGTAGCATAATTTATGGCTAAGCAGGCAGCAATAGAACAAGATGGGTCAATAATAGAAGCATTATCCAACGCAATGTTTCGAGTGGAGTTGGAGAATGGTCACGTGGTTACTGCGCATATTTCAGGTAAGATGCGTATGCACTATATAAAGTTATTACCTGGAGACAAGGTTAAATTGGAAATGAGTCCATACGACCTTACTAAAGCAAGAATTACTTATAGATATTAAGATAGCAAGATGAAAGTAAGAGCATCAGTTAAGAAGAGAAGTGCCGACTGCAAGATTGTTCGCAGAAACGGTAGGTTGTACGTAATCAACAAAAAGAATCCTAGATTTAAACAAAGACAAGGTTAATTATGGCAAGAATTGCGGGTATTGATATACCAAAACAAAAAAGAGGTGTTATAGCCTTGACCTACATTTTTGGAATTGGAAAAAGCAGGGCAAAGGAGATATTAGAAAAAGCCCAAGTGAGTGAGGATACTAAGGTTTCCGATTGGAACGATGATGAAATCGGTCGAATCAGGGAAGCGGTTTCAGCTTTTACTATTGAGGGTGAATTGCGCTCCGAGACACAATTGAACATTAAGCGTTTAATGGATATTGGATGTTACAGGGGTATTCGCCACAGATCAGGTTTGCCATTAAGAGGTCAGCGTACAAAGAACAATTCTAGGACTAGAAAAGGAAAGCGAAAAACAGTTGCTAACAAGAAGAAAGCTACTAAATAATAAAGAGGTATGGCAAAGGCAAATACTAAAGTAACCAAAAAGCGTAAAGTTGTTGTAGATTCTGTTGGTGAGGCACACGTAACAGCTTCTTTCAATAATATTATCATTTCATTGACCAATAAAAAGGGCGATGTTATTTCATGGTCTTCCGCTGGTAAATTAGGGTTCAGAGGTTCAAAAAAGAACACTCCCTATGCTGCTCAGGTAGCGGCCGAGGATTGTGCTAAAGTGGCTCACGAAGCGGGTTTAAGAAAGGTGAAGGTCTATGTTAAAGGACCTGGTAATGGAAGAGAATCTGCGATACGCGCGCTACACAATTCCGGTATAGAAGTAACTGAGATTATTGATGTTACCCCAATGCCACATAATGGGTGTAGACCACCTAAAAGAAGAAGAGTTTAATCAGTATTAATATATTTCACGAAAGTGTAGTTACGATTATCGAAGGATAAGCCTTAATTCATAATCTCACTTTCAAACTAAAAGAAAATGGCAAGATATACAGGACCAAAATCAAAAATCGCCCGTAAATTCGGAGAAGCGATATTCGGAGACGACAAGTCTTTCGAAAAGAAAAATTACCCTCCAGGACAACATGGTAATCAAAGACGTCGAGGAAAGAAGTCTGAGTACTCCGTACAGTTGATGGAAAAACAAAAAGCAAAATACACCTATGGTATTTTGGAAAAGCAATTTAGAAATCTTTTTGCTTCGGCAAAGAGAAAAGAAGGCGTAACCGGTGAAATCCTTTTACAATTATGCGAGTGTCGATTGGACAATGTAGTTTATAGGATGGGCATAGCTCCAACTAGAAGCGGAGCAAGACAGTTGGTTTCCCACAGGCACATTACGGTGAACGGTGAGTTGGTTAATATACCTTCATATTCTTTAAAAGCCGGTGATGTAGTTGGTGTAAGGGAAAAATCTAAATCGTTACAAAGCATTCAGGATTCATTGGCTAATAATAGTGCAGTGTACGAATGGCTTACATGGAACTCTGAAAAAAAGGAGGGTACTTTCGTTGCCGTTCCGGAAAGACTTCAGATTCCAGAAAATATCAAAGAACAATTAATAGTCGAGTTATACTCTAAATAAACAACACTGATCCAATTATGGCATTATTTAATTTTCAGAAACCCGATAAAGTAATAATGATCGATTCCTCAGATTTCGAAGGGAAATTTGAATTTCGTCCTTTGGAACCTGGTTATGGATTAACTGTTGGGAACGCTTTACGGCGCGTATTGCTATCTTCTTTGGAAGGACATGCAATTACATCCGTACGCATAGATAAAGTAGAACATGAGTTCTCTGTCATCTCCGGTGTTGTAGAAGACGTAACCGAGATTATATTGAACTTAAAACAAGTTCGTTTTAAAAAGCAAATAGAAGATTCAGAAGCAGAGGTCGTATCTATTTCCGTTAGTGGAAAAGATAAATTAACTGCCGGCGATTTTCAAAAGTTCATTTCAGGATATCAGGTCTTGAATCCGGATTTGGTTATCTGTAATATGGATGCTAAAGTGAGCATCAATATGGAAATAACCATTGATAAGGGAAGAGGATATGTACCTGCAGAGGAGAACAAAAAATCTGGTGCTCCTCTTGGAACTATTGCTGTAGATTCTATATTCACACCTATTAAAAATGTGAAGTATAGCATCGAAAACTTTCGTGTAGAGCAAAAGACGGATTATGAAAAATTAGTTTTTGAAATCGTAACCGATGGTTCTATACATCCAAAAGATGCATTAACCGAAGGTGCTAAAGTGTTGATACATCACTTTATGTTATTCTCGGATGAGCGTATTACTTTGGAGGCCGATGAGATTGCACAAACGGAGACATATGATGAGGAGTCCTTACATATGAGACAATTGTTGAAAACCAAATTGGTTGACATGGACTTGTCCGTACGTGCTTTGAATTGCTTAAAAGCAGCAGAGGTAGATACCTTGGGAGATTTAGTTTCTTTCAACAAAAACGATTTGATGAAGTTCAGGAACTTCGGAAAAAAATCATTGACAGAACTGGAAGAGCTTGTGATCAACAAAGGATTGAGCTTTGGAATGGATTTGTCAAAATATAAATTGGATAAGGATTAATTAATCATATTTTGCTCCTCGGTCTTTCGAGTTTGGTAGCAAGATGATAAAAAGAAAACATGAGACACGGTAAGAAAGTCAATCATTTAGGAAGAAAAAAAGCGCATAGAACGGCCATGTTGGCCAATATGGCCTGTTCCCTAATTGAACATAAGAGAATAAATACTACGGTTGCCAAGGCAAAAGCCCTAAAACAATTTGTAGAGCCATTGATTACAAAATCAAAAGCTGAAAACAATCTAACTGCAGAAAAAGGAACGCACAACAGGCGTATCGTTTTCAAAAACTTGCGTGACAAGTATGCGGTTACAGAACTGTTCAGTGTAGTTTCGGAAAAGGTGGCTGATAGACCAGGGGGATATACAAGAATTATAAAACTTGGAAACCGTTTGGGTGATAACGCGGATATGGCGATGATAGAACTCGTTGATTTTAACGAGGTATATAATGCAGGCAAGCCTAAGAAGAAATCTACAAGAAGAAGTAGAAGAAGCGGTGGTAAATCCGAAAAATCTGAGGAGGTTGCGGTTGAGGAAACGAAAGTTGAAGAAACTAAAGTTGAAGAAACTAAAGTTGAAGACACCCAAGCTGAAGACACGAAAGTTGAAACGGACCCTGAAATGGAGGAAACTCCAAAAGCTGAGGCAAAGCAGGAATCAGAAACTCCAACTGAAAGCGAGGATAAAAAAGATGATTCAAAAGAGTAAGTTGTCAATAAATATTGATAATTATAAAAGGATAAGCCTAAAAGCTTATCCTTTTTTTATGTTTTTTTGTTAAACCATTTAATTTTAAGAGCACTTATGAAGTATCAATCTAGAAAGAAAGCTTTAATACTATTAGCCGATGGTACCATCTTTTATGGCAAGTCCGTAGGAGATAAGGAGGGTACCGCCTTTGGAGAGGTTTGTTTCAATACAGGAATGACCGGGTATCAAGAAATTTTTACTGACCCTTCTTATTTTGGCCAACTTATGGTGACGACCAATGCACATATCGGGAATTATGGAACGAATTCAGAAGAAGTAGAATCCGATTCCATTAAAGTAGCCGGTCTAATATGTAGAAATTTTAGTTATGAATATTCCCGTCCAGTTGCGGATGCCAGTTTGGAGGAGTTCTTGAACAAGAACGGATTGTTTGCCATTTCAGATGTGGATACTAGGGCTCTGGTAAGTTACATACGGGATAATGGTGCAATGAACGCTGTTATCTCCACTAGGGTAAATGACATAGATGGACTTAAGAAAGAATTGAAAGAAGTGCCAAGTATGGAAGGTTTGGAGCTGGCGAGTAAGGTATCTACAAAGGAACCTTATTATTTTGGCGATGAGGATGCAGCCTACAGAATTTCTGCGTTGGATATTGGTATAAAAAAGAACATTCTTAGAAATCTTGCCAAACGGGGAGCTTATATTAAGGTGTTTCCTTACAATGCAAGTTTTGAGGATTTATCGGCTTGGAATCCAGACGCATATTTTATATCTAACGGCCCTGGCGATCCGGAACCGCTCAGTGAGGCTATTGCCACGGCAAAAGAAATTATTAAAACGGACAAACCACTTTTCGGAATATGTTTGGGACATCAAATAATTGCTTTGGCAAATAGTGTTTCTACCTATAAGATGCACAATGGTCATCGAGGTATAAATCATCCCATCCTCAATTTGTTGACTGGAAAAGGAGAGATTACTTCACAAAACCACGGTTTTGCTATCAATAGAGAAGAGACCGAAGCAAACGATAATCTGGAAATTACGCACGTGCATTTGAATGATAAGACCGTTGCCGGGATACGAATGAAAAATAGGGACGTTTTTTCAGTTCAATATCATCCAGAGGCAAGTCCTGGACCTCATGATGCGGACTATCTTTTTGATGATTTTTTCCGATTGATCGAGAAAACTACAAAACAAACGGCAGAAGTTTAAATTATCATTATTTTATTGGGAATTACATTGATTCAAGGATTTCTATGAAAAAGGTGTTTGTATCTTTGTTTTTTGTAGACAATCAATTATAAATTAAGAAAAATATCAAATGAGTATCATTCTAAGCGTTCACGCAAGACAAATATTAGATTCAAGAGGTAATCCCACAGTAGAAGTGGACGTAGTTACCGAAAACGGAGTAATGGGTAGAGCTGCCGTTCCTTCAGGAGCTTCTACAGGAGAGCACGAAGCGGTTGAGCTAAGAGATGGAGGTAAGGCCTTTATGGGTAAGGGCGTAATGAAGGCCGTTGAAAACGTGAATACGGTCATTGCGGAGGAAATCTTAGGAATGTCCGTTTTTGAACAAAATCTTTTGGACCAAACTATGATAGATTTGGATGGTACTCCCAACAAATCCAAATTAGGCGCCAATGCTATCTTGGGTGTTTCTTTGGCTGCTGCAAAAGCCGCGGCTAATGAACTTGGTCTTTCATTATTCAGATACGTGGGTGGGGTCAGTGCCAATACGCTTCCGGTTCCTATGATGAACATCATTAATGGAGGTTCTCATTCCGATGCGCCTATCGCTTTCCAGGAATTTATGGTGATGCCGGTAAAGGCGAACAGTTTTTCCCATGCCATGCAAATGGGAACGGAAATTTTTCATAACCTGAAAAAAGTATTACATGATAGAGGACTTAGTACAGCAGTAGGCGATGAGGGCGGTTTTGCGCCGAACCTAGCTGGCGGTACCGAGGATGCTTTGGACACCATTGCAAAGGCCGTTGATAAAGCAGGTTATAAGTTAGGTGACGATGTGATGATTGCTTTAGACTGCGCCGCTGCCGAGTTTTATGTGGACGGTGCTTACGACTACACAAAATTTGAAGGAAGTAAAGGAGTCGTAAGAACTTCAGAGGAACAGGCACAGTATTTAGCAGACCTTTCCAAAAAGTATCCCATAATATCTATTGAAGACGGAATGGATGAAAACGATTGGGACGGTTGGAAAGCACTAACGGATAAAATTGGTGATAAGGTTCAGTTGGTAGGGGATGATTTATTCGTTACGAACGTGGAGCGACTGTCTACCGGAATAGAAAAGGGAATTGCTAATTCAATCCTCATAAAAGTAAATCAGATAGGCACATTAACCGAGACTATTGCAGCGGTTAATATGGCTAAGAACGCGGGATATACTTCGGTAATGTCTCACCGTTCCGGAGAAACCGAAGACAATACGATTGCCGATTTGGCCGTGGCTTTGAATACGGGACAGATTAAAACTGGTTCTGCATCGCGTTCGGACAGAATGGCAAAATACAATCAACTCCTCCGTATTGAAGAGGAATTGGGCAGCATGGCCTACTATCCAAAAGAAAAGGCCTTTAAAATAAAATAGTCTTTAAGCTCCAAAATAAAGCCTTTCTCAATGAGAAGGGCTTTTTTTGGTGTAATCCAAAAAAGTGCCTATCTTTTTCCTAATTCTATAATAAATTCCCTCTTTTACTCCTTATGAATAATTTTCTTTTTGTTGCTGCCGAGAATGATGCCATACCAAATTGCAAAGCTGGTGGCATGGGTGATGTTGTACGCGATGTTCCAAGGGAAATCGCACGAAGAGGCGATAAGGTTCACGTAGTGGTTCCAGCTTATAGCCGTCTGCATAAGAACGGTGTTTTTAAGACCTATCTGGAATTTCAGTTAAGAGGTACGACCTACCGTGCCGAACTATATGAGGTTTCTCCCAAAAAGGTGATTGAGAATATTACCCATTATGTAATTCACCACCCGGAAATAGAGGAAGGCGGTATTGCACATATCTATCATGACGATCCTACAGAGCCCTTTTTCAATGACTTTGTTAAGTTCATGATTTTTAATACTGCGGTGGCGGAGGCAATGAATGTAGGGGTTTTTGGTAATTTGGATATTGTTCATATGCACGATTGGCATTCTAGCGCTGTCCTGTTTTTAAAAACGTATCATCCAAATTATAAAAACCTGAAAAAGATGCGTTATGTATATAGCATACATAACTTAGCTATTCAAGGTATTCGTCCGTTTTACAATAATTACGCATCGGTACATAATTGGTTTCCAGAAATTAATTTGGACCATCAGGCTCTTATGGATCCCAGGTATCAAGATTGTATAAATTTAATGGCGGTTGGAATTCGTTTAGCGGATGCCGTACATACTGTGTCACCTTCCTATAAGGAAGACGTCATGATTCCAAGTCGTAAGCCGGAGTTTATAGGTGGGGAAAGTTTGGAAAAGGACTTGCAGCAAGCCAATAATGAAGGTCGTTTGTTCGGTATTCTCAATGCCTCCAATTATGAAAATATTCGGGAAGCTGAGAAAGGATTGCTTTATAGAAACACCGTTAAGGCATTATTCAGGTGGCTGCAGGATGAATCCAAAAAATACAAAGCAGATTTCTTGGCCCATACAGGGGAAAAAATTATGGAATATGTTGGGAACCGTCCAAAATTTATTGTATCCAGTGTTGCCCGCTTAACAGAACAAAAGTTTTATTTCTTTATGCGTTCGCCAGAGGCTTTGGAAACAATGCTAAAGCGGCTGGAAAAAGTAGATGGTATTTTTATGGTACTAGGTACTGGGGATCCCGGCTACGAGGAGCACTTTAGGAATATGAGTTATAAACATAAAAATTTCATATTTACAAATGGCCAATCGGAGGATTTAATCGATTCTATGTATTTGGAAACTGACCTTTATTTTATGCCAAGTCTTTTCGAGCCTTGCGGAATAAGTCAAATGTTAGCCATGAGGAACGGAAATCCCTGCCTAGTTCATCATACAGGTGGTCTTAAGGATACCGTTGAACATCTAAAAACCGGGTTCGCCTTCGATGGTAAAACATATGATGAAAAAATAAAAAACATGGTCAAGGTTTTTGATCAAGCTTTGGACATGTGGGAAAATGACCAACCAAAGTGGAAAAAGATAAAAGCCAATGCCAAGAAAATGAGGTTTACCTGGAAAAAATCCTTGGACGAATACTACAAATCATTGTATCTCCTTTAGTCCTATAGATGATGTTCTTTCACTGAAAAATCACCCCTGTTAATAATTCTTTAAAGGGTTTTGTTTAATTGTTAAAACCAGCTCTTTTACTTAAATTTACGACTCTCATATAATAAGTAATCACTACAAATGTCAGACAAAGCTACGTTAGAATTTAATGGTCAAAAATTTGAATTTCCTGTAATAAAGGGTACAGAAAACGAATCTGCAATTGATATAAAAACATTGCGCTCTGCCACGAGTGGTCTCATCACTATTGATCCAGGATACAAGAATACGGGTTCCTGTGAAAGCGCTATTACGTTTCTGGACGGAGAGAAGGGAATCCTTAGATATCGGGGTTATGCCATAGAAGAATTAGCGGAGAAAGCTGACTTTTTGGAAGTCGCTTATTTATTGATTTTTGGAGAATTGCCGAACAAACAGCAATTAGAGGCTTTTCATATCGATATAAAGAATGAGTCCCATGTGGATGAGGAAATGAAAAAGATTTTGGATGCTTTTCCAAAGTCAGCACATCCAATGGGTGTGCTTTCTTCCATGACCAGCGCTTTGATCGCCTTTAATCCTATCTCGGTCAACGTTACCTCAAAGGATGAGATGTACGGTGCCATTGTTCGTATACTTGCCAAGTTCCCTGTTTTGGTCGCTTGGACCATGAGAAAGAAAAAAGGATTGCCTTTAGATTATGGTGATGATAACTTAGGATATGTGGAGAACATTCATAAAATGATGTTCAAAAGGCCTTCCCAAGAGTATAAGCGAAACAAGACAGTTATCGATGCCTTGGATAAACTTTTAATTCTTCATGCCGATCACGAGCAAAACTGCTCGACTTCTACGGTAAGAATCGTAGGATCTTCTCATGCCGGATTGTTTGCCTCCCTCTCTGCAGGAATTTCTGCATTATGGGGTCCTTTACATGGAGGGGCGAACCAAGCTGTTCTGGAAATGTTGGAAGCTATTGAGAAGGATGGTGGGGATACGAAGAAATATATGGCCAAGGCAAAGGACAAGAGTGATCCTTTTAGATTAATGGGTTTTGGGCATAGGGTATATAAAAACTTTGACCCTAGGGCAAAAATTATTAAAAAAGCCGCCGAGGAAGTTTTAGCTGATCTGGGTATGGAGGACCCAATTCTTGAGATTGCCAAAGGATTGGCAAAGGAGGCTTTGGAAGATAAATATTTTGTGGATAGAAAACTCTATCCTAATGTTGATTTCTACTCAGGTATCATTTATAGAGCTTTAGGAATTCCTACAGAGATGTTTACCGTCATGTTCGCTTTAGGCAGGCTTCCGGGGTGGATTGCGCAGTGGAGAGAGATGCGATTGAACAATGAACCTATTGGTAGGCCAAGGCAAATTTACACAGGGGCTACACTAAGGCCATTTGTTGAAGTCGATAAACGGTAGATTGCTACCTTATTAAAAAAACAATGAAAGCTCTTTTATTTTTAAAGGAGCTTTTTTTATGCCAAAAATGAATTTTAATTTTGATAAAAAAGAATAGGAATGCTTCAGCTGAATATTAATGATGAAATTTCCCCGTTGAAGGCTGTTGTTTTGGGAACAGCTAAAAGTTGCGGACCTGTCCCGAAGGTTGAGGATGCATATGACCCTAAGTCCGTGGAACATATTCTAGCGGGAACATATCCAAAAGAAAGTGATATGATTAAGGAAATGGATGCTTTTGCTGAAGTTTTTGAAAAGTATGGTGTTAAGGTATTTAGGCCGGAAGTTCTGGAAGATTGTAATCAGATTTTTTCCCGTGATATCGCATTTGTTATCGAGGATAAATTAATCATTGCCAATATCCTTCCAGATCGCGACAAAGAGGTGGAAGCAATTTTACATGTTCTGGATAAAATAGATGATTCAAATATTCTACAACCACCGCCAGAAGTTCATGTAGAAGGTGGAGATGTAATGCCTTGGAACGATTATATTTTTATCGGTACTTATACCGCGCCAGACTATTCGAATCATATAACCGCTAGGACGAATAGCGCTGCGGTAGAATATATAAAGGATCAATTTCCACATAAGAAAGTGAAATCCTTTGAATTACGAAAATCTACTAATGCAAGGGAAAACGCCTTACATTTAGATTGCTGTTTTCAACCACTGGGTAAGGGTAAGGCCATTATTCATAAGAACGGGTTTTTAGTTGAAGAGGAGTATGAGTGGTTGGTCAATTTTTTCGGAAAGGAAAATGTTTTTGAAATAACGGCAGATGAAATGTACCAGATGTTCAGTAACGTTTTTTCTATCTCACCAGAAGTCATAGTTTCCGAACAGAATTTTACCAGATTGAACAATTGGCTTAGAGAACAAGGTTTTACCGTGGAGGAAATACCCTATGCTGAAATATCGAAGCAGGAAGGACTTTTACGATGTAGTACTTTACCCCTAATAAGGAAATAATCTATATGCAAATAACTAATACAATATTAATGATTCGCCCAGTGGCCTTTCGAATGAACGAACAGACTGCCGTGAACAATTATTTTCAAGAGGATTTGGACCTACAGAATCAAACGATAAATGAACGGGCCCAAAAGGAGTTTGATGATTTTGTAAAAACACTACGACTAAACGGAGTTAACGTCATAGTGGTGGACGACAAAAAGGAAAACGATACTCCGGACTCCATTTTTCCCAATAACTGGGTATCTTTTCACCAAAGTGGAACAGTAGCCATATATCCCATGTTCGCCGAGAATCGTCGAAAGGAACGGAGAGAGGATATCTTTGCTATTTTGGAAGAAGAGGGTTTTCTAATCAAGGATATCATCGACTATACCTCTGCAGAGAAAGAAGGGGTGTTTCTAGAAGGTACGGGCAGTATCTTGAAGGATAGGGAGAATCAAAAAGCCTATTGTGCCCTCTCCGAAAGAGCTCACGAGGAACTATTTATAGAATTCTGCGAGGATTTTGATTGTTTTCCGGTCATTTTTACGGCTTACCAATCTGTAAATGGTCAGCGGTTACCAATTTATCATACCAATGTGATGATGGCCATGGCGGAGACTTTTGTTGTTATTTGTTTGGACACCATCGACGACAAAAAAGAGCGTAAGAACGTGGTTGACCACTTAAAAAAAGATGGAAAAGAAATCATTGCTATTACGGAAGAGCAGATGCATCACTTTGCCGGCAATATGCTTCAGGTAATTGGGGCGAGCGATAAACGTTACATGGTAATGAGTTCTGCCGCTTACAATAGTCTTCAACCAAATCAAATCGAGGCCATTACAAAACACTGCGAGATTATCCATAGCTCATTAGCTACGATAGAAACCTGTGGTGGTGGAAGTGCAAGATGTATGATGGCCGAGGTTTTCTTACCTCGGGCTTAGTCACTATTATTTATATGATATCGCGTCCTATGGTGTAATCCCGCCAAAGATTGCTTAACTTTTAGGTAACTCGTTAAAAGTACCTTTTTATGAAAACTAGAATTGTATTACCCCTACTTCTTTGCCTAGTAGGAGTTCTTATAGCATCGACCAGAGGACCCAGTTCTTCAGAATATGACTTGGCTTATTTGCAGAAAAATGATAGCAAGGTCTCTAATCCAGCTTTTGACAAGATGATGGACGTGTTGACGCACCAACGGTGTATGAACTGTCATCCAAATGATAATATTCCCAAACAAGGAGACGATAGCCATCCCCATTATTTTGACATGGCGAGAGGGGATGATAATATGGGTTTTCAAGCTACTCAATGTGCCACCTGTCATCAATCTGAAAATAATGAATACTCGGGTGTTCCAGGAGCACCTCACTGGTCTTTGGCTCCTGCTTCCATGGGTTGGCAGGGTCTGAGTAGGATTGAAATTGCGGAGCAATTGTTGGATAAAGAAACGAATGGAGGTAAAACCCATGAGGAATTAATTGAGCACATGACCGAGGACGAGCTGGTATTATGGGCTTGGAAACCAGGAGTGGATGCCGATGGAAACATGAGAACTCCTCCTCCTGTTTCCGAAGAAGAATTCGCAAAAGCTGTAAAAGAATGGTTCAAGGATGGTGCTAGGATTCCATCGAAATAAATTAAGAATATGATGAAAGTTTCTTTGAATGTGAACGGTACTTCCCATACCATCGAGGTAGAAGACGAAAACACCCCCTTACTCTGGATTATCAGGGATATGTTGGATTTAAAAGGGACAAAATTTGGTTGCGGAAAGGCCGCTTGTGGAGCTTGTACCTTGCACGTGGACGGAGAAGCCGTACGGTCATGTTCCTATGCGATTAAATTTGCGGAAGGAAAGGAAATCACTACTATAGAGGGATTAGGTACCAAAGAAAACCCACACCCCGTGCAGCAAGCTTGGACCGAAGAAATAGTACCACAATGTGGCTACTGTCAACCTGGTTTTATGATGGCTACTGCTGCACTAATTAATGAAGTCCCAGAACCAACCGATGAGGATATCGACAAGAACATTATTAATGTTTGTCGTTGCGCTACCTACTATCGTATGCGAAAGGCCATTCATAGGGCAGCTGAATTGAATAGGGAAATAGAGGCGCCGAAAACCCAAAATACTTAAGTGATGGCAGAAAAGAAAAAAGTATCTAGGCGTAAATTTTTGGTTAGAGGCGGACTAGGAACCATTGGTGTTTTGGCCGTGGGAACTTATTTATTCAGAAATCCGATTAGAAGGATGATTGCCGGGGTCATCAATACGATAGAAACTCCCTACCAGGGAAATACGGAGACACCAATTATTTGGTTTGAAATAACGAACGAAAATAGGGTTGTTCTATACAGTCCAAAAGTAGAGATGGGTCAAGGAACTTTTACCAGTTTGGCACAAATGGCAGCGGACGAGCTGGAAGTCGCTATGGAGCAAATTAGTGTAGTCCATGCGGATTCAGCTTCCGGCAATATGGACCAATTTGCTACAGGAGGAAGTACTTCGGTTTCCGCACTGTGGGTTCCACTAAGGGAGCTAGCGGCTACCATGCGAGAAATGATAAAAGCCGAGGCAGCCAAAAAAATGGGGGTGGATGCCTCTGGGCTGGCCCTAGAAAACGGTATCGTTTCCTCAGGGGGCAAAACTATGACGTTTGCAGCTGTGGTAGAGGGTGTTTCTGAATGGGATATCCCGGATACCCCAAAGTTGAAACCTCTAGCCGATTATAAATTTATAGGTAAGCCCATAGCACGCGTAGATTTAATCGATAAGGTATATGGGGCACCTATCTTTGGAATGGATGCGACCATGCCTGATATGCTTTATGGTTCCGTGGTCCGTTCATCAAGAATAGGGTCAACATACGTAGGTGCGGATACCTCAAAGGCCGAAGGTATGCCTGGGGTCGTCAAAATTGTAAAGGAAAATGACTTTGTTGGTGTAGTAGCAAACTCACTGATACAGGCCGAGAATGCAAAAGCTGTCATTGAAGCCCAGTGGGAAGGACAAAAGGAATTGCAGACAGCGGATATTAGGGGTATGGTCACCATGGGAAAAGGTGAGCCTTTCGTTATCCAGAAGGTAGGCGATGCTGAAGAAATTTTACAGGATGAAGATCAAACAATTGTTTCGGAATATTGGAGTCCGATAGGAGCGCATGCCCAATTGGAACCTTGTGGAGCACTTGCCTATGTGGAGAAAGACAAGGCTACTATAATGATATCCACCCAAGTGGTGAGTGTTACCCGTGATGAAATTGCAGAGCGTTTAGGTTTTGATGTGGAGCAAGTGAATATAGTACCTACATTTCTGGGCGGTGCTTTTGGTAGAAGATTACACACTCCAAATGGGATACAGGCAGCGGTCTTATCAAAGGCTGTTGGGAAACCCGTGAAATGTTTTTTTACTAGGAAGGAAGAATTTCAAAATGATACGTTTAGGCCCCCGACCCACCATGTTATGAAAGGAAAACTAAGTGCCGAGGGAATGATTGATGCTTTAGAGCACAATGTTTCCAGCGGGGACGTAGCTTTTGGTTCTCCTATGCTGCCCGGCATCCTGGAGCCGATATTAGGAGCCGATTTAGGCGCATGGCGGGGCGGGATGATTCAATATAGTGGAATACCCAACTACCGTGCTATTTCGTGGCGCGTAAAACTGCCATTTGCTACAAGTTGGTGGCGTAGTCTTGGGCTTTTGGCCAATACCTTTGCAATTGAAAGTTTTATAGATGAATTGGCTGTAAAAGCAGGAAGTAATCCGGCTGAATTTCGTTTGGCCCAAATACAGGATGATGAACGGGGTAAACGTTTAAAATCGGTCATAAATGCAGTGGTCAAAAAATCTGGTTACACGGATAAAGTAATCAATGGCAGGGCCATGGGCTTCGCTGTCTCGACGGATGCCAATACGCCTTGTGCGGAAATCGCTGAGGTTTCCATACAGGATAACGAGATCAAAGTTCATAAAGTAACTTGCGCCATAGACCCTGGACTAGCTGTGAACCCGGATCAGGTACGGGCACAATGTGAAGGAGCTATCATAATGGGGATGAGTGCTGCGATGTTCGAAAAGATGGAAGTGGAGAACGGTGAACTTACGCCTACAATCTACGGACCCTATCAGATGGCATTAATGAAGGATGCTCCAAAAGAGATTGATGTTATCCTCTTGCAAGGTTCGGACTTTCCAGGTGCGGTAGGTGAACCTCCATTAGGTCCTATTGGTGCGGCTATTGCGAACGCCGTTTTCAGGCTTACCGGGAAAAGACTTCGGGAGATGCCGTTGCAGTTGTCATGATTTGGCCTTTGCAATGTTACGTATCATCCCTCCAAAAATAAAATAATGTAGCGGTACAATACTGTACCAATACAAACGACCCCTTAGCCCTCTAGGTCTAAAAGTGGCCGTTTGGTGCAGAACATTTTGCTCATCGATTCTGAACTCTAACCATGCTTCACCGGGTAATTTCATTTCTGCAAACAATAAAAGTCTTTTTCCTTTTTTGTCGGCTAATAGAACACGCCAAAAATCCAAAGCGTCTCCCGGATATATCTTATCCGGGTGGGTTCTTCCGCGCCTTAGTCCTACACCACCGATAAGCTTATCTAAGAATCCTCTTAATTTCCAAAGCCAATCCCCATAGTACCATCCCTTTTCACCACCTATTGTCCAAATATTCTGCAAAACTTGCTTTGGATTATTAACTTTCATTGTTTGAACGTCCCTTAGAACTCCAAACTTTGGCACCTGGATGTACTTTTCTAGATTCCGATTGAATCGGCCACTGATCATACTGTCCTTCCAACTGCTAATAACTAAATTTTGTTCTATTTTCTTAAAAGCCATATCAATGGCTTCAGTATAACTGTGTGGCTTAATGTTCAATAATTTTGCTAATCGGTCATCATTGGCAATGACCTCAATTTTCATACTATCCACTAAATTCAACGCTAATTTATAGGAAGTTGAGGTTACGAAATACAACCAGTAGGAGGACAGTTTAGGGGTCATGACCGGAACGGTCACAATCCAATTTTTGAAACCTCTCGCATTGGCGTACCGATGTAGCATTTCTTTATAAGTGAGAACATCTGGTCCGGCAATATCAAAAGATTCGTCATACGTTTTTTCATTGCCTAAAACCCCGGTCAAAAAAGAGATGACATCCCTAATGGCAATGGGCTGCGTTTTTGTGAGTACCCACTTCGGCGTAATCATAAAAGGTAATTTCTCACAAAGATCTCGTATAATTTCAAAAGAGGAACTCCCGGACCCAACTATAATGCCAGCGCGCAAAACGGTTAGGCTGAAATCTCCCTTATAAAGGATTTCTTCCACATTTTTGCGGGACCATAAATGTTTAGAGAGGTTTTCGTCATTGACAATACCGCTCAAGTAGATTACCTGTTTAATGTTGGTTTCGGCAACATAAGTATTAAAATTTACCGCTGTGGTGGCTTCCATTTCGTCAAAATCCTTGGTGGACGTACTCATGGAATGTATCAGAAAGTATGCGGCATCCAGGTCCTTTGGAAGTTTGTCCGGTTCAACATCTTTTAAAAAATCAATTTCAACAATATCAATTTGCTTTTTTACCTGATCATCAACGGATAAGCGAGCAGCATCCCTTACGGCACAGACAACCTGATGGCCAGCATCCAATAATTGCGGCAGCAAACGCATTCCTATATAACCATTGGCACCTGTAAGTAGAATTTTCATAAATCCTCTATTGAAGTCGGTGCGTTATCGGCCTTATAGCCTAAAATCTTCTGAAAGAACTTTTGTACAGCTTTGGTATCGGATTCTACTTTTATAAAATAGCTGTCGCGATATATGCTATATACTGAGGCATCTCCTTTATAAAGAGTTAGTTTGTAATAGGGGATAACAAGAGCAAAGGTTTCCAACAAAGATCTAAACCGTACAATGATTCCTTTAGGTCTCATTTCTATATTGCAAGTATTCCTATTATTATCGAGTAATAACAGGTTCCCAATTTCTAAGCTGGTTTCCGTAATAATTAATTTGGGGGATCCAATACCTCCCATAGCCCATCTTTCCTTCAAGGTGAACGGTTTTCCAACAGCTTCGTCTACTTTTTGGGTAATACTTTTGTTATTGTAGGACACGTTTAACAACATAAATCTTCTTTTTAAGCTTTTTCTTTAAAGTTAATTAAAAGGATAGGGAATGACCACATTATCTTTATAAAAGCTTAAAATTGTTTAGTTTTGCAGCCTTAAGAAACACTGATAATGAATCTCCAAGAAGTCCTTGATAATAAAGTAAAAGAAGCGGTTTTGTCCCTTTACAAGGTGGCCTTGCCCTCAGTGGAATTTCAGCCTACCAGGAAGGATTTTAAAGGAGATATCACCGTTGTGGTTTTTCCTATGCTAAGGCATGTGAAAGGCAACCCGGTTCAAATAGGTGAACAGATCGGTGAATATTTGGAAAAGGAAGTAGAAGCTGTTTTCGGTTTCAATGTGGTGAAAGGATTTTTAAACATTATAATAGCGGATACTTTTTATCTAAAGTTTTTCAATGAAATACAAGCTCAGATAAATTACGGTCTTGTAAATGCGAATAATGAGGCGGTGATGGTGGAATATTCATCCCCCAATACCAACAAACCTTTGCATCTAGGGCATATCCGAAATAATCTATTGGGCTATTCCGTAGCTGAAATATTAAAGGCCTCGGGAAAAAAGGTCTACAAAACACAGATTATTAATGACCGGGGAATCCATATTTGTAAAAGTATGTTGGCCTGGCAGCGATTTGGAAATGGAGAAACGCCTGAATCCACTGGTTTAAAAGGAGACAAGCTAGTTGGTAATTATTATGTCGCTTTTGATAAGGCATATAAAAAACAGATTGCCCAAAACGTAGCTTTAGGAATTGATCCAAAAGTAGCGGAAAAAGAAGCGCCAATTTTATTGGAGGCGCAGGAAATGCTTCAAAAATGGGAAGCCGGGGATGAGGAAGTGGTTTCTCTCTGGAAAAAGATGAACGGATGGGTCTATGAAGGTTTTGAAGAGACATACAAGAACCTTGGGGTAGACTTTGATAAGTTTTATTATGAAAGTGATACCTATTTATTAGGAAAGGATGTGGTAGCCGATGGTATTGATAAAGGTGTTTTCTATAAAAAAGACGATGGTAGTGTTTGGATCGATTTGACCGATGAAGGCTTGGACGAAAAAATAGTATTGCGCTCAGATGGCACAGCGGTATATATGACTCAAGATATTGGTACGGCTATTCAACGGGTAAAGGATTACCCGGACATTAGCGGAATGGTCTATACGGTAGGAAATGAACAAGATTACCATTTTAAAGTACTGTTTCTGATTTTAAAGAAACTCGGATTTTCTTGGGCGGAAAAATTGTATCACTTGAGTTATGGAATGGTCGATCTTCCAAGCGGAAAGATGAAAAGTAGGGAAGGCACCGTGGTAGATGCGGATGATTTAATGGCCGATATGACGAAAACGGCAGCAGCAATATCCGAGGATTTGGGAAAGTTGGAAGAATACTCCGAAGCTGAAAAGCAAGATCTCTATAAAATGATTGGACTTGGAGCTTTAAAGTATTATATCTTGAAAGTAGATCCCAAGAAGAGAATTCTTTTTAACCCGGAAGAATCTGTGGATTTTCAAGGAAATACAGGACCATTTATTCAGTATACCTATGCCCGAATTCAATCCATCCTAAGAAAAGCTGAGGATACTCATGTAAATCTGTCGACCCCGATGGACACGGTAGATGAGCTACATCCAAAAGAAAAAGAACTTATTAAACAACTACAATTGTTTCCTGAGACTATTCAGATGGCTGCTGAGAACTATAGTCCTGCCTTGATAGCAAATTATACCTATGACTTGGTCAAGGAGTTTAATTCCTTTTATCAGCAAGTTTCCATTTTAGGTGAGGCAGATGAAACTAAAAAAGTGCTACGTGTACAATTGTCCCAAAAAGTGGGTGAGGTAATACAGTCTGCGTTTAAGCTTTTAGGTATAGAAGTTCCAGATAGAATGTAAATAAGAAAGACCGCTTAAAAGCGGTCTTTCACATAGCAACTTAAGATATAACCAACTAAATATAGTTGCTATTTTATTTTATGCTGTCTTTTTGGAGGCAGCTACTGCCGCACCATATACTACAAGGCCAAAACCAATTTTATTGATGGCATCACCTATGTTATAAATAACATCCATGTTAAGTCCAAGGTTTCCGAGTCCATCGTACCATCCTGGTGTACCGGCCATGTATCCTAATGGGTATATTGCCCATCCAACCAACACAAACCAACATAGAGTTTTGTGTGCTGTTAAGACTGAACCACCTGCTTGTTCGGCCAATTTTTTTGCCGAACCGAACCATATTTCATATACAATATAGAAGTAAGCCAAACCTGAAATTAAACCCCATATAGCTGGTCCGGATCCAGTGTTGTAAACAGCTTCTCCAAAGTATCCAGTTACAAGCATAATTACCGATGCAAATATGAGTTTCCACATTAACGATTTTTTAGCTCCAGCAACTTTTAGGATGAGGTAAAATTCAACGCACATTAGCGGCACTGTTAATACCCAGTCTACATACCTAAAGAATGTAGGAGATTCACCTACGGTTGCCCAATAGTCGCGCATGTACCAATAGTGTACCGCTGCAATGAAGGTAATTAATCCCGATACTAAAATCGAGGTTTTCCATTTTCTATCAAAGTCGTTCATAGAAAAGAAGAAAAAAGCCGAAGCGGCCATCATAGCCATACATCCTACAAAGAAGGTAAAGCCAACGTAATCATTTGTAGCCATTTTAGCTACAAGGGGAATTGAAGTCATTAAATTTTCCATAATTTTTAGATTAATTGATTTTGTTTAAGTAAATTTAGATAAAATTAAACATAAATTGTTCTATAAAAATGTTAATTATTTATTCAAAGTAAAATTATTTTATATTCTGTGGAAAAAAAGTTAGTCAAAAATGTGGATTTAGGAAGTTTTGCTATAGTCGCTACTTTTTTTTCTTTGTGGCTAGCGGTTTCTTTTGAGAAGGATATTGAAGATATCATGGCCTATGTACTAATCCTGACCTTTGGGATTTTACACGGGGCCAATGACATTAAGTTGCTCCAAAAAGTAAATAAAAAGATAAATACAAAAAAAGGTTTTCTTATAACCTTGTTCTATTATGTTTTGTTCGTGGGGGGAGTGGTCTTTTCTTTCTTTTTCTTCCATTGCTTGCGTTGGGACTTTTTGTCTTATTTAGTGGCTATCATTTTGGAGAGCAACATTGGATCAGTAAAACAAGAGGACATTCAATTTTTAATTCGTTGTTTTTTCTTTCTTACGGACTTTTTATTCTTTTTCTCATTTTTTCCGCACACAGTTTTGAGGTTTCTCAAATTGTAGAGAAGATATGCGGTTTTAGTCCTGCAAATAGTTTCTATCACTATGGCACTATTTGTCTTGGTCTAATGACCTTCTTTCTTGGTGCTTTTGGATACTTAAGAAAAATTTTCGTCTTTAATATAGTCAAACAGATTTTTTATATCGCCATTTTTTATATCGTTTTCAATTCTGCCTCGTTATTGTGGGCCTTTGCTATTTATTTTATACTCTGGCATTCTTTACCATCTATGGTTGATCAAATTCAGTTTTTATACGGAAGGACTAATGCAAAAACTATGAAGAAGTACTTCTTCTCCTCGTTTCCTTATTGGATAATCTCGGTGATAGGCATGGGTTTAATTCTCTTTATTTTCAAGGACAGTTTAAGCACGTCCTTAGCATTTTTCTTTTCGTTTCTAGCGGCAATCACATTTCCACATGTGTTGGTCATTAAAAAACTAAATAAAAATTAAAAGCTTACCCTAAAACTGGCATTCGGCGTTACTCCCAGCGAGATTCGTTGCACCGTTTCCACTTCGTTGGCATCGTTTAGACGATAATAGGTGTTCAGAGTGTTTTTTCGATTCGTGAAGTTTAAGATGGATATTCCAAATGAGGATCTTATCCTAGGCGAAAGAGAGAAGTTGTAATTAGCAGAAGCATCTGCCCTAAAGTATTCCGGTAACCTGCTAGTGTTGGGTTCTTGATAATTGATTTCATTTGGGAAAACCAAAGTATTTATAGGAGTTTCGGTATCGGGTTGCGTAAAGGGTTTACCGGAACGATAATTCAAACCCACTCCCACTTTTAGATTTTTAAGATTATAATTCCCGGCTAACGTAAATGAATGACGAATGTCCAAATTGTTGGGAAAATTTGGCGGTGCGATAGCCTCAAACGTGTAGTCGTTTAAATTGTAGGTGTAACTAAGCCATGCACTGTAATCATTGTTCTTTTTATTAATAAGAAACTCAAGTCCTTTAATGGTATAGCTGCCTACCTCGCCGTCGAATTGATTTTGATTTTGAAAACCTTGGGTTCGTACATTTATACCATTTACCTCTTTATAAAACCCTTCAATACCTATATAAAATCGATTCTCATCATAATTGAAACCTAGGGAGCCTTGCTTACTCTTGGTTACAGGCAATGTGCTTCCGTCCGCTAAAATCCATCTTCGTTTTTCAAGACCTAGAAAATTTTGTTCCAAGTCTATAATTTGATTGGTCGTCTGACTTTTAAACTCACCTAAAAGCTCGGTCTTAAAATTTGGTGCCAGCTGATAACTGATGTTCAATCTGGGTTCTAGAATAAATTCATCAAAGGTATTCACATTGGATATGTAGTTTAAGCGCCCGCCAATTTGCGCAAAGAATTTTCGGTTCTCGGAAATGTAATTGACTTCTGAAAAAACAGCGTTGGTGTAGATAACACCTTTGACATTACTTATAAACTGTGGTTCGTTCAAATCGGTCTTGTTCTGTATGCCTGTTTCTGTTACCTGTAGGCCATTGATCCAGCTAAGTTTGTCGTTGATCTTATAATTGCTGGTTAGTTTGGCACTTTTTTCCAGTACTAGGTTGTTTTGAATGAGACGTTGCCGATCATTATTGGAAATACTTAAGGCATTTAGACGGTATCTTGTGTAATACAGATTTAAATGTGTAGAGAAATCATCAGTCCAATCGCTTTCCAATGAACTGCCAAAGGAAATATTAGTTTGATCAAGATTACTTTCGTTGGAACGACTTCCATCAGCATTGGTTTCCAGATAGTCTAAATTGTTATTTATATTGATAAGACTGAACCTTACGCGCTGGTAACGGTTGATATCGTACAAAACCTTTCCTGTGAAATCATAAAAATAAAAATCGCTATCCGCTTGCACGTCGCTATCTTGGAAGGCTTTTTCCGAAAACGTATCATAAGTAGGGGTATTTAAAAAGTCGGTATAGGAACGTCTTCCCGAAAATTGCATGGCCAGATTTTCTTTTATAGGTATTTGAGCAAAAACATCACCGCTAATGAGGTTTACTCCAGCTCCTCCAAAGAGTTCACTTTGGACGGAATTTTTGGTCCGCATATCCAAAACCCCACTCACTCCATCCCCATATTGGGCACTTGTCCCATTTTTTATTACGGTAACTTTATCGGTCAGGTAGGGGTTAAAAGCGGATATCAATCCAAAAAAATGTCCAGATTGATACATTTTAATACCGTCCCAGAGAATAAGGTTTTGGTCATTTGTTCCTCCCCTTATGTTTATGTCGGAAACGGTTTCGTCTACACTCCTAATTCCTGGAAGGGCTTGTATGGTCTGTAAAATATCAGGTTCTATAAGTCCGGGCAGTATACCGAATTCAGCTGTGTTCAGCTGAATACTGGCATCCGTAAGTTTGGAGAGTCCACTGGTCAAGAATTTATAAACGACCACCTCGTCCAGTTCTTGGTAGCTCAAAGCCAAAGCAATCGTAATGCAGGGATTTTGCGAAACCAACTGCTCTGCCGTAACAAATAAGGTCTTATATCCCAGGTGTTTTATTTGGACTACCGCTTTCCTTGGAATGTTGTCAAATTGAAAATTACCCTGAAAATCGGTAATAGCGGCAATGGAGCTACCAAGCACCTGCACGGAAGCTCCTGGTATGGTATTGTTCTCAAAATTATCCAAAACCCGGGCACAGATATCTACTGTAGTACTTTTGGAAATAGTGTAATATCTGTCGCTTAACTTTTGGATTTTAAGTTGTGTCTGTTCCCTAATGGTTTCCAATATGCCTTTTAGGGTTTCGTCAGTGGGGCGATTAATGAATATGGATTCTAAATCCTCATCAATAAAAGAGAATTTAATATTGTAAATCGACTCCACTTCTTGGATAAGGGTGATAATATTAATTTTAGTATTTGGGGCGGTTTGAGCCGTACCCTTACCCACGGAGAGTAAGAATAGAAAAAGAAGTAGTAAAGATGCAAGCGTATTAAGGTGCGCTTTCCCCATAGAACAGCACTTTATTCCCCTCTAATTTAAACTTTATTTGAAGAGGAACGCTAATACTCCTGAGGGCTAAATCTGTATCCGAGTTACTAAAAGTACCTGTGAACAGCTGTGAGGTGTCAATATTCTTAAGTTGAACGGTTAGATTATGCTGTCTTTGAAACTCCTCTAAAACATATTTTAAAGGAATACTTTTAAAAGAACTTTCATTCTTCATCCACGAAGGCTGTCCATTTTTCGCAACGGTAGATTTAGTTTCTTCCCCATTAATTGCGACAAAGGAATTTCCTGCAGCGAGCTTCATTTCTTTTCCATTAAAGGTTACGCTCACCAAACCTTCAAAACAGGAAACTTCAAAAAAGTCGCCCCTATTTTCCACATTAAATTGAGTACCTAAAACTGTTACAGTCCCTTGTTCTGTCTCTACAGTGAATTTTTCACCCTTGGCAACCTTAAAGAAAGCCTCTCCACTTAGAGATATGTTTCGTTCTTTATCCCAGTTTTTTTCGCTAAACGATAGTTGAGATTCTGCGTTCAATATAATTTCAGAATTGTCCGGTAATACTATTTCTTTAGTTTCCGCATAATCCGTAGTAAAGGATTCATCTAGCGTACTTAAATAGAAATAGGAACCGGTTAAAAGTACAGCTATTACGGCCGCAATACGCAAGAACGTTTTAAAAGGAGATAAAGTTATAACCTTAGGTCGCTCTGCACGTCTAGTTACAATTGCCTCCCAGGCCCTTTCTTCGTCAAAAGAAGGTGCTTCAAGCGTACTCGAAGTTTCTAGAATTCGCTGATAAGTGGCGTATTCCTCGGACGTTTTAAATTCCGAAAGTTCCGCCTCAGAGAGTTCATTGTTCAGCCATTTTGCCAAGTAATTTTCTTGCATGATTTCTAGCTTTATACCTTAATAACAACTTACAATTTAAAAACCCTACTTTACTTTTCTGTATTTGGTATTCAGATGTTACTATTAAGTAGGACAAGTAAATAGTTTTCTAGTACGCGACTTAATTATTTTTTCTTTTTACCATCAACCATCAACCATCAACCATCAACCATCAACCATCAACCATCAACCCTTAAATTCCATCAATCCGTTCCCTTAAGCTCTTAAGTGCCAAATGCATTCTTTTTTCAATGGCCTTAACACTTACACCTTCCATTTCAGCTATTTCAGCATATTTTTTTCCGTCGATTCGATTTAACAAAAAAGTAGTGCGCTGGTTATCTGGTAAATCATTTAGGGCTTTGTCCAATTTCTCCTTGAACTGGTTTTCCTCCATTAAAAACTCTGGGGATTCGTTCGTGGTTTTTAACGTTTTGTCTGCATATTTTAATCGGACTTTTTCTGCCTTTATAACATTTAAATAAAGATTGTTCGCAACAGTATATAAAAAGGATTTTGCTTTTTCCGGGGTAACCTTCGCGCAGTTCTCCCAGAGCTTTACAAAAGCTTCCTGCACGGCATCGTTCGCTTTTTCTTCGTTACCGAACTTATAGAAAATATAGTTGAAAATGGTTTTTGAGTGCGCTGAAAAGATACTACTGTATACTTGTTCCTCGCAAACGTTTTGGTTGTCGGCTGGCATGGAATACTGCTGTTTTCTCAAAGATATTTTAAAAAAATTAAAAAAACGGGTAGGGTTTTTAAGAAGTGGGTTGTTTTAAGACCATACGAACAATTAATACCAAATCGTTATGAAAAAGTTTTTTAGTTTTAAAGTCTATGCCATCCTACTTATGGCAGTACTAAGTTTTAATTCGTGTCAGGACGAATTCGAAGAAATAAATACCGGTGATGAACCACAAGCTATCATGGCTAATTCATCGACCGCAATTTTAGTTCAAAAAACCGCGACACGGGATGGTTCTTTTGACAATATCGTGGACGGTGCAAGTTGTATCGATATAAAATTCCCTTACACGGTTGAAGTAAACGGATTGGAACTAACTATCAATTCTAGGGAAGATTTACATTTAATAGAAGAAATTTTTGATGAGATTGATGATGACGAGGACTTTTTAGAAATTCTTTTTCCAATTACCATAACCTCTGGTGATTTTACGGAAATAACCATTAACGGCATCGATGATTTGAGGGAACTGGCCGCCGAATGTAAAGAAGGTGGTGAGGATGATGATATTGAATGCGTGGATTTCGTGTATCCTATGACGCTGTTTACGTTTGATATTAATCTAGAACAAACCGGAAGTGTTGTTGTGGAGAGCGATAAAGACCTTAGGATTTTCTTTGATGGGTTGGATGATGATGACTTAGTGAGTTTTAATTTCCCAATAACATTGGAACTTTACGACGGCACTAAAGTTGAAGTCAACGGTAACGAAGAATTGGCAAGAGTAATAGAGAATGCCAAAGATGCTTGTGATGAGGATGACGACGACGATTATAACGATGATGATTTTGATGAGGAGGATATTGAATCGTACTTAGTGGATTGCCCATGGTATGTTTTGGGAGTTCTTAATAGTGATGTTGATGAAACTATGCTATACGTAGACTACTTGTTCAATTTTATGGAAGATGGTAATGTTGTTTTAAAGAATAGATTAACTCTTGATGAAGCAATTGGAACGTGGTCTTATACCATTGGTGAAAACGGAGCAACAGTTACCCTTAATATTGAATCTATAACGGACTTTAATCTGAAATGGAATATTTATAAGACTGCTGAAGGTCGGATAAAATTAATAAATGGGGAAAGCAATAGGATTATCATGAAGAAAGTGTGTGAAGATGATGAACCTAAAGATCCAAATACGTTAAGGGAAGTATTGAAAGAATGTGAGTGGATCATAAAGAAAGTTAAGAACCAAGGGGAAGAAATTGATAGGCTGTTAGGTTACGAATTTAAATTCATGGCCGAAGGTGTTGTTACCTTGAGTAACGGAATCAATACTTCAGAAGGTTCTTGGGAAATTAACCTTAATACAGAAGGTAGACTCGTAATGGCCATTACCATGGGAGATGAACCAGGTGTGAGTTTTGAGTGGCCACTGTCCGATCTAAGAAATGATAGGTTGAAGTTTGAAGTTGAGGAGATTGATTACGAACTGGTATTGCAACGTGTTTGTGATGATAGTGCTAATGATGGCGATGTTCCTGAAATACGAAACATCATGATGGGAGGTGAATGGAATGTAGCTTCCTATATAGAGGATGGTATGGATAGTACTGTAGATTACAACGGTTACAGCGTTCAATTCATGGCTGATCATCAGATATCAGTTTTGGAAGGTGGACAAGCTTTCGGTGCTGGACTATGGAGAGCGCTTAGGGACAGTGAGGAAGGACTTAAAGTTTATTTGAATTTTGGGGATAGCTTCCCATTTGATGAGTTGACCGATGATTGGACACTCGTTTCTATCACCGATACTCGGATAGAGTTGAAGGATATTAGTGGAGGCGACGGTTCAATTTCCACTCTAGTATTCGAAAAACCATAAAGTAAATATAACCTTCAGGTACTCCCCCGGCCTGAAGGTTAATTATTGTTCAACGCTAATTTTTTAATTATGAAATCGGTTCTAAAATTTATTCCTTGCTTGCTAGTATGCTTTTTGATGATCTCTTGCGAAAGTGAAGATGACGGTACTATAGAGGTGTCGACAATCGATGTTGAACAGGTTAAGGCCGTGATAGCATCAGGCACCTGGTCTGTGGCAACTTATGAGGAGGACGGCATGGATCAAACCTCAAATTTTTCGGGCTACGGATTTAGCTTCAATGCGGACGGGATCATAAATGTGAGTAATGGATCTACATCAATTTCCGGTGCATGGTCAATACTTTCAGATTCTAGCAGTAGTGATGACGATAGTAATGACAATGATGATATCGATTTCAATATTTTCTTTACATCACCTGCAAACTTTGCTGAAATTTCAGAAGATTGGGAAATTGTATCCTATAGCAGTACGCGTATTGAGCTTAGACATGTAAGTGGAGGGGACGGTAGTGTGGACAGGCTTATATTCGAAAAACAATAATGAAAATAAACATCCAAATACATACCGCTAACAGTAATGAGTTGGGCCTCGTTAGCGGTATTGATGGAGGTTAAACTGGGAAGTATTTGAAAATCGTAACACCTTTTTTGCCCCACAACCCAGAAAGAGAGCATCCATGTAATATGGATGCTTTTTTGTTTCATAG
This sequence comes from Maribacter aestuarii, assembly GCF_027474845.2. Lineage (NCBI taxonomy): Bacteria > Pseudomonadati > Bacteroidota > Flavobacteriia > Flavobacteriales > Flavobacteriaceae > Maribacter > Maribacter aestuarii. The sequence continues at coordinate 2,651,421 of NZ_CP107031.2, forward strand.
ATTTTAAGGTACTTGCTACGGTACTTCCCGTTGATATTGTTAAATTTGCTCTCCCCATAAAATTGAAGACAGATGTTTGATAATTTAAGCGAGAAGCTAGATAAAGCCCTCCACGTCCTAAAGGGACATGGGCAGATTACAGAGATAAATGTAGCGGAGACTACCAAAGAGGTGCGAAGGGCATTGTTGGATGCAGATGTCAACTTTAAGATTGCCAAGGAATTTACCAATAGGGTTAAAGAAAAAGCGCTGGGTCAAAATGTATTGACGACCTTGCAACCCGGTCAATTAATGGTCAAAATCGTTAAGGACGAGCTGACCCAATTAATGGGCGGAGAGTCGGAAGGTATTAATCTTTCTGGTAATCCATCTATAATATTAATGTCCGGGCTCCAAGGTTCCGGTAAAACCACCTTTTCGGGTAAGCTTGCCAATTTCCTAAAAACGAAAAAATCCAAAAACCCTTTGTTGGTGGCCTGTGATGTTTACAGACCTGCGGCCATAGATCAGTTACATATAGTCGGTGAGCAAATTAATGTTCCCGTATATTCCGACCGGGAGAATACTGATCCGGTAGCCATCGCTAAAGCTGGAATTGCACAAGCAAAAGCTCAAGGTAATAATGTGGTCATCATAGATACTGCAGGTCGTTTGGCAGTGGATGAAAAAATGATGGCGGAAATATCCGAAATCCATAAAGCCATAGAGCCGCAAGAGACTCTGTTTGTAGTGGATTCCATGACGGGTCAAGATGCCGTTAATACAGCCAAGGCATTTAACGATATCCTAAATTTTGATGGGGTCATATTAACCAAATTGGATGGTGATACCCGAGGTGGTGCTGCCATATCCATTAAATCGGTTGTGGATAAGCCCATAAAATTCATTGGTACCGGGGAGAAGATGGAGGCCATAGATGTATTTTATCCCGACCGTATGGCGGACCGTATTTTGGGTATGGGAGATGTTATTTCTCTCGTGGAACGTGCCCAGGAACAGTTTGACGAGGAAGAGGCCCGCAAAATCCAAAAGAAAATTGCCAAGAATAAGTTTGGTTTTGATGACTTCTTAAGTCAGATACAGCAAATTAAAAAAATGGGGAACATGAAGGACCTCATGGGTATGATTCCCGGGGCTGGTAAGGCCCTTAAAGGGTTGGATATAGATGATGATGCGTTTAAACATATTGAGGCGATTATACATTCCATGACCCCGGACGAGCGATCTACGCCCGCCAAGCTGGATGCAAGTCGTAAAAAAAGGATTGCCAAGGGCAGCGGTAGGGATGTTAAAGAAGTTAATCAGCTGCTGAAACAGTTTGATCAAATGAGCAAGATGATGAAAATGATGCAAGGTGGCGGAGGTAAAAAAATGATGCAGATGATGCAGAATATGAAGTGATTTAGGAAGTAGTAATAATTTAAGTATACAAGTTAGCATGGAAATTCTTGACGGGAAAAAAGTATCGAACGATATAAAGCAAGAGATAGCGGCGGAAGTGGCAAAAATGAGGGAGCGAGGGGAGAAGGTGCCTCATTTAGCGGCTATAATTGTAGGGAACGATGGTGCTAGCTTAACCTATGTAGGTAGTAAGGTACGTTCCTGTGAACGGGTTGGTTTTGAGTCTACGCTGGTAAAGATGCCCAGTACCACTTCAGAGCAAGAATTATTGAAAAAGATCCACGAACTTAATGAGGATGATAACATCGATGGTTTTATCGTACAACTTCCATTACCGGAACAAATAGATACCCAAAAAGTTATAATGGCCGTGCATCCTGATAAAGATGTTGACGGTTTTCACCCCACCAACTTTGGTAAGATGGCATTGGATATGAGTACGTTCATTCCAGCCACTCCTTTTGGTATTTTAGAGCTTTTGGAGCGCTATAATGTGGATACAAAAGGAAAACACACCGTGGTAATAGGTCGTAGCCACATTGTAGGGAGACCCATGAGTATTTTAATGGGGCGAAAAGGATGGCCAGGAAACTCCACAGTAACTTTAACACATAGCCATACCAAAAACATTACTCAGATTATTTCTCAGGCAGATATTGTTATTTCTGCTTTAGGAGTTCCAAATTTCCTTAAAGCAGAAATGGTAAAGGACGATGCCGTGGTAATAGATGTAGGCATTACTCGTGTCCCAGATGATTCGCGTGAAAGGGGCTATTATATTACTGGGGATGTGGATTTTGAAAATGTAAGCAAGAAAGCCTCCTTTATTACTCCAGTTCCTGGAGGAGTAGGGCCTATGACCATAGCCATGTTGTTGAAAAATACTTTACTGGCAAGAGAACGACACAGAAATAAAGAATAAAAGTCCGAAAGGGCTTTTTTTATTTCTAAATATTAACATTTGTTACGTAACACAGGACTCATTAGTAAGTCTAACTAGAAGCTAAAATCAATAATAACAAAATGAACAAAACAAGAATTTTTAAAATTGGTATACTTTCTACTATTCTGGTAGTATCGTCATGTAAAACGGAGAAAGAGGAAACCGCTGAGAAGGAGTTGACTTCCGGAATACTCACGGAGTATATGGACACCTCTGTAAATCCCGGAGATGACTTTACGGCTTACGTAAATGGTACATGGGTAAAGAACACAGAGATACCTGCCGACAAATCTTCGTATGGGGTAGGATATATAGTCCATGAAGAATCCGAGGACAATGTAAAAAAGATTATTGAAGAGTCGGCTTCTGGCGATTTCGAAAAGGGATCGGACGAACAGAAGGTTGGTGACCTTTACAAATCTTTCATGGACATGGAGAAAAGAAATGAATTGGGTGTTGCCCCGTTGCAACCTGAATTTGAAAAAATAGAATCGATTAAGAATTACGATGAACTGGCCACTTATTTTGCTTATGCTAACAAGTATGGCATTAATAGTCCCTTAGGACTGTTTGTTTATCAAGATTTTAAAGATCCAACCATCTACACCGTTTATACTTGGCAAGCGGGATTGGGATTGCCGGATAGGGAATATTATTTAAAGGAAGACGAGCGATCCAAGGAAATTAGGTCCAAATATGTTGCACATATAGAGACAATGTTCGATTTAGCAGGACTACCCAATGGCGCTCAATCTGCAGAAAAAATATTGGATTTGGAAACAAAAATTGCTTCCAAACACCTGGAAAAAGAAAAAACAAGGGATTTGGTAGGGTTGTACAATATGTTTCCCGTTGATACCTTGTCCAACATAATGCCGAAATTTAATTGGACCAATTTTCTTTCTGAGGCCGGATTGGCCAATCAAGACAAGTTAGGGGTCTTAATGCTGGATTACACCAAAGCTTTGGATAAAATCATTTCTTCAACGGATTTGAATATTTGGAAGACCTATTTGAAATGGAGTGTTTTGGATGCCAATGCATCACGCTTATCCGAATCTTTGGACAATCAGAATTGGGAATTTTTCAGTAAGGAATTAAGAGGAACCCAAGAGCAGCGTCCCATGTGGAGAAGAGGAGTGTCTACGGTGAATGGAACTTTGGGAGAGGTTGTGGGCAAGGTATATGTAAAAAGGCATTTTTCCGCCAGAGGCCAAGGAACATATGGAGACCCTTGTAAATAACTTACTTAAGGCTTATGAAGTAAGTATTAAGGAATTGGACTGGATGAGCGAAGAAACCAAAAACGAAGCCTTGGATAAGTTAAGTAAGTTTACCCCAAAGATTGGATATCCCGATAAATGGAAAGCCTACGATTTGGACATAGAGCCCGACGACCTTTATGGGAACCTACGCAGGTCTAGCTTAATGGAATATAACAGGGAACTAGCTAAACTTGGTCAACCTATAGATAAGGATGAATGGGGCATGACACCGCAGACGGTTAATGCCTATTATAATCCTACCATGAACGAAATTGTATTTCCTGCGGCAATATTACAACCTCCATTTTTCGATTTAAATGCAGAAGATGCGGTAAATTATGGAGCTATCGGAGCTGTAATCGGACATGAAATTGGACACGGATTCGATGATATGGGTAGTACATTCGATGGTGACGGTGCCATGCGCAACTGGTGGACCGATGCCGATAAGGAAGAGTTTAAAAAGCGTACTGGGGCATTGGTAGAGCAGTATAATGGATTTGAAGTATTACCTGAAGTAAATGTAAACGGAGAATTCACCTTAGGTGAAAATATAGGCGACCTAGGAGGGCTGAGTATCGCACTCAAGGCCTATAAAATGTCTTTAGGAGATGAGGAAGCTCCCGTAATGGATGGTTTTACTGGAGATCAGCGGGTATTTATTGGATATGCACAAGCATGGAGGAATAAGATGCGAGACGAAGCCTTACGCGTTCAAATTAATACAGATCCACATTCTCCGGCGGATTTACGGGTAAACGGTATCGTAAGAAATGTGCCGGAGTTCTATAGTGCCTTTGATGTTAAGGAGACAGATTCACTTTATTTGGCTCCGGAAGAACGGGTCAAGATTTGGTAGCAAAAAAATCTAGTTAACAGAAAAACCTCCAATCCTAGGATTGGAGGTTTTTTATTTTGGCGCGTCCGATATGGTCATACCTGTTGCGGTGGAATCAATAGGTTTAAGAATATCAATGTCGTTGCTGTCATCATACTCGCAACTAATAATGAAAGTCATAAACCCGATTGCTACCATAAAGTGTATTATTTTTTTCATGACGTAGTAATTCAGTAGGTGCAATCACCTCGTACATACTTTAATTTAACGTAGAAATCTTGAAATTGTTATTTGCTCCTTTTGGGGAATAACGTATCTTTTAGGAAACAATTCCAACCATGCAAAAAATTTTAATTATTGGCCTACTGGGTGTTCTGCTATTTGTAGGATGTGATCAGAACAAAAAAGAACCATCCATTTCCATTCATGTTTCGTTCAATAATACGGCAAGCGAAATCCCTAAAGATGGTAGGCTATTATTAATGCTTTCGAATAATGACGAAAAAGAACCACGTTTTCAGATAAATGACGGCCTTGCGGGACAACTGGTTTTTGGGATGAATGTTGATGGGATGAAGCCTGGGGACATTATCACTTTTGATGAAACCATTTTTGGGTATCCATTTTCTAGTTTGGCAGAAGTTCCTCCAGGGGAATATTCGGTTCAAGCACTTCTGCATACCTACGAAACCTTCAATCTTTCTACTGGCCACACAGTAAAATTACCTATGGATAATGGGGAAGGTCAGCAATGGCGCAGTTCTCCGGGAAATTTATACAGTAAACCCTTTATGATAAGGGTGGTGGAGAATGGAATTGAAAATGTTGAGGTAGTAATGGATCAGGTTATCCCACCAATTCCAGAGCCAGAAGATACGAAGTGGATTAAGCATATAAAAATAAAATCGGAAAAACTGTCCGAGTTCTGGGGAAGGGATATGTATCTGGGGGCCCATGTCTTATTGCCTAAGGGATTTGATGAGCATCCCGAGGCTAAATATCCACTTATGGTATTTCATGGTCATTTCCCGGACGATTTTGGAGGTTTTAGAACTACCCCTCCTGATCCTGAAATGGAACCAGAATATTCAGAGCGTTTTGATTTGGAAGGATATAACATTATTCAACAACAGGAGGCCTATGATTTTTACAAGCGATGGAACGAGCCTGACTTTCCCAGAATGCTCATTATAGAAATCCAGCATCCTACACCATATTATGACGATTCTTATGCCGTAAACTCCGCAAATCAGGGACCTTATGGGGATGCTATCACTTACGAATTGATTCCTGAAATCGAAAAACGTTTTAGGGGAATGGGCGAAGGTTGGTCCCGATTTTTGTACGGTGGTTCAACCGGAGGTTGGGAAGCTCTAGCGGTACAAGTCAAATACCCAGAGGAATACAATGGCTGTTTTGCGGCCTGCCCGGATCCCATAGATTTCAGGGCCTATTGCCTCACCAACATTTATGAGGACGAAAATGCCTATTATTACGAGAGTGCAAATAAAATCTTGGAAGTTCCCGCGCATAGAGATTATCTGGGTAACATTCAATCTACCTTAAGAGAAGGCAATCATCTGGAATTGGTATTGGGCGATAAATCGCGCTCGGGCCAACAATGGGATATTTGGGAAGCTACCTATTCTCCCCAAGGAGACGATGGGTACCCTGTAAGGATATGGGATAAAATGACCGGGGATATTGATCATGAGGTGGCCGAATATTGGAAGGAGAATTTTGACCTTCGCCATATACTAGAACGGGATTGGGATAAATTAGGGGAAAACCTAAAGGGTAAAATCCACATTTATTGTGGCGATATGGACAACTATTATTTGAACAACGCGGTCTATCTGATGGAGGATTTCTTAGAAAACACCACGGAGCCCTATTACGAAGGGGAAATTTTATATGGAGATCGTGCCGAGCACTGTTGGAACGGCGATCAGGAACTGCCTAATGCCATTAGCAGATTACGATACAATAGCATGTATGTGCCAAAAATCATGAAGCGTATAGCGGAGAGCGCACCCAAGGATGCGGATTTGACCAGTTGGAGGTACAAATAAGAGTTCTACAAATGAACAAAACGAACAAAGTAGCGTGGTTTGTATTTGGATTCCTGGCGATTGGGGTTGGCCTCTATCCGCTTATGTATGTATTTGCAGATGGTGAAATTGGATTGCGTTTGTCAAAATCCGAAGAGTTGTTGGCCAATCTTGCATGGAACATCGGTTTTTTCGGTCATATATGCCTAGGGGGCCTAGCGTTGATGGTGGGTTGGGTGCAATTCAGCAAACGCTTTCGTAATGCCAATTTAAAGCGTCACCGTACCATTGGAAAGATTTATGTTGGGGCAGTTTTAATTAGTGGCCTATGTGGTGTTGGTATTGCTTTTTACGCCACGGGTGGGCTAATAGCACAAGCTGGATTTTTAAGCTTGGGCATAGTTTGGCTTTATTTTACGCTGATGGCGTACAGGGCAATAAGAGCTAGGGATATAGATAAGCATCGGGTGTTTATGATTTATAGCTATGCCGCGTGCTTTGCCGCTGTAACGCTGCGTATTTGGTTGCCGCTACTCACAATAGCCTTTGGATCTTTTATTCCGGCCTACCGAGTTGTAGCTTGGTTATGTTGGGTTCCGAATATGGTTTTTGCCTACTTTTGGGTGCGTAGAAAAGGATTGACTTTAGGATGATAGCTACCAAATGACGTTGCTACTAAGAGAAATGAAGGAAGAAATAGAAATTATTTTCCAAAGATTGGACCAGCTAAAAATAGATAGTAGCCCTTTATTCGGTAAGATGAACGCGCATCAAATGGTTTGTCATTGTACAGACCAAATTAGGCTTGCGCTAGGTACTTTTATGGCAGAGGAATACGGTAGATTGAAACCCAAAGAAGTCATTGCCTTGTCCAAAGCCGGAAAAACAGTCCCTGCCGCTAAAGGTCTTGGTCAGGTGGAAGGTGGCGGAACGAAACCTATTAATTTTTCAACCGATGTAAAACTTTTGAAACAGCACATATTGGATTTCTCAATGTTAAACGAGAATTTCGAATTTGGATTACATCCTTATTTTGGTAAAATGAACAAAGAAAAATGGATACGTTTAACCTTATATCATTTGAATCACCATTTCAATCAATTTGGTTTGTAAACATTTACCATTTTAAAATTATAGAATTACTTTTAGATAAGTCTAATTCCATTTAAGATGAAAAACTTAATACTCTTTAGTCTGATTTTGACCTGCACATTAAGTGTAGTATTGGCTCAATCAGGTAAAGTTTACGATAACCTTACCATGACCAGCGAGCTGTTAAAAGGCGAACGTAAGTACGCCATTTACCTTCCGCCGGATTATAATAGTTCCGAACGGAGTTATCCTGTGCTATACCTCTTGCACGGTGCTACCGATGACCATACGGGTTGGATACAGTTTGGCGAAGTACTACGTATAACGGATAATGCCATAAAAGACAGTACTGCAACCCCGATGATTATAGTTATGCCCGATGCGGATACTGGCAGAATGGGTTATTTTAATGCTGGGGATTGGAAGTACGAAGATTTCTTTTTTGAAGAATTTATGCCCCATGTTGAAGAAAAATATCGGATTAAAAGAGAGAAAAGGTACCGGGCGGTTGCCGGACTTTCCATGGGCGGTGGCGGTTCTTTTATGTATGCGCTACACCGTCCCGAGTTGTTTTCATCAGCCTGCCCGTTAAGCGCGTATGTCGGTCCTTTGACAATGAAGGAATTGGAAGAACGGATGGAATGGTACAAAGAAACATATACCAAGGCCGAACTGAAGGCATATTTTGAACGGCACAATGTTTTAGAACTGCTCAAAATTACGCCTGTTGATGAGGTGAAATCTGTTCGTTGGTATATAGATTGTGGGGACGATGATTTTTTATATGAAGGGAATAGTTTGGTGCATATCGCAATGAAGAAAAAAGAAATCCCACACGAGTATCGAGTTAGGGAAGGTGCCCATAATTGGACGTACTGGCGAGAATCACTTCCAACGGTCTTGGGATTTGTTTCCGAGGCTTTTCATCAATACTGATAACAACTATACGTTGTTTTAGGATATTTTTGATATGAAAAAATATAAATCAGGAATAAGTTACGGACTCTTAGCTGCTATCATCGTTATTATAATCGCTCCCATAATTTTTTTACCTTTCAATATTTTAGTGATAATCATTAACCTTTTTGTTTTAATATTTATTTTCCATCTATTTTGGAATACGTATTACATCATTGATGGTAAAGACTTGATTATAAAATCAGGGTTCGTGGTAGATAAAAAGTTAGCTATTGATTTAATCAGAAAGATTTCGGAGACAAGTAGTATTATGAGTGCACCGGCAGCATCTTTTGACCGACTCGAAATTAATTATGGTAAGTACAGTTCTATTATTATTTCGCCAAAAGATAAATCCAATTTTATAAAGGATATTTTAAAAATTAATCCTGCAATCGATATAAATAAAAAGGGCTTTAAATTATGATATATAGAAGATTTGGTAAAACCAATTGGCAAGTTAGTGAAGTAGGTTATGGCATGTGGGGAATGGCCGGATGGACGGAAAGTAGTGATAAGCAATCCGCTTTGTCTTTAGACCTGGCAGTTGAAAATGGCGTGAATTTTTTTGATACCGCTTGGGGCTATGGTGAAGGACATAGCGAAGAACTTCTGGGTCAATTGGTTAGAAGGCATCCGTCCAAAAAATTATACATGGCAAGTAAGATTCCTCCAAAGAATTTCAAATGGCCGGCAAAACCTGAATATAGTTTTGAAGAGTCCTACCCGGTGGAACACATCATGGATTTTACTCACAAAACCTTAAAAAATCTGAGAACGGAAAAATTAGATCTCATGCAGTTTCATACTTGGGATGATGGTTGGAGCCATCGGGAAGAATGGCAGCGGGCGGTAGAAGATTTAAAAACTTCGGGTAAGATTGCGGCCATGGGCATCAGTATGAATCGATGGGAGCCGGAGAACGGAATCAAGGCCTTAGAAACGGGTGTTCTAGATGCGGTCCAAGTCATCTACAACATTTTTGACCAAGCCCCTGAGGACAAGCTTTTCCCGTTATGTGATAAATTGGATATTGGAGTTATCGCCCGTGTTCCTTTTGATGAGGGTACATTAACGGGTAATATTACCAAGGAGACTACATTTCCAGAAGGTGATTGGCGTGGCACCTATTTTGTCCCTGAGAATTTGAATTCGTCAGTGGAGCATGCGGATGCTCTACGCCCCCTAATCCCTGAAGGAATGACCATGGCAGAAATGGCATTGCGATTTATTTTGATGAATAAAAGTGTAGGAACCGTAATTCCAGGCATGAGAAAGCAGCGGAACGTTTTGGCGAATACTGCCACAAGTGATGGAAAAGGTTTGTCCTCGGACTTGTATCAAGAATTGAAAAAGCACCGTTGGGATAGAAAACCGACAGCTTGGTCACAATAATTTCTTGTAAAAAGGAATAGAGGTGGTTTTTACTTTGCAAAAAGCTGATTCATATCCTTGAATGCTTTGAACTCCAAGGCATTGCCGGCAGGGTCTAAAAAGAACATGGTCGCTTGCTCCCCTACCTGTCCTTTAAAACGGACATAGGGCTCTATAACGAATTTTATTTTTTTGGACTTTAGCTCCTCTGCAAACGACTCAAAAGTTTCCCAAGGTAGGACTACCCCATAATGTGGTACCGGTACGTCGTGTCCATCCACTGGATTGTGGTGAAGGCGTTGGTCATCCGTTTTTGGCTTGTAATGAATAACCAATTGATGTCCGAAGAGGTTAAAATCCACCCAGTGGTCACTGCTTCTACCTTCTTCGCAATTAAGTATTTCCCTGTAAAATGTTCTACACTCCGATAAGTTGTGGACCGGAATGGCAATATGGAAAGGAGTAACCTTGGTCATTGAATTTTTAGTTTCAATAAAAATAGTGCTTTTCTAGGATTCTAGAAAGGCTACGATTTGGTCATTTACTTCGTCTTGATGCATGGAGTGGCCCAAACCTTCGGTAGTCCTGAGTTCGCTGTTTTCCCATTGTGAACTTACCTGTTCCGAAGCGTGGTAGGGTGTAATTTTGTCAAACCTGTCATGAAATAAAAGCCCCTTTTTTCTATTGGTCCTTGCAAATCTAGAAGTAGAAAACTCACGAATCGTAAATCCAAATCTTTTATGAATATAAGTATCTAAAGCACTAAGTACTTTGCCATTAAAACCCAACAAGGTTTGAAAGTGGGCTATGATTTCATGAAATTCTGAAGGAGAGCCGATAGTCACAATTTTCTTTACAATAGGGCTGGGCCTTAAATTTTCGTTGTATAAGATAGTCATACCGCCCACGGAGTGACCAATTAAGAATTTAGGATTGTACTTTTCAATCATAAAATGTAAGATTTCGGCATATAAGGGTACATGAAGATAACTTCCAGAGGAGTTTCCATGTCCAGGAGCGTCGAAAACAATAATATCGTAATTAGCTTCCGTTAGCTTTTGGATAAGTCTATGCCAGCGCCATGCATTACTTTCCCAACCGTGTGCCAGTAGCACCGTTTCCCTGGTACCTTCCCACTTATAAGTTTGTACACTGTGTTCTGCAATGTCGTGAACTTTGTGTTTGGCGGAGTTTAAGTATGCTTCTTGATTATTTAGAACACGACCTTTTCTCACTTTACAGAAAATTTTAAAAGCTTTTTCTGCTGCGTCGTTTGGATTGAAAACAGTATAGAGGTTAAGTAGTTGCCCGTAGAGCTTTGGAACAGATTGAGTAAGTAGTTTTGCCATACGGTTACTTTTAGTAACTTAGTGATATATAGTTATCAAAAATAAACAAATCGATTTACAAATTATTGGGTTACAAATTCAACATTAAGTATGGAAACGGAAACTATTATTGATAATCAGCAACTTAAGAATGCAAAAAAAATTAAAAAAATGTTCGGACATATAGATTATCGGAATCCTCCGGAACTATGTCCTGTGCGCGATGTGCTTTCTTTAGCTTCCGACAAATGGAGTATTTTAATCGTACTGTACCTCGGTTACTACCCGGTTTTGAGATTCAATAAACTGAAAAAATATGTTTACGGTATATCCAACAAGGTATTGAGTGAACGTCTTAAGGTTTTGGAAACGGACGGCTACCTTACCCGAAAAATGTATCCGGAAGTCCCCATACGCGTGGAATATAGCCTTACTGACTTTGGTAAAAAATATGTGGAACGTTTGATAGATCTAACGGAATGGATGCAAATGAATAGTCCAAAAGTGTTGAACAATAAGGATAGATTTGGAATAAAGTAGACCTTATAGAATATAGATATTGTTCTGACTTGGCCTAATCCCACCCAATCATCATGTACTTAATTTTAGCGGTATCTGGTATTTGAACCTCTTCCACATTGGTATTGGCGCTATAACGTAGACTTGCTGGTAACTGTGTTTTGTCAATGGTGAAATAAATATCGCTGTCCTTGAGTAGTATGACTACATTATTGATGGAGGTGATGATTTTCTTGATTTGATATTTTTCTTTGATATCCTTAAAAGTACTTTTAATAGTAATTCCGTTGGCCGTAGCGAACCTTGCGTCGTTAATTTGAACGTTCTGTACTTTGGGTATACTATCTAAATTAGGGGTGAGGGTCAACAAGTGCGACCCACCTTTTTCGAAAACTTTGATTTTGCTTGCACCACTGCCAAAGCTTAGTTTAACGGTATCCATCACAAGGGAATCATCGGCATAGATGAGTTCCAAATCCCGCGCCAAGCTATTCTTGTCCAGATTGCCTACTTGTCTGCTTGTTATCAGAAATTTAGGGTCTTTGTCCTCTTGGCATTGTGTTAAAAGGATTAGTGAGAAAAGTAAAATGATTGTTTTGATTGATTTCATAAATTTTAACGCATCACTTTTTTGAGTACACCGAGTACGCCCCTAATAAAAGTTGCGCTCGTCAATACTTTAATTACTGGATTTTGCCTTGTACTTGTTCTAGTACTAGTTCTTCTGCTTTGTGGTTTAGCTCTTTCTTTTTCGGCCAAAGCTTCGGCCTTTTCAATTTTCTCGTTCAGAATTTCATACGCACTTTCGCGATCAATGACCTCGCCGTACTTCTTCACCAAACTCGATTTTTTAATGACATCGGTAAGTTCGTTATCCGTAAGGATATCCATTCTACTCATGGGAGCCCGCAATAAAGTGGCCGCCAAAGGGGTTGGTCGCCCTTTTTCATCCAGAGCGGAAATAAGTGCTTCACCAATTCCCAATGAGGTAAGAACTTCCTTGGTGTCGTAAAATTTGGATTCCGGATAATTTTCCGCTGTTAACTTTATTGCCTTTCGGTCCCTTGCGGTAAAAGCCCTGAGCGCATGTTGTACTTTTAATCCCAGTTGCGCTAAAACCTCGTTCGGCACATCGGTTGGGTTCTGGGTAACGAAATAAAGTCCAATGCCTTTTGATCGGATTAGTTTTACAATACTTTCAATCTGATCTAACAAAGCTTTCGACGCTTCCTTAAAAATAAGATGAGCCTCGTCTATGAACAGAATCAGTTCCGGCCTATCACTATCACCTTGTTCTGGAAACTCCGCATAAATTTCTGCTAAAAGACTCAGCATAAAGGTGGAGAACAACTTGGGCCTGTCCTGAATATCGGTTAACCTTAATATATTGATATAACCTCTGCCATTTTCATCTATTCGGGTTAGGTCATCGACTTCAAAGGATTTTTCGCCAAAAAAGAGGTCGGCGCCCTGTTGCTCTAGTTCAATGATCTTTCTTAAAATGGTACCTGTAGAACTCGTTGAAATTCGACCGTAATCTTTGGTAAATTCCTTCTTTCCTGCGCCTGTTGCGTATTGCAATACTTTCTTAAAATCTTTAAGATCTAGAAGGGGCAGTTTGTTATCGTCACAATATTTGAAAATGACGGCTACAATACCTTCCTGTGTTTCCGTCAAGTCTAAAATGCGGGACAATAGGGTAGGACCAAATTCCGATACCGTGGCCCGCATCTTAACGCCATCTTGCTCCGATAAAGAGAGTATCTCTACCGGAAAGCTTTTCGCTTCGAACGGGATTCCTATTTTCGCATGGCGCTCGTCTATTTTAGGATGTCCAGGGCTGGGTTGTGCCAACCCGCTCAAATCTCCTTTTAAATCCATCAACAAAACGGGAATACCTTTGTCGGACAAGTTTTCGGCCAAAACCTGTAAGGTTTTTGTTTTTCCGGTACCTGTTGCCCCGGCTATTAAGCCGTGACGGTTAAGCGTCTTCAATGGTATTTTTACCAAAGCGTTGGTTACTGCCTCTTCCTCTAGCATTGCAGCTCCCATTACAATAAAGTCGCCCTTAGTGCTGTATCCCTCCTCAATATGTTTAAAAAATTCCTCCTTGGAACCCATGTGGTATATTTTTGATAAAAATAGCGGATTTTTAGGCAATAGTAAAGTGTAAATAACATGTGCTTACGAATAGTCAACTATTAGGCTATTTACATAATTCAAATATTTACAAAGAAGATTCATATTTTTAGTAGCGAAGTAATTGATATTATGGATTTAAATTTAATAAAGGTATCTTGATATGATGAAAAAAGTTGTAACGTTTGGAGAAATCATGTTGCGTTTGTCGCCTCCCGGATTTTTGCGGTTTTCGCAAACCAATAGTTTTGATGTAGTATATGGCGGAGGTGAGTCCAACGTAGCAGTTTCTTTGGCCAATTACGGAGTTCCAGTGGAGTTCGTAACACGTTTGCCCAAAAATGATATTGGGGAATGTGCTTTAATGGAATTGCGCAAGAGGGGTGTAGGTACCAATAAAATCGTTTACGGAGGGGACCGATTGGGCATCTATTTTTTGGAAACCGGCGCGGTGAGCAGAGGGGGTAAAGTTATCTACGATAGATCTCATTCCGCTATTGCAGAAATTGAAATGGGAATGATTGATTGGGATGCTGTTTTTGATGGTGTTGAGTGGTTTCATTGGACGGGCATTACCCCGGCCATTTCGCAAGGTGCCGCTGATGTTTGTTTGGAAGCGTTAAGAGCAGCGGATAAAAAGGGCATCACGATTTCTACGGATTTGAACTACCGTGCAAAATTGTGGAATTATAGTGGTGACCGTGAGAAGACAATGACGGAATTAACCTCCTATTGTGACATTATACTCGGAAACGAGGAAGATGCCGAAAAGCATTTTGGCATTCATCCAGAAGGTTTGGACGTTCATAAAGATGGACATGATGTTAAAGCGGAAGCATTTCTATCGGTTTGTAAGCAGATGATGCAAAAGTTTCCGAAAGCGAAAAAAGTGATCACCACACTTAGAGGATCCATTTCGGCATCACACAATACGTGGGCAGGTGTTTTATGGGACGGTGCCAAAATGTATGAAACCCGACAGTATCAGATTACGGATATCGTAGACCGCGTTGGAGGTGGGGATTCTTTTATGGGCGGCCTTATTTACGGTTTGCTCAAATATCCAGAGGATGATCAGAATGCGCTAGATTTTGCCGTAGCCGCCTCATGTTTAAAACACACCATTAAGGGCGATGCCAATTTGGTTACGGTAGAAGAAGTAGAAAAATTAATGGGTGGCGATGCTTCTGGAAGAGTCGCTAGATAAAACAAATCACAATTAATGGCAGAATATTCTAGAATTGAAGTAGCAACCGTAATGAAGGAAACTGGAATGGTTCCCTTATTTTATCACCCAGATATCCAATTAGGGAAAAAGGTTTTAAAAGCCTGTTATGATGGCGGAGCACGGTTAATGGAGTTCACGGCCCGGGGCGATTTCGCCTTTGAGGTGTTTTCGGAGCTCAACAAATATGCAATAAAGGAACTGCCCGGAATGATTATGGGCGTAGGTTCCATAACCGATGCTGGAGCTGCTTCTTTATTCTTGCAAATGGGGGCTAATTTCATAGTAACCCCTTCGTTAAGAGAAGATATAGCAATTGTCTGTAATCGAAGAAAAGTACTGTGGTCTCCAGGATGTGGATCTCTAACCGAAATTAACAGAGCCGAAGAAATGGGTTGCGAAATCGTAAAGCTATTTCCAGGGGATATTTATGGCCCCGATTTTGTCAAGGCCATCAAAGGCCCTCAACCATGGACCAGCGTTATGCCTACAGGTGGAGTAAGTACCGATGAAGCAAATCTTAAGGCTTGGTTTGATGCGGGAGTTACCTGCGTTGGAATGGGTTCAAAGCTAATCAGTAAAGAAGTTCTAGTTGACAAGGATTTCAAAGGCTTGGAAAATTCCGTCAGAGAAACCTTGAAGTTAATCCACACGCTTAAAAACTAATAATTCAGGTGCCAGTCTACATCATTGAAAACTAACCAATGTTTTAATAGATATTCCTCAGTACTAGATTTTTCAATCTCATCCCTTTATTGAAATAACTTGTTTTTAGTTTAAGGAATTGTTATTCCTATCTTTGCCGAATGGTAAAGGATGCTGTATTGGAATTAGTGGACAAAGGAGAAATGCTTCCCCTCATGGAAGAATTTTATACCATTCAAGGCGAAGGTTTTCACAAAGGAACGGCCGCATATTTTATTCGAGTCGGGGGTTGTGATGTAGGTTGCCATTGGTGCGACGTAAAAGAGAGCTGGAATGCGGCTACCCACCCACCTACTGCAATCGATATCATAGTAAATAATGCTGCAAAATACTCGGATACTATAGTAGTTACCGGTGGTGAGCCTTTGACCTGGAACATGGCGCCACTTACCAATGCCTTAAAGGCAAAAAATCTTCAGACACATATTGAGACCTCTGGGGCTTATGAGCTCACGGGAGACTGGGACTGGATATGCCTCTCTCCGAAAAAAAATAAACTGCCTTTTGGGAAAATCTACGATAAAGCCCATGAGCTGAAAGTAATCGTCTACAATAAGCATGACCTCGTTTTTGCAGAGGAACAGGCAGCGCTAACGAATAAGGATTGTATTCTTTACTTACAGCCAGAGTGGAGTGTTAGGGATAAGGTAACCCCTTTAATCGTGGATTACGTAATGCAAAATCCAAAGTGGAAAGTTTCCCTTCAGACCCATAAATACTTGAATATACCTTGATTTTAATAGCCAGTTATTATAGAAATTGAAAAGTTGGTACGGATGGTTGCTACTCCAAAGCAAATGTCGTTTTTCTTCAAGCTTCAAGCTTCAAGCTTCAAACCTAAAACCTCAAACCCCTATCGTCCTCCGTTACCTTGTAGGTCTAAAATGCATTCATCATCTAAACCGGGCGGAGCCGCAATTTTACCGGTTGGGGATTGAAGCATTTTCAAAACTGAATTGCCGGATAAAATACATCCAGATGCTACACCATCCTCATAGGCAATTTTTGCCGCGGATAGGTTGGATTTTCCTGCCGGAGTTCCAAATTGAAGTTCGGCACGCATCAAACAACCTTGAACATTACAATGGTTTTGAGCTTCAGGGTCCTCATGTGGATTAACCATATCCGTGCCTAAATCTACTAAACCGAACAAATGACCAAATTCATGGTTTAGGGTGGCCGTCTCCACATCGGAGTCGAAAATGAGGCCACTTTGGGCGGCCAATTTTCGTACGGTTACTTCATGAATAACCATGGACGTATTCCTGTAAACAGCACCTAGGGTTACCAAACCCTCATCTTCTTCGTCTCCCTCAGATGGTGCATCCGCAAAATATATATAGACAGCCAAAGTTGAATCATCATTGTAAGCTGTCCTATTCTCTTCTTCTAAATCGGCAATTTCCTGTAAGGTCAGGTCTTCTTCGTTCGGGGAGTCCAATTCTGAGTAAACAATTTCAATAGTTTCTTTAAAGGTATGTTGCCTTAGAAAGTCGGTGAAAGCCGTCATAGCCTCGTTGGTAGGTCTAAATCCTCTTACATAGCCAATTTCTACAAGCAATCTATCAAAAGAGCTGTTGGAAAGGATATCATTACCAGATGCACCGGTTGCTAACAAATTGGCCGTTTTATCTACTGCCTTTGGTAGTGGGTCGTCGTCATTATTGTTGCTTTTAGAACAAGCTAGGATACCCATGAATAAACTTAAGACCAACAAAACTTTGAAATTCTTCATAACAATTTTTATATCAGCATAACGCAAAAAACGTGCCTGCTATTATTATTTAAGGGATAATCTTGCTAAATAGTCGTAATGTTCCCCTTCACTTATCATTTCGCATACTAAATTGTTGTTTTCTGCGGCACGTCGCAAAGTATTGAAATCTATATAAAGCCATGGAAAGGGGTCGCTTTTCAAATTTTTATAAGCCATCGAAAAGTCCACTTCACCATAATACGTACTATCATTGGGAACCCAGTGCCCCCCATCCTCATCTGCCTCGAACATATAGATAATATCGCTGGAGTCCAGCAGAATTTGTCCGTTTGGATTTAGCAGCGATTTGAATTTATTCAGTATGTCATCCAGATATCTTAATTTCCCGGTAATACCTATGCCGTTCATTAATAACAATAGGGTGTCGAACGGATCGGAATAAAAATGAAGTACCTCCCCACAGTAAGTATTTTGAACACCTCTTTGCATACAGACCTCTATGGCTCCCTTAGAGGAATCCAGGGCAACTACATCATGCCCTTTTTCCTGAAGATACAGACTGTGGTTTCCCGCTCCGCAACCAATATCAAGCACTTTTCCCCTACAAAGTTCTAAAGCTTTCTGTTCCAAGGATGGCATTTCTTCATATGACCTGAAAAGATACGGTAGTGGCAAAATATCTTCCTCGTCAAGAGAGGAGTATGTTTTAATATCTTCTGTATACTGTCCATGTTGGTAATCCAACAAAGCTTTTCCTAAAACATCTTTTTTCAAAATCATGCTTTCTAAGCTACAAAAATCCTTTTTTTAGGAAGACTTCCCTAGCTTTGAATTGGAAATATTCATTTATGGAGGAAGTGCTTCGGGAATTACCGCAAAAGGCAGCGGAGAAATATCAGGAAAATAAAAAGTTTTTTGCAAAGCTTAAGAAGAAGCCGCCCAAAGACCTGGATTACACAATGCAAAATTTGCACGAGACCGAATTTCAAAGAACGGATTGTCTCGACTGTGGCAACTGCTGTAAAACCACAGGGCCACTTTTTACGAACCATGACATAGATCGTATTAGCAAGCATTTACGATTAAAACCCCAGAAGTTCATAGACACATATTTGCGTGTTGATGAGGATAGCGATTATGTACTACAACAAGTGCCGTGTTCCTTCTTGGGAGCCGACAATTATTGTTCCATTTATGACGTGCGACCAAAGGCATGCAAAGAATTTCCGCACACGGACCGGAAAAAATTTCAGCAAATAAGTCATCTTACCTTGAAAAACGTCGCGATTTGTCCGGCGGCTTTTAACATTGTTGAGGAGATGAAGAGGAAAATCGGTAATCAGGGATGAACATAAAACAATAATTGGTAGATGAGTTCAGGTTCGATTACTGTTTGAAATGGAAAAAAATTTTGAACCTACCTTCCGCCAAGGCTTACTATTCTGTGAAATTACTATCTTTAAGTTATGGAAACTATCATCAACTATTTTGAAACGATACCATCCGTTCATCGCTCTTTAATTTTGGTCGGAGGTATCACTTTCTTTTGGATTTTAGAAGGAATAGTTCCCTTATTCAGTGTGGGCTATAAAAAATGGCGGCATGCCTTACCCAACTTCTTCTTTACGATGACCACGATTCTTGTAAATTTTCCGTTGGCTTTTATCCTTTTGAAAACCTCGGATTGGACAGTCCAAAATGATTTTGGAATCATCAATTGGTTGCCGGAAATGCCTTTATGGGCCTATGTGCTTTTGGGGCTTTTGTTACTGGATTTGATAGGTGCCTATTTTGCACACTGGACGGAGCATAAAATAAAGCCTTTATGGATGGTTCATTTGGTACATCATTCCGATCACAACGTGGACACCACTACTGCAAACCGGCATCATCCCTTGGAGAGTATAATACGCTATATATTCACATTAGTTGGGGTGTTTATTGTAGGAGCGCCAATTGGGGTGATTATGCTTTATCAAAGTTTAAGCGTTGTACTTTCTCAATTTAATCATGCGAACATTAAGTTGCCCAAAGGTTTGGATAAGGCATTGAGTTGGGTATTGATTTCTCCGGATATGCACAAGGTGCATCACCATTACAAGTTGCCCTATACAGATTCCAATTACGGGAATATTTTTTCTTTTTGGGACCGTCTTTTTGGAACTTACATGCATATGGAACGGGAGACCATTGTCTATGGAGTGGATACCTTTCCTGATGAGAAAGAAAACTCCAGTATTAAAGGCTTGCTTAAACAACCCTTTCATAAATATAGGAGGCCTACTACACAAGGTTTAAATGAACAAAAAAATCCTGTTACCGCAAGTTATGGTGATATCTAGCAAAATTATAAAGCGTGTACTTGTGATTTCGTTGGTTCTATTGCTGATACCATTTATTGCTATGCAGTCCACCAAAGAAGTACAGTGGACATTATTGGATTTTATAGTATTTTTTCTTCTTTTATCAGGTCTTGGTCTGTCGCTAGCCTTTGCGTCTAAAAAAGTAGCCAAACCCAAATTCAAACTTATTACCTATCTTCTCATCATTACAGTATTCCTTATAATTTGGATTCAATTGGCGGTTGGTATAGTCGATCTCTAGAAATGCTACAGAATTCAATTGAACGTAAGATTATTAAGGGTTTCCCAATGCAATTTTTATACTGATTTTGATTCACTGTCCTCTTTTCGGAATGAATCCAATTATCTATGGATTACAGCCATTATTAAATATCACAAGGTAACGGTAAGCCGAGTATAAAACTGTATATTATGCCGTGCGTTGTTGCGCCATTATAGGAAAGCGTAAGTCAATACCATACTTTTAGTTCAAATCAATAAAATTATAAAACAAACCTCTTCTATGAAAATCGTTATTCTTTCCCAAAATCCAAATTTATATTCCACCAAACGCCTTCTTGAAGCCGGTACTGATAAGGGACATGAAATGCAGATAGTAGATCACTCTAAATGTGACCTAGTTATCGAAAAGAAAAAACCCGGACTCATTTATCAAGGTAAGGAAATAGAGGGAGTCCACGGAGTAATTCCTCGTATCGGAGCTTCTATAACCTTTTATGGTACTGCTGTAGTGCGGCAATTTGAAATGATGAAGATTTTTACTTCAGTAGAATCGCAGGCCTTGGTCCGATCACGAGATAAACTAAGAAGCCTGCAAATATTGTCACGTGCTGGCTTGGGCCTGCCTAAGACAGTTTTCAGTAACTATTCAAGGAATGTCGGAGCCATTATAGATAAGGCAGGTGGCGCTCCTGTAGTTATTAAATTACTAGAAGGTACACAAGGCCTTGGGGTGGTATTGGCGGATAATCGTAATTCGGCAGAATCCATACTTGAAGCCTTTAACGGACTCCAGGCCCGGGTAATCGTTCAGGAATTCATCAAGGAGGCCAAAGGTGCCGATATCAGGGCTTTTGTGATAGATGGTGTCGTAGTTGGTGCCATGAAAAGGCAGGGTAAAGAGGGTGAATTTCGTTCAAACCTCCACAGGGGCGGTTCTGCGAACATCATCGAACTTACTGACGAGGAAGAAAATGCAGCTATAAAAGCAGCCAAAGTATTGGGGCTTGGTGTTGCCGGAGTGGATATGTTACAATCAGCAAGAGGTCCATTAATTTTGGAAGTAAACTCATCTCCCGGACTTGAAGGCATAGAGGCTGCAACGGGAAAGGACATTGCAAGTAAAATAATACAGTACGTTGAGCGGAATGTCGAGTAAGAAAATTGAAATATTAGGTCAAGCCATTTCTAGAGGTAAGGGTGTCCAATTAAGTTTAGATATAGCCAAGTTGCACACCCGCACGAAGATAGAGGTTCCAATTATCGTGGAGAGGGGTAAGGAGGATGGCCCCAATATTTTGATTACCGGAGGTATTCATGGGAATGAGATTAACGGAGTTGAAATTGTAAGGCAACTTATATCCAAAAAATACAATAAGCCGACGAAGGGGATGGTCATTTGTATTCCTGTGGTAAACGTTTTTGGATTTTTAAATCAAACAAGGCAATTTCCTGACGGGCGGGACCTAAATCGCGTCTTCCCCGGAAGTCCACGAGGTTCATTGGCAAGTAGGTTTGCCTACCACATCATTAATGAGATAGCCCCTTTGGTAGATTACTGCATCGACTACCACACAGGTGGTGATAGTCGCTTTAATGCTCCTCAGGTCCGTATTGGAAAGAATGACAAAGCTAGTATGGAACTTGCTACGGTCTTCGGTGCACCCTTCATCGTGAAATCAGTGCGAAGGGAAAAATCCTTTCGGGAGACGCTCTACAAACTGGAT
Source organism: Maribacter aestuarii (assembly GCF_027474845.2). Classification (NCBI taxonomy): domain Bacteria; kingdom Pseudomonadati; phylum Bacteroidota; class Flavobacteriia; order Flavobacteriales; family Flavobacteriaceae; genus Maribacter; species Maribacter aestuarii. The sequence continues at coordinate 2,673,284 of NZ_CP107031.2, forward strand.
AAAAAAATATTGCTTTTTGAAGGGGGTAAATCGCTTCATATAGATAAGCACACCACAGCGGTAGGAATAAATGGTGCGCTGCGAGTGATGCAACATCTGGGAATGCGCGACTTCACTGCAGAACTGGCCCAATCTCATGAATTGGGCAAAGAGCAAATCATAATCAATTCTTCAAGTTGGCTAAGGGCAAAGTATTCTGGAATGTTTCATCCTATAATCGCCATAGGTCAGAAAGTTGAAAAAGGTACCGTGTTAGGAAGTATCTCCGACCCTTTCGGCTATTTTGAACGGACTATCAAATCTACATATCCTGGTTATGTCCTGTGTGTGAACCAATCGCCAATTGTAAATCAGGGCGACGGCATTTTCCATATTTCAAGAGACTAATACGACAAGATAGTATCGGTTTTATTCATCCCTCAAAATCTACAATTCACTCCCTAAAAGTTGTAATTGGGTGATATGTTTTTTAAGGACAGAAGGTAATAAGATAGTTTTGGATAAAACTTTCAACTATGCTTTCCAATACCGTTGGTGTCATTCACTTTGTAGCTTCAATTTGTGCACTTTTATCCGGAACTTTTGTGCTATGGGCCTTAAAAGGTACCAAAACCCATAAGCAAGTAGGTTATTTGTATGTCGTATCTATGTTTTTGGTATTGTTAACCTCTTTCATGATATATCGGCTACATGGTACCTTTGGAATACTACACGTGTTTGCGGTCATAAGCAGTGCAACGCTGTTTGCTGGAATGGTTCCTATTTTGTTAAGGCGTCCCGCCAATTATTTGACTTTGCACTTTAGTTTTATGTACTGGAGCGTTATCGGATTGTATTGTGCTTTTTCCGCTGAGATTTTTACAAGAATTCCCCTTATTTACGAACTAGATGCCAACGTAGTTGGAATATTTTATGCGATGGTAGGTATTGCCAGTGCTTTGGTAGGAGGTATTGGGTCCATTTATTTTAAAAAATACAAAACCAGATGGATTGAATACGTGGATAGTTTTGAAAAATAGTTGGTTTTTTGGTTAACTAAACCGCATAACAATATCGGTAGTTATAAGGGCTAATACCTTAAGTATTTGGCACGAATTTTTTCAAATTGATTCAAATCATCTTGCCAGGTCTTCTTAATTTCAGTTTCCGAAAGTCCAGCTTCTATCTGCTGTTGCAATGTTTCAGTTCCAGCATGCTTGGTAAATCCGCTGGTATTAAAAAATTTAGTTTTGTCAGTACTGTTTTGGTACGCGTCAATAAGCCATTCCAAGGAAACCCTATTCATTCGTGATATTTGCGATAAATCTTTCCCATAGCATATTTTGCCTTCTTCCTTAGGATTTTTGGAGCCAAAATTTGGTTGGGGAACGTAACTAAAATCATACTGCGTAGCATCCAAGAACGAGGCGCCATAGCGTTGAAATTGATATTCCGTTCCTCTACCGGCGTTGACGTTTGTTCCCTCAAAAAGGCCTAAACTCGGATATAAGCTGATGGAAGTATCATTGGGCAAATTTGGTGACGGACGTATGGGTAAGTGATATTCCATATTGCGAGACCAGTTATCCAAAGGAACAATGGTCAGTTCGGCTTTTCTGTTTCCATTTAACCACCCCTCTTCGTTGATCATAGTGGCGTATTCCCCAATAGTCAGTCCATAAACTAAAGGAATTTCGGTCATTCCCAAAAAACCGGTATGTGCCGATTCCATGGTTGGTCCGTCCACATAATGCGCATTCGGATTGGGCCTATCCAAAACAATAACCGGAATATTTTGGTCGGCACAGGCTTCCATGACCAATTGAAGCGTTGCTATATACGTGTAGAAGCGAACCCCAACATCCTGTATATCGAACAAAACAATATCAAGCCCCGTCAACTGCTCAGCAGAGGGCTTCCTATTCTTGCCATAAAGTGAAATAATAGGAAGATTTGTTTTGGTGTCTATACCATCTTTTACCTTTTCTCCAGCATCGGCCTGACCACGAAAGCCATGTTCTGGCGCAAACACCTTTTGAATGCTAATGCCGGAAGCAAGCAAAGAATCAACCAAATGCGTGTAACCATCCGTCTTAAATATTACACTGGTTTGATTAGCAACAATACCCACCTTTTTACCTTCCAAAAATGGCAGATATTCGCCCGTCCTATTTGCTGCCACGATAATGGAATCGCTGGATTTTTCCGTTAAAATCAAAGGCTTGTTATCCAAGTTCTCTACGTTCTGTTTGGGTTGGTTTCCGCAAGCGGTCAATACCAAAAACGATAATAAAACTGTACTTTTGAACTTGGATAAAAACAACATCATTTGAACCTAGAGTATTTCATAGCCAAAAGGCTTATTACGGGAAAGGAGCATAAAATTAGCATTTCTGCACCGATAATAAAAATTGCGATTGCGGCCATAGCTATCGGAATTGTTATGATGTTAATCGCCATTGCGACCGGCGTAGGTCTTAAATATAAAATTAGGGAAAAAGTAACGGCTTTTAACGGGCATGTTCAAATCTATAATTACGATAACAATAACTCAGAGGTTTCCGTAGCACCTGTCTCCAAGGTGCAGGAATTTTATCCAGAATTCAACACGGTGGACGGCGTGGTACATGTGCAAGCAGTGGCTACGAAAGCCGGTATTATTAGAACCGCGGAGACGTTTGAAGGACTCTTGGCGAAAGGAGTGGGAAGCGATTTCAGATGGTCGGAACTTCAAGAGTATATCGTCGCGGGCGAATTACCCGATTACTCCAGAGAATTGAATTCTGATGTCATTATGTCTCGCCTTATGGCCAACAAACTCAAATTTAAAGTGGGTGATTCCTTCTTTACGTTCTTTCCGCGTGAAGATGACCCGAACCAAATACCCAATCAACGAAAATTTACCATTAAAGGTATTTATGATAGCGGGTTCGAAGAAATAGATTCCCGTTTTATGCTCATCGATATAAGACACATCCAACGCATGAATAAATGGACTGATGATGAGGTGGGTAATTTTGAGGTTTTCTTGGAGGATTTTAAGGATATCGATGAAAAGAGCGAAGAGATATTTGGAAAAACAGTTTCTACGTTAGATACGAGAACCCTAAAGGATAAATATTATAAGATATTTGAGTGGATAAACCTGTTCGATTTTAATATCGCCCTTATAATAGGTATTATGATTATCGTAGGAGGTATAAATATGATTACGGCTTTGTTGGTGCTTATTCTGGAGCGCACTCCCATGATCGGTATTTTAAAGGCATTGGGTACGACCAACTGGAGCATACGTAAAGTTTTTTTGTACAATGCGACTTACTTAGTAGGAATTGGGCTGTTTTGGGGAAACCTGATAGGTCTTGGAGTAATTTTAGTACAAGAGAAATTCCGGTTGTTCAAGTTCCCGAATCCAAAGGAATACTATATTGAGTATATTCCGGTGCATATCGATTTTTTAACGGTTCTTTTCTTGAATATTGGGGTGCTGGTGCTATGCCTGTTAATGCTCCTGATTCCTTCTTACATCATTACTAAAATAACGCCGGTGAAGGCGATAAAGTTTGAATAAATTTTAAATGGATTACGCAGAAAATATATTGGAGACCATCGGGAATACGCCACTGGTAAAAATGAATAGACTTACGGCGGATTTGCCCTGTTTGGTCTTGGCGAAGTACGAGACCTTCAATCCCGGTAATTCGGTGAAAGATCGTATGGCCGTGCAAATGATAAAAGATGCTGAGGAAGCGGGCGTATTAAAACCTGGGGGTACCATCATCGAAGGTACTTCTGGTAATACCGGAATGGGATTGGCATTGGCGGCAACCGTTAAGGGCTACAAGATGATTTGCGTCATCAGTGATAAGCAGTCAAAAGAGAAGATGGATATTCTAAGGGCGGTAGGTAGCGAAGTTCATGTTTGTCCCACGGATGTTGCCCCTGAAGACCCAAGAAGTTATTACAGCACGGCAAAAAGATTGGCCAAGGAAATACCCAATTCCTGGTATGTAAACCAATATGACAATCCCTCCAACTGCAAGGCACATTTCTTGAGTACTGGTCCGGAAATTTGGAAACAGACCGATGGTAAAGTAACCCATTTTGTGGTGGGGGTAGGGACCGGAGGCACCGTATCCGGCGTAGGGTCCTATTTGAAAATGAAGAACCCCAATGTAAAAATTTGGGGAGTGGATACGTACGGGTCGGTATTTAAAAAATACCATGAGACCGGAATTTTTGATGAGAACGAAATCTACCCCTACATTACGGAGGGCATTGGAGAAGATATTTTACCGCTCAATGTAAACTTCAGCATCATTGACGGATTCACAAAAGTGACGGATAAAGATGCCGCTATTTATACCCAGCGTCTGGCGAAGGAAGAAGCGATGTTTCTGGGCAATTCTGCCGGTGCTGCCATTAAGGGTGTTTTACAATTAAAAGAGCACTTCTCCAAAGATGATGTCGTAGTCGTTCTTTTCCATGATCATGGAAGCCGATATGTAGGTAAGATGTTCAATGACGAATGGATGCGCGAGAAAGGCTTTTTGGAATAGCAACGGCTTTTTTGGTATCTTAGAGAAAAAAGATGCGCAAATTTAATTATCTCTCCTTCAGTACCGCAAGTAACTTATTGCTATTGGTACTCTCTTTAATATTCATAAACTGTTCTTCGGATGATACTATAATACGAGAGAACGAGGAAGAGGAACAAGGAGAGGAGGAAATGGGCATACGTCCCGAAGACAAACTACCGTTATTTTCTATTTCTACCAACGGGGCAGAGATTGTTGATGAACCTAAAATAAACGCAACGTTTACGATTTCTAAAGCAGATGCCATTGTTTATGATGGTTATATGGGTATTGAGATTAGGGGAGCTACTTCACAGCTTTTTCCAAAAAAAGCATATGGATTTGAGACTTGGGATGCCGCGAATGAGGATTTGGATGTATCGCTTTTGGACTTTCCTGAAGAAGAGGATTGGATTCTTTACGCGCCGTATAGTGATAAATCCCTTTTTCGTAATATGTTGATTTATGATTTGTCGCGAGACATACAACGATATGCCAGTAGGACCCAATTCGTAGAAGTGGAAATTAATGGAGTGCCGAAGGGGGTCTATGTTTTTATGGAAAAGCTAAAACGCGATTCCAATCGCATTGATATCAATAACTTAAAAGAGGATGAAAATTCCGGTAAGGACCTCACCGGTGGCTATATATTAAAAATTGATAAAACCGCTGGATCTAACCTAGGGGAGGGGTACAATGAACTAAATAGCTTCGTATCCGCCTACCCGCCTAACTTGGCCAATCTGGACCAAGAAATTTATTTCCTATATGAGGAACCCGACGCAGAGGATATTACGCCAGAGCAGAAAGCCTATATATCTAATTATGTAGCTGAATTCGAGGATGCTTTGGCAGGTGAAAATTTCACGGATTCAGTAACGGGCTATTCGGCCTATATAGACGTGGATAGCTTTATTGACTTCTTCATACTAAACGAACTCTCAAATAATGTTGACGGCTATCGCCTCAGCACCTTTATGCACAAGGATAAAAATGGAAAGTTGAATATGGGTCCCATTTGGGATTTTAATCTTGCATTTGGGAATGCTAATTATTGTTCTGGAGGAGAAACCAACGTTTGGGCTTACAAGTTTAACGAAAGATGTCCGGATGATTTTTGGCTTTTACCTTTTTGGTGGGAACGTTTGATGGAAGATCCGGCTTATGTATCAAGGCTAAAAACGAGGTGGGAAGAATTACGGGGAGGAGCCTTATCCAATGGCGCCATAGAAGGTAAAATCGAGGGTTATTTGACAATACTTAATGCATCTGGGGCGGTGGATACTAATTTTACGCTATGGCCCGTTTTGGGAACATATGTCTGGCCTAATAATTTCGTTGGTACTACTTATGAGCAAGAAACGGACTATTTAAAAACTTGGGTCGAAAATCGCCTAACTTGGTTGGATGCTGAAATAAGTGCACTTTAGAAGGTTCGCTAGAGCAAGTTTTAAATTCAACGATAGGGGCATATTACATCGTCCTTCAGGATAAAGGTTTCATATATTGAACAAATCCAAATATGGTAATACTTCAGATAGATAATCAAATAGTTAAGATCGATGCTGGTGAGCTCGTAAGCTATCAAGTTTCCGGTCATGAATTTATCCATCAAAAAGGAAGCCCTGGTTGGAGAAACTCCGATACGGAGATGTTCCCGATCATTGGACCTACAAATGAAGCTGAATTCAAAGTAACTACTCCCCGCGGGGAAGCTGTCCAAGACCAACATGGTTTGTTAAGGGAGATGGATTATGAATTGATTACCCAAGAGGAAACCTCGGCCTTGTTTCAAAAGAAGTATACCGCCAAGTCCAAAATTGTAAACTCCAAGTTTCCGAAGAAATCTACCGCTGAACAATTATTTTGGCCTTACGATTTTAGATTTCGAAAAATGTACGAACTAAAAGAAAACGGTTTGCAAATAACCTTTGAAGTAGAAGGGGAAGAAGGCATGCCATTTATGTTGGGGTATCACCCAGCCTTCAAAGTGCGTACCGAAGCTGCTACTATAAGGACGGAAAGCAAATCGGTTACAATTCCAGAAGTCATGGCGGTAGGAAGTAGGGCCATGGAAATAAAAAACTGCCAAAAGATTTTGTTGGACGATGAGAAAACACTCGAAATTACTACGGAAGGTTTCCAGTCCTTTATGCTTTGGACCGAGGTTGCCAACATGGTCTGTATTGAACCTATAACCTTTTATCCGTATGCAGTTACGCAGGATAACTTGCATCGAGGATTCCAAGAACTAACGGAAAAGAAAAGTGTCTTTAAGGTGCAGCTAAGTCCTAAATAGTTTACAATGGCCTATAGTGATTACTTAGTGGAAAGGGTACGACAGCGGTTAAAGGGAGCCGGACAAATAGAGGAGAAGAAAATGATGGGTGGCCTCCTTTTTATGGTCAATGGTAAGATGTGTATCGGCGTGGATAGAGATAAAAGTGCCGACCAAGACCGACTCATGGTACGCGTTGGAAAACTAAATTATGAGTTACTGTTACAAAAAAAGGGGAGCAGAAAAATGGATTTTACTGGGCGGCCCATGAAGGGTTTTCTCTTTTTGTCACCAGAAGCCTTTGATGCCGAATCGGACCTGGATTTCTGGGTAAAAAAAGCATTGGAATTCAACGCAATGCTGTAAGCTATTGCATTTAAGAAACCAACTAAACTGGCATTATTACGTAACTTTGTATCGTGGAGCGTTATCTACCTTTTTTACAATGGCTTACCAATTATAAAAAAGCCTACTTCCTAAAGGACCTCATGGCCGGGCTTACTGTTGGAATCGTCTTGATTCCACAGGGTATGGCCTACGCCATGATTGCAGGTTTACCACCCGTTTATGGCCTTTACGCCTCATTGTTTCCGGTTCTTGTTTACGCTATCCTAGGTACATCTAGAAAAGTTGGGGTTGGACCGGTAGCCATGGATTCTCTTTTGGTAGCTGCGGGGTTGGGTACCTTGACGATAACCGGCATAGAAAACTATATTGCTATGGTAGCGGTGCTTACCTTAATGGTAGGCATGATGCAATTTGTGTTTGGGGTGCTGCGAATGGGATTTTTGGTAAATTTCCTTTCCAAACCTGTCATCAGCGGCTTTACTTCCGCTGCAGCTCTCATAATTATGTTAAGCCAGTTAAAACATCTTCTGGGGACTTCTATTCCCGGTAGTAATCGTTTTCATCAATTGTTCATAAACGCCATAGGCCAGCTAGGGAATATCAATTTTTACGATTTTGCCATAGGCGCCATTGGTATCTTGATACTTATCGGGTTAAAAAAATGGAACAAGAATATTCCGGGAATACTAATAATAGTTGTTTTGGGTATACTTGGTGTATATGCTTTCGACTTAGAGCAATATGGCGCAAAATTAGTGGGCGAAATACCTTTGGGCCTTCCCTCATTGGTCGTACCTAGCGTGCAACTGGAAGATATTCAAAAATTATGGCCCATAGCTTTAGCTTTAGCTTTGGTTGGCTATTTAGAAGCTATTTCAATCGGAAAGGCCTTGGAGGAAAAAAGCGGACAAGAAACCATACAACCCAATCAAGAGTTAATAGCCTTGGGAAGCGCAAATATGGTGGGCTCCTTTTTACAGGCTTTCCCTGTAACGGCAAGTTTTTCACGTTCCGCGATAAACCAAGAATCAGGGGCCAGAACAAATTTAGCAGCTATTTTTAGTGTGGTTTTAGTCCTAGTGACGCTACTTTTTTTCACCTTCTTTTTCAGTAGCTTGCCCAATGCGATCCTCGCAAGTATAATTATGGTTTCAGTTTACGGGCTTATCGATATTGAATATGCCAAGAATCTTTGGAAGAGCCGAAAGGACGAGTTTTTGATTCTGCTTGTAACTTTTTTGATTACGCTTTTCATAGGAATTACGGAGGGAATTCTAATTGGTGTACTTTGCTCATTATTACTTATGGTTTATAGAACTTCTAAACCGCATTTTGCAGAGTTAGGAAATATAAAGAATTCGGACTATTACAAAAATGTTTTACGGTTTGGGGATGAGGTTGAAGTCAGGGAAGATTTGTTGATTGTGCGTTTTGATTCACAATTGTATTTTGGAAATGCTTCATTCTTTAAAAGAGAATTATTCAATTACATAAAGGAAAAAGGCCCAAAACTCAAAGGAGTCATATTGAATGCGGAGGCCATAAATTATGTTGATGCAACTGGCGTCGATGTTTTAACCAAGTCCATACGCGAAATTCATAATTTAGGATTACAGTTTTACATTGCTGGGGCTATAGGACCTACAAGGGATGTCATTTTTAGTACGGGTATTATTGAAGAATTGGATAAAAAGAACTTATTTGTGAAAACTAAAGAAGCGGTTGCCTGCTTTGAGAATCCTGAAATCGAATCAACGGTAGGGTCGTGGGTAGCCTATGAGAATAGTCGTAAAAAGAACGTAGCTCCTCTCGAAAAAGAGTAGTACAGGCAATATTTAAGTAAAGAACATAATACAATATGAAGATAGAACAGATATATACAGGTTGTTTGGCACAAGGTGCCTATTACATTGAAAGTGACGGTGAAGTCGCTATAATTGATCCATTGCGTGAAGTAACACCTTACATAAAAAGGGCGGAAATGGATAATGCGGAAATTAAATACATATTTGAAACACATTTTCATGCTGACTTTGTAAGCGGTCACGTTACTTTGTCCAAAGAGACTGGTGCACCTATCGTTTACGGACCTACTGCAAATCCCTCCTTTGATGCAATTATTGCCGAGGATGGGCAGGAATTTAAATTGGGTAAACTTACGATCAAAGCCTTGCACACACCTGGTCATACCATGGAAAGCACCACCTATCTATTGAAGGATGAAAATGGAAAGGATCATGCTATTTTTTCTGGTGATACCTTGTTTTTGGGTGATGTCGGCCGGCCTGACTTGGCCCAAAAAGCAGCACATTTAACACAGGAGCAGCTGGCGGAAACCTTGTACGATAGCCTTCGAAATAAGATAATGCCGCTTGCGGATGATGTTATCGTTTATCCTGCGCATGGAGCAGGTTCAGCTTGTGGTAAGAATATGATGAAGGAGACTGTGGACACATTGGGGAACCAGAAAAAGATGAACTATGCTTTGCGTGCGGATATGACCAAAGAGGAATTCGTGAAGGAGGTAACGGATGGGCTTTTGCCACCACCGAAATACTTTCCGTTGAACGTAAAGATGAACAAAGAGGGTTACGAGGATATAGCGGACGTATTGGATAGAGGTACTACCGCTCTTAATCCCGATGAATTTGAATTAGCGGCTAATGAGACCGAAGCTTTGGTGCTGGACGTTCGTCATCAAAATGACTTTGTAAAGGAACACATCCCTCGTTCCATTTTTATAGGGCTCAACGGGGATTTTGCCCCGTGGGTGGGAGCCCTGATCGCCGATACCAAACAGCCCTTACTTTTAATAATCCCAAAGGGTCAAGAAGAGGAAGCCATTACCAGGTTGTCCAGAGTAGGTTTTGATGGTACAATTGGATATCTAAAAGGAGGTCTTGATGCGTGGAAAAAAGCTGGAAAGGAAACGGATAGCATAGCATCTATCCCCGCTTCGGAAGCCAAGGAGAAGTTAGAATCGGAATCCATACCGGTCTTTGATGTTCGAAAGGAAAGTGAATATCTATCGGAACACGTAGAAAGTGCTGAAAATACACCGTTGAGCGAATTGAATAGGCATTTGGCCAAGTTCCCCGAAAAAGAGGATTTTTTAGTACATTGTGCGGGAGGCTACCGATCTGTAATTGCGGCCTCAATTCTTAAGAGTAGGGGTATCCATAATTTGATTGATGTCGCGGGTGGATTCGGAGCTTTGAAAAAAGAGGGGGCCAAGGTAACGGATTATGTTTGTCCAACTACATTGTAATATGGGTTTTTCTTCAATTTTATTTAGCTAAAAACTCAAGGAGAGAGGTGTTGGAAATTGTGCTAATTTTACAATTTATTAAGAAATTGTTAAGTGTTAAAAAAAACTTAAGAAAATCTTAAATCGAAATAAAATAATTAATACCTTTAAGTAGGATTTGTATTACGGAGATGATTAAAAATTTTATTGAGCGTGTTGGAGTTATGAACTGCATCATGCTATTGGTAGTGCTATCCATTATTATAGTATCTGAAGTTTTGTTTTTAAGCGGAAAAAAGCTGGATGCCATATTCATCGCTTTTTGGGCTCCAACAATTCTCGGGTTCATGAATTATTTAAAGTATAAGAAGTAGTGGATTTTATTTTAATATACTCGATTATAGTTGCAGTCATCTTTATGATCTGGCTACTGTTCGTGCTTAAAATGTATCGTAAATTGAACGATTAGATTCAATTGGAATCCATCATTTCTTTTTCCAGACCTATTACAGAATTAGGATTTTTGCGCAGGTAAGTCGCTATAAGCCGCTGTGTTTCCAAGGTGTTTTTTCTAGGTTTCAAAAAGGTATCCAACTCCTCTAACTGTTGAATGTTTTCAGACGTTGGTATGAATCCATAACCTACGTAGTAATTTTCCCGTATGAGTACAAAAGCCTCCTCTTCCACTGTTCTCCCTTTTAGGCGAATGGCATAATCGGTTTTCTGATTTTGCAGGGATAAGACGGCTTCCCTTACCCGAGCATTGTATTCTTTCAAATGTCCTAGGCTAGAGCAAATACCTAAGCACTGTTTTATCTTGTAATGCGAGCAAGTCGCTATATTTTCCTGTAAATGGCAGTATTTTGGACAAAGCTCAAAAGTTGAGCAGAGACTTTCCAAAAATTGTCTACAATCGGTGATACTATAAAAAATGGCCAGGGGATTTGGAACCATTTTTAATTTATTATGGGCCAAGTGTACTATCCCGTTTCTGTCCTCGTAAGAGAAAATACCGTACTGTTGAATATTTCTTTTTTGGGCTCTATTGTGTATTGGGAAATACTTTTTAATCTCTTCCGATTCTTCCAATAAGGCAATCAACTCACTGCCGGTTTCCTCAAAATCCAAATGAACGGTTTCCCTACACAAATTCAGCTCCTTGCTACTCTTGTCATAAAAGTGACTTAATACTCTTTTCTTAATGTTGATAGCCTTGCCGACGTAAATGATTTTGCCTTGCGCGTTTTTAAAATAATACACTCCCGGAGTTGATGGTAATTTGTCAAACTCGCTTTTGGGCAAAGAAGGGGGTAAGGTGGCTTCTTGAGATTTTGCGTTCAGAAATTGCTTGAAAACTGCGGATGCCCCCTCGGCGCGCAACAACTTATGAAATAAGAGAACTGTTGCGTGTGCGTCTCCGCGTGCCCTATGTCTATTTTGCAAAGGAATGTCAATGGCAGAACACAGTTTACCAAGACTATAAGAATTATAGCCTGGAAATAATCTTCTGGATAGGCGGACGGTACAAAGTTTTTTCCGAACAAAATTAAGGCCGAGCAGACGGAGCTCATTTTTTATGACGTTGTAGTCAAAATTTACACTATGGGCCACAAAGATGCTATCTTGGGTAAATCTTATGATTTTAGGCGCTATAACTTCGAGTAACGGTGCATCCCTTACCATATCATTATCAATACCGGTAAGTCCGGTGATAAAGTAGGGTATCTCACATAGTGGATTGACCAAGGAAGTAAATTCGTCCACCACCTCATGCCCATCATATTTAAAAATGGAAATCTCGGTAATACGGTTTCCTTTGATTCCGTTTCCAGTGGTTTCTATGTCAACGATGCAGTACAATTACTATTCTTAGGTTTGTGGTTTAAAGTTACTTCAATTTATAGAATTATCTATTGTTGGATGTACTGAAATGGGATAAGTGAAATTGCTTGCCTTACAGTCTAAAGATCATGCCACACCTAACATGATTAATATGAAATCTTTATGATTTACTTTGCTTCTTTATACATTTTCTAAACGGCTATGGCTACTTTGAAAACAATCGAAGTGGTATCGGGTTTGAATCTTGTTAGTCGGAATTACTAATGGTGATATGGTCAGTTCCAGTGATTTTCGGCAGAAAATAGTATCGAGAACCTATTCATAGGTCGCCTCCCTAGACAATTTTAAACTGGCAGTATACTCTTAAATTCCATCAAAACATCAAACTCGATGAATTTCGGATACCCTCTCAACCATTTTTTTCATTCTCCATTGAAGAAATTCTCTGGCTAAATGGATTGAAATATGGGCTTTTTACTTAAAATTAAAATTGTACTATCCTTATTCCGTTTCAGTCTTTTTTCAGGAATTCTCAATCTCGTCTGTATATTTTTTCTTTTTGTCAAAAAAACATGTAACCAGCGCTTTTTTACAAACAATTCTTGGAAAAGTCGTTAATAACAATTCATCGAGTATATTAGTTTTAGCCCTTAAAATCTATATTTTTGATTAAATTAGTAGTAAGAACCCCACAAACGAGAATAATGTTATTGAAAAGAAAAAGTAATTGTAATAATAAAGAGTGAGGTTGGTTTAATTCGTTTTATAGTCTAAAATTTTCCCCAAAAATGAGTAAAAACCACAAGTAACTTCGTTGAGCATCTAAGGAATAAATTAAGAATAATCCTTTTATTTTTTGCTTTCCGTAGTTGTTGAAAACCAACCTAGAAATGACCTACATTTCAAATGTATTTAACAATCTATACGTTCTTAGCGGAATAGCTGTTCTGGCAGCTTACCTTTTCTCCGCAAGAATATACCCTGTGATTATTCATCTTAGCCATAAAAAGGATTTGATGGATGAGCCCGGTGAGCGCAGTATGCACTTGGATAAGACCCCCACTTTAGGAGGGGTTGGTCTTTTCATAACCTTTGCCTTAGGAATTATTTTGATGAGTATTTTTACCGAATTGGAACGTTCAGATTTGGTAAAAGTATTGGCCTTGGTAGGTTCCACTATCTTGTTATTATTTTTGGGCCTTAAGGATGATTTACTGGTCATATCTCCCAAGAAAAAATTTAGTGGTCAGTTGTTAGCGTCCGCTATTGTTGTTTTTGCTTCGGATTTAAGAATTCTGGGAATGGATGGCGTTTTCGGGGTGGGGGAGCTACCCTACTGGATTTCCGTCCTATTTACCATTTTCGTTTTTATCCTCATTATCAACGCTTTTAACCTTATAGACGGAATCGATGGCCTTGCTGGCGGAATTGGTATTCTAACCAGCGCTTTTTTTGGACTTTATTTTGCCCTGAACGGAAACGCTTTTATGGCCTTGGCTTCATTTTTATTGATCGGGGCGCTCATTGGTTTTTTGGTTCACAACTTTTCCAAGGAACAAAAACTCTTTATGGGCGATTCGGGTTCCTTGTTCACCGGCTTCATTATGGCCTATTTGGCCGTAGCATTTTTAAATCTCAACTTTTTAGGAGAGAATCTGGAATTTCCATTGGAAAATGCACCTATCATCGCAATAGCTGTGCTTTCCTATCCTATGATGGATGTGCTCCGTGTTTTCATCATACGAATTCGAGAAGGAAGAAGTCCCTTTAGTGCAGATCGCAACCACATACACCATCGCTTTTTAGACCTGGGCTCAAGTCACAAAATGGCAAGTTTGACCATTGCGGTAACCAATTTAACCGTCATCGCTTTTGCCTTGGTGACCCAAAATCTTTACATCCATTTTCAACTTTTTTGTTGTTTGGTATTTGGAATCGCATTATACCTAATTCCATTCATGCTAAATGCTAATAAAAATCTCGAAGCCATGGAGGTTCCTTTATCAAACGAAGCCTTGGAAGTTGAATTTGAGGGTATGTATGCTAAAGCAAGGCATTTAAATAAGACTGTTTCCTCGGATAACTATTCCATTATCGAGAAGGAGAAAAAAAATCGGCCCGCCAAGATTTTAAACACGGCTACCAAGAAACAAAATGATACCGAATCCTATTTTCAAAAAAAGGTACTTCATAGACTTCGAATATTTCAAAAGGTAAAGGAAAAATACCCAAAGAAAGTTCCACAAGAAAATAGTTAGAAAACTCAAGATGGTATTTTGAAATCTACACAAAACTTCAGAGAATATTTGAATTGTACTATATTGCAATTCTCACCTATATACGATGCGTTCGTTTTCTCGGTCAAATAGTTTGTAAAAGTTTAAAGCGCCGCAACAAATTTGCGCATAAGTGTAATTATGAAAAATAAAATAGCGTTTATAACCGGAGTTACAGGGCAAGATGGGGCCTACTTAAGCGAATTCCTCCTCAAAAAGGGATATATCGTCCATGGGTTAAAAAGGAGGTCTTCTTTGTTCAATACGGATCGCGTTGATCATTTGTACCAGGACCCACATGTGGAGGATAGAAACTTTGTACTGCATTATGGGGATATGACAGATAGTACCAATCTTATCCGGTTAATTAAGGAAATACAACCGGATGAAATCTACAATTTGGCAGCAATGAGCCACGTGCACGTTTCTTTTGAAGTGCCCGAGTATACCGCCAATGCTGATGGAATTGGAACGCTGCGGATTTTGGATGCGGTGCGTCTGTTGGGTATGGAGAAGAAAACGAGGATATACCAAGCCTCAACATCAGAATTGTATGGCAAGGTACAGGAAGTCCCTCAATCGGAGACCACTCCGTTTTATCCCAGAAGCCCTTACGGGGTGGCCAAACTATATGCCTATTGGATTACGGTAAACTATAGGGAGGCCTACGGCATGTTTGCCTGCAATGGCATCCTCTTTAATCACGAATCGCCCATTCGTGGGGAAACCTTTGTATCCCGAAAAATTACCCGTGCAGTATCGCGCATGGCCCTGGGTTTACAGGACAAATTGTATTTGGGTAATCTGGACGCGCAACGGGATTGGGGTCACGCCAAGGATTATGTACGCATGATGTGGATGATTTTACAGGCCGATAAAGCCGAAGATTGGGTCATTGCTACTGGTAAGACCACCAAGGTGCGCGATTTTGTAAAAATGGCATTTGCAGAAATAGGCGTAGAACTGGAATTCAGCGGACAGGGAGAAGATGAAAAGGGTTATGTGAAAGCTTGCAACCTACCCCAATATCAAATGGAAATAGGTAAGGAAGTTCTAAATATAGACCCAAAGTACTATCGGCCTACGGAAGTAGAACTGCTGATTGGGGATCCTACGAAAGCTAAAGAAAAACTAGGCTGGGAAGCTACATATGATGTCACGGCCTTGGTAAAGGAAATGATGGAGAGCGATTTGAACCTGATGGAAAAAGACCAGCACTTGCACCAAGGTGGTTTTGATACCTTGAACTATTATGAATAAAGATTCTAAAATTTATATCGCAGGGCACAAAGGTATGGTCGGTTCCGCCGTTTGGAGGGCGTTACTTGGTTTGGGCTATACCAATCTTATAGGGAGGTCTAGCAAAGAATTGGATTTGCGGAACCAAGAGGCGGTCACCCAATTTTATAGGGAAGAAAAACCGGAAGTGGTAGTAGACGCAGCGGCGCGGGTAGGAGGTATATTGGCCAATAAGAGAGATCAGTACGGGTTCTTGATGGATAATATGCGTATTCAGAACAATTTGATTCAAGGCGCACAAGAGCATAATGTTACCAAATTTATCTTTTTGGGCAGCTCTTGTATTTACCCTAAAATGGCACCACAGCCTTTAAAGGAAGAGTATTTGCTGACCGGACCGTTGGAACCCACTAATGAGGGCTATGCCATCGCTAAGATTTCTGGGGTTAAGTTGTGCCAAGCCTTACGGGAACAACATGGCAAGTACTTTGTGAGTTTAATGCCGACCAATCTGTACGGCCCAAATGATAATTTTGATTTGGAAAGCTCCCATGTGTTGCCGGCCATGCTTCGTAAATTTCATGAAGCTAAGGAAAATGGAAATGTACCTGTCACCCTCTGGGGCAGCGGCACCCCGCTACGGGAGTTCATGCATGTAGATGATATGGCACAAGCGGTGGTCTTTGCGTTGGAAAACGAATTGCCGGGATACTTGTACAATGTGGGGACTGGAGTTGATTTGACTATAAAGGATTTGGCACTGCTCATTCAAAAAACGGTGGGGCATACCGGCGACATAATTTGGGATAGTAACAAACCCAATGGCACCCCACGTAAGTTGATGGATGTTACCCAATTAAAAAAATTGGGGTGGGAAGCTTCAATTGGTTTCGAAGTTGGGATTAAAGAGACCTATAATTGGTTTATACAAAAACAATGTTGACAATTGTCATTTAGGAGTTTTGATATTTATATCTACTTCATACCTTAAAATAATACTCTTTGAATTTCAATTCCATTATCCAAATCAAGAATTCAAAAGAACTACCGAAATTGTTTAGTGTTCTATTGGACCAATTCTTTATGAGTGTTACCACATTTGCAACTACTATAATTCTGGCTAGAACTTATGATGTTTTGGTATATGCTGATTTTGTTCTACTAATCACGCTTACTGTCTTTGTATTGGGCTTACAAAGTGCTCTCATTTCAAAACCCTACGCTATTAACCTTAATGATTACAAGGATTCCAAAAGAAGTATAGATTATTTTCAATTCGCACTAAACAGCAAATTAATTTTTACGGTAATTATTTTGTTGCTTTTTCCAATTATATACTTTTTCTCTTTTAAGGAGTGGAATGGTCCAGATGTGCTTATATTTTCCTTCTTTATCATTTCATACAGTTCATATTATTTCGTGAGAGAATTACTTTTGAGCGAAAGAAGGACAAGGCAAAACATGATTTATGGTCTACTATGTTCAGGATTTTTAATTGTCTTATTGGGATATATATGGTTTTTTAATGTAAGTGATATTTTTGTGTATTTAGTTTCTGCATCCACTATATATTTTGGACTTTCATTAGTATATTATGTTAAAAATTACAGATTTATTAAGTATACATTTTCTAATCAAGTTCATTTTTGGAAGGCAAATTGGCATGTGGGTAAATGGCTAGTAGGCGGTAATTTTCTTTTTCATATATCCTCAAATATTTATCCATGGTTGTTATTGTTTATAGTAGATAAAAAAGATGTTGCAATTTTAGGTGTTCTATTAAGTATTGGAAGTATAATATCCCCTTTGTTGAAAGCATTTGGCTCATATCTACTGCCATTGTTCGTAAGGCTGAATACGGATTTCAATAAGGTAAGTGATTTAGTAAAGCAGTGTTTTTGGTTCTTTGGCATGATGAGTATAATTGTTCTTGCAACAGGCTTTTTATTTGGAGAGAACTTAATGAATTTATTTTTTGGCGAAAAATATGCCAATTTAGGTTTGTTGGTAATATTTCCGTTTATAATACAAAGCGTAATTATATTTTTTCAACCTATAAAAATTGCCTTAACGGCTATTAAACGTACGGATGTTGATTTTTGGGTATATATTCCGCGTAGTATTATAGCAGTAGTTTTAGGATATTTTATGGTAAGTAGCTATGGCATTTATGGAGTATTTTATACAATGTTTTTGGAAAACATTTTTTATCAGGTTACGCAATACCTGATTTATAGAAGAATAGTTTCAATCTAAGAGTTCATTTGCGTATGCACATGTTTGAGAGGTAACTGAAAAGGAATTTAATGTTTTACATATTCTTTACTTTGTTGTTTTTATTATCCCCATTAACCGGCGTTATAAGTACTTACTTTTATTTGGTTTTTCAAAAACAATTTGATTCAAAAAAAATTACCTTTTTTATAGTAATTGCTTCTGTCTTATTAGGGATTATTAATTCCGGTAAAACTATAGAAAGTGATTTAGAATTATATGAAATTTGGTACCAGGATGTACCTAATTATAATCTTATTAATTATCTTTTTTATTTAGGTAAAGAACCTGTATTTTTTCTATACAATTACATACTATTTTACTTTTCGTTTGGGTTCTTTGAAGTGTATTTAATCATCCATACTACTTTATGCTATGGCATAATGGGCATTGCGATGTTGCGCATGCATAATGCTTTCAAAGTATCCAAAGAAATATTATTTATAAGTCTATTATCACTATTTCTCTTTCCAAACCTTTTTTCATTATCGGCACATTTATTACGTCAATTTTTAGCAGCTACTATTCTTCTTTTATTTATAATAGATGTTGCCTTTTACAATAAGAGAAGATTAATTTTGTTTATTTCAGCTGTTTTTACTCATACCAGTTCCTTTTTATATGTGCTGGTCTACCTTTTTAGAAGACTGAGACCTACTAAAACTGTATTGCTTATTCTTATTGCATGTTTTGGTTTCTTTGGATTGCTACTGTTTCAATTCTCTAATTTGTTCGTATTACAATATTCTGATGATAGCGTACTCTCTTATGGAATAGAGAGAATTCAAAATAGGGATAGCGATCTCAATTTTGAAAATTTGGGTATACTTAATTATTTATTGTTTCTTTTTATTGTTGGGGTGTTTTATATTCTGCGATTGAAACTGAGATCAAAAAATAGGGCATTACTTTTATATATCAGTTTGCTTTTCCTAATTTTTATAACATTCAATTATAATGATACGGAAATAGCATTAAGATTTTCATTTTATTTATATTTTCTATTTCCTTTGGCGGTTTACTTTTTTACTAAGTTCATAGAGGTAAATAATTTTTTCAAAAAAAATAGAATCGTCATCATTTTCGCTTTTTTAAGTTTTGCCTCGTGGTTTGTATTTGAATTTTATGATAGTATTTGGCATTACAATAACATGGAGAAAATCTTATTTATTGGTTTTTGGGAATAGTATTAAGGGATTTTTGTGATTATGTGTCGGAACACTCTTATTGATTTTAATAAAAAATTTGGTCATACTAAATTAAAATAATTGAAAGATATTGCACCAATAGTACTTTTTACCTATAATCGGATTTATGAAACCAAACAAACGATATTAGCATTACAACGGAATTTTTTAGCACCATATAGTAATTTAATAATATTTTCAGATGGGCCAAAAAATGATATGGAATATCAGAAAGTGAAAATGGTTCGCGAATATTTGAAAACTATAGACGGTTTCCAATCCATTGAAATCCATGAGTCTGAAGAAAATAATGGGTTAGCCAATTCTATTGTTAGTGGTGTTAAACAAGTTTTAAAGAAGTATGATAGCCTAATTGTTTTAGAGGATGATTTGCTTACTTCTCCTAACTTTCTGAACTTTATGAATCAAGCCCTAGAGTTTTATGAAACACACCCTAAAGTAATGTCTATTTCAGGGTATACAATGAATTTGCCTAGCTTAAAAAATTATGATAAGGATTTCTATGTGGGATTAAGGGCATCTTCTTGGGGTTGGGGTACATGGAGCAATAAATGGGAGCATATTGATTGGGAAGTAAGAGACTATTCAACTTTTAAGAAAAGTCCGTTGAAAAGATATAAGTTCTTCAGTATTTCTAGTGACTTGCCTTATATGTTACACAATCAAATGAGTGGTAAAATAGATTCTTGGGCCATAAGATGGTGCTATCACCAATTTAAAGAGGGATTAATTACAGTATTTCCCAGCAATTCAAAAGTTAATAGTATTGGTCTTTCAGAGTCAGCGACTCATACTTCTGGTGCATTCAAATTTATCTCTCCCTTGGATCAAAGCCTTAAAACGGAATTTGAATTTGAAAAGGAGTTGCATATAAATAAGAATATTATAAAGGATTTTAAAAGGAAGTTTTCGATAACAAAAAGGCTATGTGACAAAGCTCGGCGCGCTTTTAGAATTCTTAAGAATAAGTTTGGTTTGGTTATAGTTTAATGAAACATAAAAACAAAATACTAGTTTTTCACCCTTCCTTAGCTCCATACCGCATAGATTTTTTTAACGAACTAGCAACGCGTTTCGAACCCTCTTTTTACTTTTATTATCCTTGGCAAGCGTATCATAGCTTTTCAAAAAACTATTTGAGTGATAAGTGTAATTTTGAGATAAATTACTTAAAGAACGGGTTTACCTTTCTAAAACGTTTTTTTGTTTTTGGTTTAGGTAATTTGCTGAAACAAGAACGACCTAATGTAGTATTGTGCTGTGAGTTTAATCAAGTTACCCTTTCCACTTTCATTTATTATTGGCTTTGGGGTAAGAAATTTAAACTATATACCATTTGTGATGATAGCTTGGAAAATATTAAGGAAAGAAAAGGATACCGTTTGATTCTTCGAAATCTTATTGCTAAAAGAATAGATGGTGTAATCTATCCGAGTAAATTAGTTGGTGAATGGGTTAAGCAAAACATTTCTTCTCAAATAAACTCCTTAGAATTGCCTATTATCCATAGCGATATACGTTTTAGAGCGCTATTGGACCAAAGCTTGGAGCTATCCAATAGTTTAATAAAAAAATATAGTTTGGCGAACTATAAAATTATTCTTTATGTTGGTCGTTTGGCCGAAGTTAAGAATCTTTCTCTTTTACTTGAAGCTTGCTCTTCATTAAAGACATCTGATTGGAAGCTAATTCTTGTTGGTGCTGGACCCCTGGAAGAAACGTTAAATGAAGAAGTTGCTAGCCTAAATTTATCCGACAATATTCATTTTTTAGGTAGCAAAGAGGGATTAGATTTGCTAGCATGGTATAATATCTCTCAAGTCTTTGTATTGCCAAGCATACACGAGCCATTTGGTGCGGTCGTAAACGAAGCCTTGTTAGCAGGGAGCAAAGTTCTGTGCTCAGAGCTGGCTGGAGCTGCAACTTTGGTTACTAAAGAGAATGGTGACTTATTTAATCCCTATAATGTTCATGAGTTGATCAAGAAATTAGAAGCCATACTTATAAAAACGGATGTGTTAGAAAGTTCCATAAAAAATGTTAGAAACAATTATATGCCTTTTAGTTTTGATGAAAAAGTAAATACCCTACTATCAAAATTAAAAAATACACGTTGATTAACTGTTATTATGTATTATGAATACCAAAGAAAGTCCGTTAAAAACGAGTATAAAAAGAGCAGCGCTAAAGTGTTTACGCAAAATTACTACTGATAAGCAGTACTACCAAATCCGATATTTTATCACTTTTAAACGCTGTTTAAATTTGAGAGCTCCAGACACTTTAATGGCTAAGATAATTTGGCAAAATTTATACGATCGTGCGCCTATATATACCAAGCTGGTAGATAAATTTGCGGTTAGGGAATACGTAACTACCAAAATAGGAGGTCAGTATTTAAATACCCTATACGGTGTTTATGAAAACGTAGAAGCCATTGATTTTGAGAATTTACCGGCATCTTTTGTGCTAAAAGGTACTCATGGGGCAGACATGATCCTTATATGTAGGGATAAATCCCAGTTTGATATTGCGAACGCCAAACAAACCATGAATAAATGGTTAAAAACTAACTTTTATGAACGTTGGGGAGAACACGCCTATAAAAATGTACCACCACGTATTATTTGTGAACAATATTTGGAAAATGAGAACGAGAGTGCGGTGGTGGATTACAAATTTCATTGCTTCCATGGCGAACCCAAACATATACAAATAGACCGCGATCGCTTTATTAACCACACCCTCAACTTTTACGATCACGATTGGAATAGACTACCTTTTGGGCTTTGGTATCCGCAATCTGATGAGGATTTGCCTAAACCCAAAAACTTGGAGGTTATGGTAGAATTGGCAAGAACCTTATCAAATGAATTTAAGTTCGTAAGGGTAGACTTTTACAACGTGGACGGCAAGATTTACTTTGGTGAGATGACTTTTTACCCTTGTAATGGTTTTGGTGTTTTTTATCCAGAGGAAAAGGATTTTGAGTTCGGCAGTTGGGTAGAATTGAATATAAATCACGAAAAAAATTGAAGATTCTCTTTATTCATAATAATTATGCCAGTAATAATTCCGGGGAGGAACATGCTGCGGAGTCCTTGAAAGAGATACTAGAATCTAATGGGCACCAGGTAAAATGGTTTAGACGATTTTCCGATGTGATCAATAATTCCACCACAAAAAAGATTCAAGCTTTTTTTTCAGGGGTGTATAATCCTAGTGCGGTCAAAGAACTTAAAATTTTACTGGATGATTTTGAACCGGATATTGTACAAGTTCAAAACCTGTATCCGTTTATTTCACCCGGTATAGTAAAAAGTATAAAAAGTAGGGGTATTCCTTTGGTCATGCGCTGCCCCAATTATCGGTTGTTCTGTCCTACGGGATTGCATTTAGACGGACAAGGGAATATTTGCGAAAAGTGTTTAAGTGGCGTCAGGGAATTAAACTGTATTTCAAAAAATTGCGAGAATGATGTGCCCAAAAGTGTTGGGTATGCTCTGCGTAATTTTATAGCCCGTGCATTCTGGGGCGTCACCAAGAATATGGATGCCTACATCGTACAAAGTGTTTTTCAGCGGCAAAAGTTTATTGATAACGGTATACCGGCACATAAACTATTTATACTTCCCGGTCTCCTGCCCAAGACTACATTAATACAAAGACCAATTACCCCAAAATACGTATCGTTTATAGGAAGGGTCAGTGAAGAAAAAGGTATTCGAGAATTTCTGAAAGCGGCCAGTCTTTTACCCGAAATACCATTTGTTGTCGCGGGAAGTGTAAACAGCAACGTGTCCCATCTTAAAACAAATGCTCCCAAAAATGTGCTCTGGAAAGGTTTTGTTGCCGGCAAAGCTTTGGATGAGTTGTATGAAGAATCCAAGATTGTTGTAGCGCCAAGCAAGTGGTATGAAGGTTTTCCGAATGTAATAACCACTGCGATGAAGTTTGCAAAACCGGTAATTACAAGTAATCTAGGGGCCATGGCCGACATTATAGATCATCAGGAAAATGGAATACTCGTAGAGCCGGGTGATGCTGTAGCCTTGGCCAAGGCCATAAAGAATTTATTTTATTACGATGAGAAATGCGTATTCTTAGGTAAAAATGCCAAGATTAAAGCCGATACGTTATATACTGAGAAAAAGATTTACCAAAATCTAATAGACCTATACTTGATACTGCTTGACGAAAAAGCAAGAAAAACCAAAAGTATCCTTTCTATTTTACATTATCCGCCTCCTGTTCACGGGGCGGCCATGGTGGGACAGTATATCATGGGAAATAAGCGCATAAACACCACATTTAATATGCAGTATATTAATTTAGGAACCTCCGTTCGTGTGGATGAGATTGGACGTGCTGGATGGTTGAAGGTAAAACGCTATTTCATGATTCTTAGGACATCCTTCAATCGTTTAATTTCCGCCAAGCCCAAGCTCGTCTATTTTACCTTGACTGCCTCTGGAGCAGGTTTTTATAAGGATGCGCTTATTGTGTTGTTGGTAAAGCTATTCGGCTGTAAAGTGGTATTTCATTTTCACAACAAAGGGGTAAGTAAAAGACAGCACAGATGGTTGGATCATTTCCTATACAAAGTAGTTTTCAAAAAAACAAGGGTAATTCTGCTCTCCGAACACTTATATTCGGACATAGAGAAATACGTGCCCAAAGGAAGGGTTTATATTTGTCCAAATGGTATACCTGAAAACATCAATGAAAGAATAGATAAACAGGAAAGCAAAGAAAGGGTTCAATTATTGTTTTTATCTAACCTTATTGTTTCTAAAGGAGTATACGTTTTATTAAAGGCTTGCCAGTTACTGGTTCAGAAAAACGTAATTTTTCATTGCAACTTTATAGGAAATACAGGCGATATCGATGTGGAGAGATTCCAAGAGGAAGTTAGCTCTTTAGGTTTACAAGATTACGTAACCTATGAAGGGCCAAAATATGGTTTGGATAAAGAAAAGGCTTACGCGAAAAATGAAATTTTTGTATTCCCAACTTATAATGAATGTTTTCCTCTGGTTTTATTAGAAGCCATGCAATCTGGTCTGCCCCTAATCTCAACATTTGAAGGAGGAATACGGGATATCGTTAAAGACGGAGAAACAGGATTTTTAGTAGAAAAGGAAAATGAGGTTGCTCTTGCAGATAAAATGGAGATTTTAATAAAGAATCCAGAATTACGGAAAAAAATGGGAGAAGCAGGTAGAAAGCATTATGAAGCAAATTTTACGTTAGAAGCGTTTGAGACCCGTTTTCATGAAATACTAGAAGATTTAGTACAATGAAGCTTTTAAACTACACTATAGCCTCGTCCTACCCCGAAATTTCTTTCAAGGGAAAGATGATCATTAATACTATAAATCCACATAGTTACTGTATTGCGAAAAAGGATAGTGTTTTTAAAAGGGCCTTAACGGAAGCCGATGTATTATTACCTGATGGTATAGGCATTGTTTGGGCAGCACGAGTATTGGAACAGCGCAAAATCAAAAAAATAGCCGGCTATGACATTTTCATATACCTAATGGAACATCTAAATAGCGTGCAAGGGTCTTGTTTTTTTTTGGGAGCCTCAGAAGAAACATTGGAATTAATAAGGGATAGGGCCAAGAAAGACTTTCCACGTGTAACCATAGCCACACATTCACCGCCGTATAAAACTGAGTTTACGCAAGCCGATAGCGAAAAAATGTACGGCCAGGTAAATAAAAGCGATGCGCAAGTGCTTTTTGTTGGGATGACGGCCCCAAAACAGGAAAAATGGGTATATCTTAATAAAGAATTCCTCTCTCCGCCTATAATTTGCTCTATTGGTGCGGTATTTGATTTTTACGCCGGTACTGTAAAGCGCTCGCATCCCTTTTGGATAAAGTTAGGCTTAGAATGGCTGCCACGTTTTATAAAAGACCCCAAACGTTTGGCAGAACGTAATTTAGTGTCTACCCCTAAGTTTATAGCAGAAGTTTTTAATTACAAGCTTTTAAAGAAAAACCATTGAAATTGGAGTATAAATGAAATTATTTCTCTTTCAACCATGTTCAATTGCTCTTATATGAGAACCATCCAAATTATAAAATCGGCTTTTCAAAAGGTAGAAAATAAGAGATATCACTACTTACACAAAAAAGAAGCCAATTCAATTTTAACTCAAATTGGATTGACCAGGGGTAAACTCTCCGCTCAAAATAGGAAAATGGCAGATGACTATGCCGTGGACGTTTTTGGTTCCAAACGCTATGCGCCTTGGCTTTATGTGTATACGTTATGGGCCGGGGTGTTTAAGGAAGGTTGGATTCCAGATAATTATTATGGGGAAATCGTAGTTCCCAAATTACAGGGCGACTACGGGAAAATATCTTTCAATAATATGTTTACAAATGCTGTTTTTGGTACGGATAAGTTTCCAGATCTCGCCTATTATGTCAATAGAAAATGGCTTTCGAAGAATCGACAAATAATGTCTCCTGAAATGTTAGAAGAATTTCTTTTCAAAAATCATAATGAGATTTTCTTCAAATTAGACAATTCTTTGAAAGGCAGAGGAATTTATACTTTTAATAAAGCAAACTTTTCCTTGGACAAAATAAAATCTTTGGGAAATGGTGTTTTTCAATCAAGGGTAAGACACCATAGTTTCTTTGAGAATTTTAGTTCTGAAGCTTTAGCCACTTTGCGCGTAACAACGGTTATTGATACGAATAATGATGTTTCAGCGCGTGCTGCTTATGCTAAATTAGGTAGGTTGGGTGAAACTTATATCAATGCCAAAGCACAAGTAATTGTACCTATAGAACTCAGAACAGGAGTTTTTGAAAATCAGGGTCATTTACAGAACTGGTCAGTTTTGACCTCCCATCCCGATAGCAGCGTCTCGTTTGAGCATAAGAAAATACCAAAATTCAACGAGATAGTTGAACTGTGCACCAACTTACACAGTAAGATACCTTATGTAGGTTGTATTGGCTGGGATATTGCGATAGACCAAAATGAGGAGCTTCACGTATTAGAATGGAATGGCTTTCATAACGATATTAAGTATGCGGAGATGACGCAAGGACCTTGTTTTGCAGATTTAGGATGGGAAAATCTGTGGAAAGAAAGAGATTAGCTACCCTCATGTCCTAAGATTAACGAATGATTAATTAAATTTACCCCTGTTTGGTTCAATTGATGATATAGCTATGAAAGACGCCCCCTTTACCTTGGATATCAGCGATGATGGAGATTCATTTAATCTTAAGGAAACGCTGTCCAAGTACTTACGTTACTGGCCGTGGTTTTTAGTAAGTCTATTACTCTGCATTATACTAGGGATTATTTATTTGAGATATGCTCCCAATACCTATGAGTCTACGGCAAAAATCAAGATTATTGACGAGACCAAAGAAATGAACGTCACTACCGATCCACTTTCCTTGTTGAATGGTTCAGGCCAAATTAATATGGACAATGAGATAGAGATATTAACGTCTTATCGTCTGTTGAGCGAGGTAAGTGATACACTACGTTTAGATGTTTCCTATTACGAAAAGGGGAATATTAAAACAACCCAAATTTGGAATCCCCCCTTTAGAGTGACCAAGGATGTTTCCGAGGATAGTTTGGTGGAGCCAAAAACATTCGGGGTGCGCTTAGCGATAGACCATATAGCTGTTACAGATGAACAAGATCGTTCTTGGAAAGTTAATTTTTTTGAATTGGACACGACGTTGAGCCAATTACCATTTCAAATTTCGTTAGCACCTACAACGGATATTAATGAACATCTGGAAATCGATTATGAGATAGTTTTAAAATCCAAACAGCAGGCGGTAGAGGATTTGGAAGAAGACTTACAGCTGCAACCTACTAGTAAAAATAGCGAAATTGTTGCATTGGCTTTAAAAGGGGAAAGTTATAAACGCTCGGAGGCCATTCTAAATACCCTGATAACCGTATACAACCAAGACGGTATTCTGGATAGACAACAGGTTTCTAAACGAACATTGGATTTTATAGACGAGCGGTTTTTGTACCTCTCCACGGAACTGGATTCCATCGAAGGGGGCAAGGAAAGTTTTAAACGCACGAACAACCTCTCCTATATTGAGGCGGACGCAGGAATTTCCTTAGAGCGCAAATCCGAGACCGAAAATCAGGTGGCCGACTTGGAGACCCAACTTTCCCTATCTGACCTATTGAAGGAAACCGTGGTCAACCAATCTGCCTATAGTCTGTTGCCGGTAGATATTGGATTGGATAACAGCAGCTTAAGTACTTTGGTGTCCAATTACAATGAAATGGCGTTGGAGCGCGAAAAATTGGGAATGACCATTGGGGATGGGCATCCTAGTATGGTGGCGCTTTCCGAGCAGCTGGAACGAGCGAAAGTTAATATTCTAAAAACGGTAAATGTTTACCAAAGACAATTGCGAACTTCCCTTGGCCGTCTCAATTCGGAGCGATCCAAGGCCAGCTCTGCTTTTGCAGGTTTACCGGAGAAGGAAAAGATGCTACGTTCCATTGAGCGCCAACAGAGTATAAAAGAAAATTTATTTCTCTTATTATTACAAAAAAGGGAGGAAGCGGCCATAAACTTTGCAGTAACCGCGCCATCGGTAAAAGTCGTGGATTATGCAGAAACCAGTAACAAACCGGTAGCACCAAAAAAATTGGTCGTATTGGGAATTGCTGGGCTTTTAGGGCTATTCCTGCCTTTCGCAGTTATTTTCGCTAAAAATACATTGGACACCCAAATCAATACCAAAGCGGATTTGGAGAAGCTTCTGCCTACTATTCCTATTATTGCAGAAATTCCACATTTAAAGAACCATAAAGTCTTTGTGGATATCAACGACCGGTCCCTTATGGCAGAATCGTTTCGCATATTGGCGAGTAACCTCAAATATTTGTTACCAAAAAATAAGAGTGATGGCAAGGTGATATATGTTTCTTCCGCAATGGAGGGTGAGGGTAAAAGTTTGTTAGCCTATAACCTTTCTGTGGCTTTGGCCAGCTTGAACAAAAAAGTACTGTTGGTAGGGGCGGATTTAAGAAACCCAAAATTGCATGATTTTTTTGGTATGGGGAAATCAACGAAGGGCCTGTCCGACTTTCTAAGCGAGCCAAACCGTAGTACAAAGGAATTCATATATCCAGGTTTAGAAAAAGCCACTAATCACAAAGTTTGTCTTAGCGGACCTGTACCCCCCAACGCACCATTATTATTAAGTAGTGAAGGCTTTGAAGTGTTTATTACGGATGTAAAGAAATCCTATGAATATATTATCGTGGATACTGCCCCAATGATGTTGGTTACCGATACTTCGCTTATTTCAGAATATGCGGATATAATGCTCTTGATAGCGCGCGCAGGTCTATCGGAGAGGGCCACCTTAGAAAATTTAGGTAATAGTAAACTCTCTGATAATTTTAAGAATCTTGCCTTAATATTGAACGATTCTAAACTTAGCATTAAAGCCTCTTATTCTTACGGAGCTGTATAATATTTTTGAACCGGACATTCAAAATAATACCAAGAAACCGAAGTAAAAGTCAAGTTTCACGAATTGTAGTTAATGAAGCAATCAGAAAAATTGCTTTTATTACAAATTAGTTATGGCAATGATGGCTAGGGATAAGGAGCTTAAAATGACGGTGAACCATTGTGGGGTATTTGATGTTGTCCGGACCTTTCGTTTATTTGGTTGTACATACACAATGTCATTGGATTTCAAATAATAATTAGGCGAGGTAAAAAGTTCATCGGTGGTCAAATCAATTCTCTTCGTAGTTTTGACACCGTCGTTTTCGCTAATTAAAAAGACATTGTCCCTTTGCGCATATATGGTCATATCGCCCGCTAATCCCAGGGCTTCCAATAAGGTGACTTTTTCGCTAGGAATGGTGAAAACCGAAGGGTTATTTACCTCACCCAGAACCGACACCTTGAAATTAAGATACCTAACGTCTACAATGGGTTCTAAAAGAAGTTTCCTAATAATCAATTCTTTGGTTATATATTGGCGTAAATCCTTTTTAGTGAGTCCGGCTGCCATAATACTTCCTATGAATGGAAACTGAATATTGCCATCTTGATCAATTAAATATCCCGAGGTGGGCAATGGTCTTCCATTTGTGGCGCCATTGAGTGTTGAGGTCTTGTTAGCGACATTGAACATTTCAGCGGCTTCTACGTTTAAACTGCTTACGGTAATGCTGAGGATGTCATTTTTTTGAAGCACCGGCTCCAAGGTTTCGCCAATTTCTTCAAATTGGGCATCACCCAAGTCATTAAAATAGGTTACTTTTTTCACGTTCGTGCAGGAAAAAAAGCTGCGGTAAACAGAAGAACGAGAGTGTATGTTACAAAATTGTTCAGAGAAAACAATCCAGAAAAAAATACCTGCCTTTTTCTATTTTTCATAAGTATCATGTTTTTTAAATGAGATCGAGGGTAAATTTAAAAATTCAAAGTTATAGGTATTAAGCTCAAAACAAATATAATCTTATAATTTATGGGAATGAACATACCTCTATTTGTTTTGTTTAAGCACAATAGGATCTTGAAGGTTATGGTTTTGAAGTTAAGGGATGGTAGGCTTTCGCTCATAATAGGTACGAGGTCCTTTATCAATAAAAAGTCTCCAGTTTTAAATTGCATTCTTTATTTTAGTCCAGTTTTCCAGCTAAACCAGAAACCAATAAACCAAGGTGCTTTTTAACTCACTTGAATTTGCAATTTTTCTTCCCTTGGTCTTTGGGCTTTATTGGATGCTATCCAAGGCACGCCTGCAAATTCAAAACCTATTCCTAATTCTTATTTCCTACATTTTTTATGGTTGGTGGGATTGGCGTTTTCTTTTCTTGATTGTTCTTAGCACTGTGGTGGATTATACGATAGGACATTACATTCATAAAAATCGTACCGATAAGAAAAAGGCAAAGGCTTGGCTTACACTAAGTGTAATGGTCAATATTGGCCTCTTAGGTTTTTTCAAATACTACAATTTCTTTGCGGATTCCCTTGTAGAGAGTTTGGAACTGCTTGGTTATACCGTCAAAAGTACCTGGACACTACAAATTATTTTACCCGTGGGGATATCCTTTTATACTTTTCAAACTTTATCGTATTCCTTTGATATTTATTACGAAAAACTTAAGCCCACCAAGAATTTTATCGCTTTTGCAGCCTTTGTATCCTTTTTTCCGCAGTTAGTTGCCGGCCCCATTGAACGCGCTTCCAACCTCTTGAAACAGATAGAACAGCGGAGGATTTTTAATTACGTACAGGCTAGTGATGGTGTAAAATTGATATTGTGGGGCTTGTTCAAAAAAATAGCAATAGCCGATTCGTTGGCGCCCATGGTAGATGATATATTTCTTAATTATGACACCTACCCCAGTTCAACCCTGATTCTTGGCGTAGTCTTCTTTAGTTTTCAGGTGTATGGTGATTTTAGTGGGTACTCCGATATCGCTATAGGGACTGCAAAGCTTTTCGGTATCGAATTAATGTCCAATTTTAAGTTCCCGAATTTTTCGCGAAATGTAGCGGAATATTGGCAACGGTGGCATGTTTCCTTATCTACTTGGTTCAGGCATTACCTCTATATTCCCATGGGAGGTTCGCGCGCAAGCAAACAACGTTCGGTATTCAATATCATCGTCATTTTTGTCGTAAGTGGTTTATGGCATGGGGCGAATTGGACTTTCGTCTTTTGGGGCGCTTTTCATGCAATGCTATACATCCCGGTATTTCTGATGGGGAGAAATCGAATGTATAAGGGCAATGTAATAGGTCAAAACTCGTATTTACCCTCCTTAACGGAGGTCGGGCAGGTACTATTGACTTTTGGACTGGTTACTTTTTCCCGCATTTTCTTTAGGTCAAATTCCATTTCAAACGCATTTGGTTATATTGATTCGATATTCACAGATTTTCAATTTGACTGGTATGCCCATCCCATGGGATACCGTATGATTGATTTCTATATCTTAATAGGATGTTTTGTAGTATATGAATATATTATTCGAAAGGATGAGCGTAGGCCTTTTGCCTTTAAATCGGCTTTAGTTCGGTTTTCATTATATGCCGTAATTGCTTTTAGTATTTTATTATTTTATGACGATGGGGTGAACCGATCATTTATCTATTTTCAATTCTAAGTAGCGGTGAAGAAATTTATTTTGAAATTTTTCATATATCTAGGTCTCGTTCTTTTGGTAATGGAGGCCTTGGTTAGGATATTCCATTTATACGCGGACGACCCACCAAAAATGATTGATGAATATGGAGTAGAGAAGCGAGTGCCAGGTTCCACGGGCTATTATGTAACGGGTAATCGCCGGCAGAATTTTTCAGAATACGCTATTAACGACTCGGGATTTAATTCGTATAGGGAATTTTCACCAACGAAAGACACCTATGAAGTGGCGCTTATTGGAGATTCTTTTATAGAAGGATTTCACCAAGATTATTCAGCTTCTCTAGGTAAGAAAATAGAGGAATTGATGCCTGGAATTCAGGTTTATGAATATGGTTATACCGGGTCGTCTATGGCATATCAAATGCATTTGGTAGATGCTTACCAGGAAACACTAATAGATGTAGATAAAATTATACTCTACATGAAGTTTAAAAATGATTTTGATTCCGCTCAACACAAGGCAGACTATGCCTTAATTGACAAACTGAATTCTCCACTTTTCCAAATCAGAAAGGAATGTAAACTTTGGGTTTATGGGTCTAGACACGGATTAGTAGCTCCCATTAAAAAAGTGGCCAGTGGTATATTATATGGAATTAATTATTTGAGAGGTAGAAGCGAAGTGGAGATACCACCCTACCAACCAAGTCCGGTAAGCGCAAGAATAGCTAATTTCCAAAAATTGATGGAGACGTATGGTTTTAATAAAGAAAAAACGGTATTGCTTTTAGATAGTAGGGTTACCGACACAAAATTCCTTGATTTTTGTATCTCCAATGGCATAGAGTACATAGATTTTTCTAAAGGTTTTAAAAGGGCAAAAAAACCGGTCACTTTAATTTATGACATGCATTGGAACGATTATGGGAGAAGTCTTATAGCCGAGGACATTGCCAACTTTTTAAAGCAGGATTTTAAAAAATGAAAAACTTACTGAATGCAAGAAGTTACAATCTTGCTTTTGGAAAACCTTATTAAATTAAAAGCTACCTTATGTACGAATTTCTATACGGAGTGGGTGTATTTGCCAAAAGTCAAATACCATTCAGATAAAAGGGTGCACCGTAATTAGTATTACCGATTCTTTTCCATATACTTTTCATACTCATCGGCTAATTTTCCCTTGTTATTTTCTGAGAGCACTTTACCGGCCATTTGAAAAACTTCGTGTTCCTCTTCTTCTAAATGATGCTCCACTTTTTCTTGCAAGTCTTTTGCAATTTTCAGCCAAGCGGAGGAATCATAATCCGTTTCTTCCAGTTTCTCGATTAATTCGTCAATTTCATGATGTTCAGCGATGCTGTGCCTAGCCTTCTGCTGGGTTTTATCGCTATCGATTAGGGGTTTGTAGAAAAAACGCTCCTCACCATCGGCATGTGTTTCCAATTCATTCTTCAAACTTTTAAAGATGTTGTCCCTTAGCTTAGTGTCACCAGAAGTCTGCACTAATTTTTTAAGAAGTTCTCTTTGGATGTCGTGATCTTTACGCAATGCCTCAAATATGTTCATGGTTCTACTTGTTTTGGGTTAATGATTTTATTGACCGATGATAAAGATAAAAGTATATGGCATTCAGTTTTTGCTCTAAAAAAAGCATTATTAACGCATTGTTCCCGATTATCACATGGTTCCAACTATCATTTCCCAGAAGTATTGTTATTTATCGGCAAGCACCGGATTCTTAGTATCAGCCGTTTCAGAAACATCCACTTCCCTTACGGTTCTTCCCTTTACCATCAAAAGACGTAAATCTTCCAAAGTCAGATACAGGCAAGGCACAATAACGAGAATAATGGCCGTGGCAAAAACAATACCGAATCCCAAGGAAATTGCCATCGGAATTAGGTAAAATGCCTGACTGGAAGTTTCTAGAATAATGGGTGCAAGACCTCCAAAGGTCGTCATAGTGGTTAAAATAATGGGGCGAAACCTTCGTAATCCTGCCTCATGAATGGACTGGTAAATGGGGTCGCCTTCTTTTCTCCGTTTATTGGCATAATCGATCATGATGAGGGAATCGTTTACCACTACGCCCGACAAAGCAATAACCCCCATTAAACTGACCAGCGATAGGTCATATCCTAATAAGATATGGCCGATGACCGCTCCCACAATCCCAAACGGAATGGCGGTCATCACAATTAACGGTTGTAAGTAACTACTAAAAGCGATGGCCAATAACGCATAAATCAATAGCATCGCAATGGAAAAACCAGCTTTCAACGTATTTGTGCTTTCGCGCATATCGGCTTGGCTACCTTCAAAACTCCAAGTAATTCCGGGGAAGTCGGCTCTTAATTGAGGTAAGGTTTCCTCCTGCACCGAGGCTATGACCCGGCCTACGGCATTGGCAGGTTCAACATCCATACCTACGTTCACTACCCTTCGGCCGTCTCTTCTGTTAATACTGCTAAAGGCTTCCCGTTCCTCAATTTCTACCACATCCATCAGGGGAACTTCAACGCCACTAGGAGTGCGAATGAGAAATTTTTCGAGGTTCTTTATATCTTTCCGTTCTTCCAAAGGCAGTTTTACCCGTACCTCTATTTCGTTCATGCCCCGTAACTGTCGCATGGCCAAAGCACCGAAAAACCCATTCCGCACTTGGCGCCCCACTTCATCGGAAGTAAGGCCAAGATTACGTCCTTGTGGTAACAACTTAAAGTCGTACTGCATTTTTCCCTTGTTGTAATTGTCGGTAACATCACGGGTGTTTGAAAAAGCCTTCATCCGTTCTACAAAAGCTGAACTAGCGCGCGCTAACACCTCGATATCGGAATGGCTTAAATCAATACTGATATCTTGCCTAGCACCACCGGGTCCACGTTCGGCCTCAAAGGTAATTTGGTCTACCCCCTCAATATCACCGATATTATCGCGCCATAAGGCGATAACTTCTGCGGCGGTAATGTCTCTTTGGTCGGGCGGAAGCATCACGATTTCGACATCGATAAAATTCTGTCCCCGTACATTGGTTTTTATCCCTTCCGCGACTTCATAGAGATTATGTTCCTCGAACATACGTTGTGTGGATTCCGAGATGTCATGAGCTACTTTTGCGGCTTGATCAGGAGTGGTACCTACAGGTAAGCGAACCCCGGCTTCAATTTCGTCTGCAGCAACCTCGGGCATCATGATCATTCCCATGTGCCCGCTATAGCCATATCCCCCGACAATAAGTAATAGCGTAACAGCGGCACTCAACGTGATATACCTATATTTCAGACAGATATCAAGAAATGGACGGTATCGCTTGTCTATGAACCGGTCAAATCCGTTAGCAAAAGAACGTTGCCATCCTTCTAGCTTCAGCACCCATTTATTTTTCGTTTCTTTCTTTTTGATGTGGGCCAAATGGGAGGGAAGTATAAAAAGGGCTTCGAGCAGAGAAACGGCCAAAATAACAATAACCACCGCAGGGAGCGGCTGCCAGAATTTTCCGGTTTCTCCGGGCATGAAAAGCAGGGGAACAAAAGCAATTATTGTGGTGACAATACTGAACACTACGGGCATGGAGACATCTTTTGTGCCCGCAATGGCCGCCTGCATGGGACTTAGTCCTTTTTGGCGGTATTCATAGACATTTTCGCCCACCACAATGGCATCATCTACAACAATACCAAGGACCACTAGAAAACCGAACATGGAAATCATATTAACGCTGATGCCGATAAGTGGCAAAAAAATCATTCCTCCGATAAAGGAGACCGTCATCCCCATCATCACCCAAAAAGCTAAACGATATTCTAGAAACAGCGTCAAAATAATCAATACAATAACGATGGCAAGAATCCCATTTTCTGTCAGTAACGAAAGACGTTCCCTATAGTCTGCCGCACGGTTGCTATCGGTACGGAACTTAATGCCTGGTGGTAGCTGAAAATCTTCTAAAATACCATTTGTGATATCGGCGATTTTTAAGGGCGATTGGTCACCGATTCGAAAAATTCGTAATTCCACATAGTTCTCTTGGTTAAATTGCCCATGGAATCCTGTTTCTTCAAAACCATCGGTAATCGTTGCGATATCATTTAGGGTAACTTTTGCACCTTCTTCAGAGGATACGATGGTAATATCACCATACTCTTTTGCCCATTGCTTACGTTCCTGCATACGGAGTAAAATTTCACCACTCTGCGTTTGTACGGAACCTGCTGGTACATCATTGCTACTCTGACGAATGATATCCGCCACTTGACCCAAGGTGAGATTATACTTCTGTAGCGTGCGTCTTGGGATTTCTATTCGGGTCTCATAGTCCGGTACGTTGCCCAATTCTACCTGGGTGATTTCCGGATTGTTCAAAAGGATGGTACGAAGACGTTCTGCAAGCTGCCTTAATGTCCAGATATCCGCGGCCCCGTAAAGTCCAATTTGTAATACATCCCGTTGGCGGGACTGTAAGCGCACCTCGGGTCGTTCAATATCATCTGGAAAAGTCTGGATACGGTTAATGGCCTGGTCTATGTCCTGAAACGCTGTCATCCGTTCGGAACCTGCAACCAGTTCTATGCTAATTTGTCCCGACCCTTCATTGGCTTCGGATACAATTTCTTTAATTCCCTGTACGCCGCGTACGGCCTCCTCCACGGGTTGCAGCACACCTTGTTCTACCTCTGCGGGAGACGCACCGGGGTAGGCCACGGAAACTTCAACAAAATCCAGCTGAAATTCAGGAAATACCTCCTTTTGTATCGTATACATGGTAAATAGCCCACCACCGAGTAATATCAACATCAATAGGTTCGTAGCAATGGAATTTCTGGCCATATAAGCAATGGCGCCTTCTTTTCTTCTTGTTTTCTGAGTTTCTTTCTTTTCCATCTCGGCCATTTTTATTGCTCTGTTTCCGACTCCTGTTTATCGGACGCTGTTCGCAAACCAATACCATTACTTACCGTACTTAAATCGGTAATGACAACTTTTTCCTCATCATCCAACCCACTTCGTATGTAGGCATATATATCATCCGTAAGTACGATTTCGACTTTTCTTATTTCCAATTTACCATCTTTCATGACCCAGACGGTTTCATTGCTCCTGACGTAATCCCTATTAAGGCGCACCACATCGGGTATCGCATCCGCTTGTATGTTGACTTCCACAAAGGTACCGATCATCAATTTCGGTTTTCCTTTCATCTCTTCGGTAGTCGCCAATGGATCCGTTACTTTGACCAAAACACGGGCTAACCGTGTTTGACCGTCAAGTGCACCTATCTGTCTATCCAGATATCCTTCGCGGTAGGCGTCATCCGGCCACGCTGAAGGATTCTCAATTCGGACGGGTGCTCCTTTTTCAGAATTGCTGTTCGGAAAACTCAACCACTGCAATTTGGAAACTGGTACCGTAGCAACTACCCAGTATTCTTTTGTGCCTACGATACGCCCTAATATATCGCCCTGAGCGACTAGAGAGCCTTTGGTCACATTTTGACTGAGTATATGGGCATCAAATGGCGCCCGAATGGTTGTTCGTTCAAGATTTAAGCGTGCTTGGTCTACGGAGGCTTTCGCCGCACCTATGGTAGCTTTTACGGCATTGAGCTGTGGTTTTCTGAGTACCAGCTGTCGCTCTTCTTCAGACAGTGGATTATCTCCAAATAGGGAATCATCGGCGATAAGTTGTAAATCTTGTTCCGCAATCTGTTGTCGTCCCATTTCCGTATCCAAGGTGGTCTGGGATTGCATAAATTCGCTCTTACGAAGCTCCAGTGTATTGCGGTAATCGGCGGGATCAATCTGTAACAAAACTTGGTTCCTTTTAACAAAGCCACCTGGGGTAAAGGAAGGGTCTCTGCGAATGACCTGCCCCGAAACTAACGGACTCAAATTAACGTCCTCAACAGGTTGTACGGTCCCAGTAGCCACTATTACAGGCTCAAAAGTGTCTTTCTTTACCGTCATTATGTCAACCAACATAGCGGTTTCAATTGATGCACCTTCCCGTTGGGCTTCCGGCTCTGTTGAAAAAATGAGTGCCATGATGATTAAACCACCACCAAGAATGGCCAAGCAAATCAAAAGTATTTTTTTGTTATTCATAATATGCTGTTCCTTTTACTCAATTCTCCAATGTCCTCCCAGTTTCAAAACCACCGGCCAAAGCCCTGTACAATCCAATGCGTACTTGAACCTGCCGCAGCTGTGCGGATACATAATCGCGGCGTAACTGTTGTTCTTGATCTAAGCCAATAAGGACATCCAAATAAGGGCTAAAACCATTCAAGAATTCCACCCGAAGCTGCTTATTGCTTTTGGCGGCCAGTTCCAATTGACGTTCAATGTTTTCTGACCGCTGTTTTTGCATCATATCCTGCACCAGACCGTCCTCC
Organism: Maribacter aestuarii; assembly: GCF_027474845.2. Classification (NCBI taxonomy): domain Bacteria; kingdom Pseudomonadati; phylum Bacteroidota; class Flavobacteriia; order Flavobacteriales; family Flavobacteriaceae; genus Maribacter; species Maribacter aestuarii. The sequence goes on from NZ_CP107031.2 coordinate 2,711,092, forward strand.
ACTTCTTGAAAGGCTACCAATGTGGTTTGGCCATATTCATAGAGTCTTTGTTGTTTTATGGCTTCTGTCCTATTGACCTCGGCACTCAGTTGCCCTCCGTAGAACAAGGGAGCCAATAAATTTCCTGCAATGGAATAGGCCCAATTATCAAAGAGGTTGGCAAAATTGTTAGATCGGAGTTGGCCCCGGGTATTAATAGAAATTCTGGGGTACTTGTTTCTTACGGCCGAGGCCATGTCACGGTCTGCCGCAAGTAATAGGGCATAGGACTGTTGCAAATCGGGCCTACGGCGCACTAATTCTAAAGGAAGTCCGGTTTCCGGTAGCTCGGGTAAAATAGGCAAATAAGTGTACTCAAATGTACTATTTTCTTGGGGTTGCCTTCCTAGTAATACGGCTAGTTGATTTTCCAAAAGGCTGACACTCGTACTGAATATAATTTGTTGTTCTTTGGTACTTTCCAACAGTTGCGCCTGTCTTAGGATGTCCACGGCCCTAATTTGACCGCCCACAAAACGAGAGCGTATGAGCTTGATGATATCTTCGTTGGTAGCAATCTGTTCCTCCGTTATTTTTAACTGTTGTTTGGCAGCCTGTAATTGGTACCAAGTGGAAGCAATTTCTGCAGAAAGTGATATGGCCGCGGTGCGGTAATCGAAAAGATTGGCTTCAGCCCTAAATTTTTCAGCTTGCACTGCGGTTCGTATACGGCCCCATAGATCCACCTCGTAGGAGGCCGATAGCCCCAATTGTGTATTTTCACCACCTCTAAAATCGTTAACTGGAAAATTTTCCGCAGTTTGCGCCGAAGCTTGTATTTGCGGCCATTTATCAGCGGCTTCCCTAGATACGGTAGCTTTGGCGGCCAAGAATTGCTGCCACGTGGCGGCCAAATCAAAATTCGATTGCAATGCACTATCTATCAATACGTTCAGGTCCTCGTCTTCAAAGGCTGTCCACCACTTATCTTCTAAGACACCAGTGCCAGTATACGAGAATTCTTTTAGATCTTCTATGGGAAGGTCAACGTTTGAAAATTTGGGAGAACATCCTAAAACAAACAGTAATATACCACCTGAAAAAGTCAGGAATTTGAAGTTTTTTCTAAGTTCAGAGTACATTTTAAAAAAGTTGGTTTGTCAGCTATGGCCGCTGCTCCATTTGCCACTTTCTAATATAAATTTTTTATGGTATTTATTTCCTAAGGAAAACTTAATTATTTTATGGCGCTATCAATATATTCAATAGCACTTTGAATATGAGATTTTGAAGTAATATCCTGATTCAATCAAGATTATCTGGGCAGGTATTCCTTTACTCCACGGTAATCTATGAAATAGAGGATTTCACTACTAGGTCCAATCTCGCCAATAAAAAATCCCAGTGACCTACTGGCCATTGGGATATTACTTAATCGTAGAGCGAAGAGATTAACTACGTCCGAACAAGGAAATAATATGATTAATCGATATTAAAAAATGGAATTTAGGATTAATAATATCGAACAAGCGATAACACTGGCAATCACAGACTTCAGCACTAATTTGGGTTTTTGAACCGTTAGAATAGACGTTAGTACAGCTGTGGAAACGACAATAATGACCAAAAGCTGCAGCATTTGAAAAAGTCCACTACCATGAGTAAAAATAGACATCACGGCAATTGCCCCTAAACAAGTCGAAAGTATAATTGAAAGGGCTGAATAGCCAATATAATTATCATCCCAATCAGTGCTAAATTTTGAATATAAGGTATTCATAATTGTAAGATTTTATGATTTATACCGTAAAATTAGGTTCAATGTTTAGGATAAATCATGACAATTATCATGTAATCCAGAGAAGTGTTTTTGGCAATTGTTTTGGCTATGTTTTGATGAGCTAACCGCCAATTGTAAAGAAGGGGTTTGGGAGAACTTTTTTGTCCTCTTGCGAGCTTGTCGGTTGCGGATTAAGACCTTCCAAAATATTAAAAGTCATTAAAGGGTACCTTTATTTGTAGTGGAGTCGGAGGATTGGATATCCATATTGCTTCCTTTCTCCAAATACAATTTTCGAGGCTATAATCAGCCATGATTTCTAAAAGCAAAAATCCCAAACAAGCTAGCTTGATGGGATTTTATATTTTATCCACAACACAGTTGTGAGTAATGTGGAGCCGGAGGGATTGGCTGACGCCTTGTCCTCCTTACCGTGGTTTAAAATCAAAATTTCAATCCTATGGATTGTAAAATGCTCAGCTCTCAAAGCAAAAAGCGAACTTTTTATTTGCTTGCCTTTACATTCCATTTTTAAAATTTTGACTTTAGTGGAGCCGGAGGGATTCGAACCCTCGTCCAAACAAGCAACGCCAGTGCTTTCTACATGCTTAGTCCTTACTTGATTTTCGATGCACGACCGACCAAGAACTGCCTATCGTACACTTAGCTTCTTAAAGTTTTAGTGTCGTTACCAAAGCGAGCAACAACCTTATGTTGATTTTTCTGGTGCTCCTAAATGGGTCGCCATCAACAAGGGCTACCCAGGAACATCTCGCTTCCCTACCTAGTAGGGACGAGGCATAATCCTACTATAATTCGGATTACGCGGCAAGAGCGTAATTATTATCGCCAATTAAAAGTGTGAAGTATGATATTAACGAGCTGTACCCCAGCGCTCGGCATGCTTACAATGCCATTGGTCTCGCTGTCAAAACCAGTCGGCCCCATAATGAGATAAGTAAGTATTACTTACTTTGATCGAATTATGTCCTGAATTCATTTCAGGACCTCATTCTGCTCATTGTTTTTTCAAAGAACTTATTGTAATTAATATTAGCGTTCCCCTCCAAATGAAGGGTCGGGCTATCGGCCGTACACGGTACTTGCCTCTATCCCTAACGCGCCCGTCCGCCTTTGGAGGAGGCAGCAAAGCTAACACTTCTCTCCGAAAGGAAGAAATAGTTTGCGTACCGCTACAAATCAACTTAATTTTAGACAAATTTAATGCCATACCCAATTTTGGCAGAAAGTTTTAACAAGCTATTACCATAAAGAAAATAAGCTTCTAAAATCCATTGATTTTCCATGAAATTCGGAATTATAAGAGAACGTAAAAACCCGCCGGATAGGCGCGTTGTACTATCCCCGGCCGCCTGCCAACAAATCCTTTCAAATCATAAAGAAGCCGCAATTATTGTAGAACCCTCACCGATTCGAACTTTCTCCGATTCGGAATATAGGGCTGCAGGTATTACGGTAGCCGATTCTATGGAAGAATGCGATGTGCTACTGGGAGTAAAGGAAGTTCCAATCAAAAATCTTATTGCCAACAAACAATACTTTTTCTTTTCTCATACCATAAAAGAACAACCCTACAATAGGGAGTTACTCCAGGCAATTCTAGAAAAGAATATCGAGCTGTACGACCACGAGGTCATTACGGACCAGAAAGGGCAACGTTTGGTAGCCTTTGGTAGATATGCCGGTATTGTTGGGGCTTACAATGGTTTTAGGGCCTACGGACTCAAATTTGGCCTTTTCCAGTTACCAAAAGCGGAGAATCTAGCGGACCAAAAGGAACTTATTTCCAAGCTAAAAAAGCTTCAACTCCCCAATATAAAAGTACTGCTCACGGGTAGGGGAAGGGTAGGCAACGGTTCTAGGGAAATGTTGGATGGTATGGGCCTACGACGGGTAACGGTGACCGAGTATTTGGAAGAAGAATTTGATGAACCGGTCTACTGTCAGATAGATGCGGGTGAATATAATAAACGCAAAGACGGGGTTCGTGGAAACAAAGCCGATTTTTTCGCAAATCCTGAAGCATATAAATCCAATTTCTTTCGCTTTGCAAAAGTAACCGACTATTATATCGCGGGTCATTTTTATGGTCAAGGGGCACCTTACCTCTACACACGTGAGGACGCCAAACATCCCGATTTTAAAATCAGTGTTGTGGCGGATGTAAGCTGCGATATTGATGGTCCCGTGGCAAGTACCATTCGTCCATCAACGATTGCCGATCCAATTTATGGGTATGACCCACAAACAGAATCGGAAACTGATTTTAAAAATCCAGAAGCGATAGCGGTAATGGCAGTGGACAATTTGCCCTGTGAATTACCACGGGACGCCAGCTTGGGCTTTGGAGATGCCTTCTTAAAGAATGTGATACCCGCCTTTTTCAATGGAGATAAGGAAGGTGTCCTTGAGCGGGCCAGAATGACCAAAAATGGCAAGTTGACAAAGCGGTATAGTTATTTACAGGATTATGTAGACGGTAAATGAAACTTTGTAAAAAAGAGTATTCACCTCGAAAATACCGTCCAATTATCCAATCAGATTTGGACCGCCTTTTAACTACAATAGAAATTTACCTATTCACAGGAATATTCCACTCGATCACAGGTTGTACTTTTGGAGCGGTATAAGCTCCTAAGGCTTTGAACCTAAGTGACAGGGTCTGGATTTCCTCGAGCGTCTTAACATGAAGCATTTTGGTCTCCCCAGCAGCTATGGTGAAAACCGGAGAGCTATCATAAAAAGTAAACTCCATGACATTCTCGAACATCAGGTCACTACTGGAATTATTCTTCAGCTCTAATTTTAAAACAGTAGTTTCAGGAACATAGCTCACGGACAATACTTCTATACTGGCTTTGATAAGTGGTTTCAAATAGTCCTCTTTTCCTACTAACAAATCATTGTAAACTGCAACGGTTCTTCCGGCAAATAAAGCCTCTTGCATACTTTCTAAGGTTTTTTCCTTGGCAAAAACCAAGGTTATGGGCCTATGGTTTCCCTTTTCGGTATAGTCCCAGTCGATAAGACCGTGAATATCGCTCGTACCCATAATCGTCAAGTTATGCTCCAAAGCTAAGGCCAAGGATTCTTCGGCATAATCAAAGGTGTTGATGACTTCAATGCCATGGAGTTCACCATTTTTAATACGCTCTTTTTGAAAGTTAGACAAAACGGGATTCCCTTTAGGCGCCTGTGCATACCAGGCCGGATGATTCCAGAATACAAAGGCATTCTGCTTTTTCGCTTCTGCGAAAGCATCGGCCGCATCTTCTTGCAAAATAGGATTTACATCCTTAATGAAAACCGCGTTATTGTGTCCCATTGGGGTGCTACGCGTAATTTCCGAACCATGAACGATCAGTAATTCATGTTCTTTGGCTTCTTCCATAGCCAGTACAAAGGAACGGTTACGGTCTGGATGTGGAATGTCTGCCAGATGAGGTTGATATTCCAAATGCTCGGTCAGCGAAATGGCATCCAAGTTTTCCCGTAATGCCTCTTGAACGCGAATGTTTGGCCAAACATTTCCGTCAGAAAATACGGTGTGCATGTGCAAATCCGTCTTGAGGGTCTTATAGCCTTCAATATCCGGATAGTTCATGGGTTTAGCACCCATATGCGAATGGGTTTGGGCGTAGCATAGTATTAAGGGTAATAGTAGGAATAACGTGAGTAGTCTATATTTCATGGTACTAGTGTTTTGTCAAATGTATGAAAATCAACTTTTCTAAGAAATAAGTTTATTAAGTGTTGAATTAAGGAATTTATCAATTTATCAAAGATACCCCTACACCAAAGGTCGTTTGCCTGTGATTGTAATCAATTAGTGTTTCTCCGTAACCATCGAATAATTGCAAATGGCCATTAAAATTTTCAAAAATCGGGAAAGACCAATTTAATCGAATGCTACCCCTACTTTTAGTACCAAAGTTGAGGGAATGTCTTGCTACTGCCCTAAATCGTTGTCTCCCCCAATCGTAAACTACGTCAGCTTCCCCTCTCCCTATGAAGTCGGATATATTTTCATTATCATCTACTTTACTGTCTATTCTAATCCAGGGTTTAAGTACAATCTGCCAATTATTACGCTCAAAGCCGGCGTGCAGGGCAATACGGTTCCAACTTCTTGAAATAGGGTCTGAACGTCCGTTGGATTCGTGAATGATGGATAGGCCCACCATCTTTGTTTCAAAACCTAACAACGGAAACTTAACTGGAACATTAGCGATGATTTCCGGTTGGTAGTTAAGTTCCCTGAACGGTCTTGAGAGTTTTTTGTTGTAAATCTGCCAAAACGCAGTTTGAGAATATGCGACCCATAAATCTAAATGGCCTTTTAGCATTTTATGAAAGATCTTGGTCTTGAGACTAAGCTGAAATTTAGCCTCTATCGGGTCTAAATTCACCGGTGCCTCCAAGGCCATATCAGAATTTTCGGATTGCGGAAACTTATTGGTGTTAGAAGAATATTTAGCTAGACTAAAATAAATTGGTTTATACGAAGTAATCAGAAAAGTACCCCGATGGTGTTCATCATCCAATTCCCAAAGTTCGGACAGATCTTTGCTGTTATTAAAAATCCAATTTTACTCCTCATTGTCCTGTCCCTCAGCATTTAGCGTTATTGCAAAAATTAGGGGTATACTTATTAAAATCCTTAATTTGTTAAGCATTATTGGTATATTGATTTCGCAAAACTAAACATTCGATAGCTCACCTATTAGTAATATAGGATTTAATGGTAGTTCAATTAAAAACCTTCTTTTTATGAACTTTAACCGCTATTTTTTAGTTTTACAACCTATTGAAAAACAAGTAGTTATTAAATATATTTTTACTGTATTAGTGTAAACCGTATACGCTACCGTATACGGTTTACTTTATAAAAATATTGAACTTCTATAAATTTTCCTAATAATATTTGTAATGTGCACAATATTAAATAAGAGAAGATTAGTAATAGATAGGGGTTCGAATCCTGCTAACTCTATTTTAATATTTCTTAACATTTAAAACCTAATAATTAATTGATTTTAAAAGGTTTTATCTTTTGGTCTTTTCTTAAAAATGCTTTTTTGACCGGATAATTCTTTTAAGAGGTAAACAAATCGGTCAAAACAACATTCTCAAATTTTAATTCCATTGTAAGCGGGGGAATCCAGAAAAAGGTTTATCGCGTAAAAGGGATTAGAGGTAAAAAGAATCTGTAATGATAAATTGAAATTGTTCTTACACTAGGTGACCTTCATAAAAGATAGAATTTGTAGAAAAAGGAAGTTATAAAAAACAATAAGAATAAAATGAAACGGTACTTGGAATTACGTTATGTGAAAACCTTGAATTAATAGCTAAGCTTTTTAACGGATTATAGCAAGCCTTCTTCATCCAGAGATATTTTTAACTCGGCCTGATTTTTCCAAAATCTATCCTTAATTTTCTGCATAATTTCCTCAAAATCTGGATGGCTCTTTAATGGTTTTATCAATGGTTCATCTTCGATTAATAAAAACCAATACAGATAATTCTCTGTTTCGGAAAATATTCTAAGCTGTTCGATAGCCTCATTGATTTTTCCTTCATAAGCGTATTTCCAAACCAGATTCACACTTCTATAAATGGATTGATCTCCTTCGCAATATTCAGAGAAATCATTAAATAGTTTCTCAGCTTCCTTGTCCAATCCCATCTCTTTATAGACCAGTGCAATTTTGACATTTTCCTGTAAATAAATATCCAGACTATTTGCTTCCCTGGTTTCCACAAATTTTTTAAAATAGAAGTAGGCACTGTCATAATTTTCCTCGATGTAGTACAACTTCCCTATGTCCTGTAAAATATCAAGCCGAGTCGTATCTTTCTTCCATTCCTTTATCAACAAATTCCTTGTACGCTCAATATTACCGTCCTTGGCGAACAGTATAAATGCCTTTAAATGTGGAGCATAAAAATTTTCAGCATTATAATCCAACGAACTGTTAATATATTTTAAAGCTTCATCTGCAAATCCTGACGATACAAGCGCATTACTTAGTTGTAAATACGTATAGCTCTGAGTAATGGAATCACTAGCAACGGTTAGCTGAACCCCTTTTAATGCGTACTCTAGGTATTTATCAGTATTGGGCAGCATATGCGAATAAAATTCCGCAAGCATTTGTACTGCCAACGATGAATTAGGATTATACTCCAGTGCCTTATTAAGATGTGGTAAGGCTAATTTGTACTCCTTAGTTTGTATATAGTAGAAGGCCTTTGCGACCAAGCTTTCGGCGGATTTTGAATCGTAAAGCAAGGCCTTATCCGCAAAGCTGTTAATCTTTTCGGTGTACTGTTTCTCTATTTGCGACATTTCTAGAAGATAGTATGAGATAGCGATGTTGGCATAGGCGAGGGCAAATTCTGGATCCTGTTCTATAGCTTTTTCGAATAATGAAATGGCCTTTTCCAAGCCTTCTTCTGAGCGAGAATAATAAGGGTCCAATGCCTGTAGGTAGTAATCATAGGCCAATAGGTTTTCAGTTGGTTTTTTTTCAATTTGCTCCAGTTCTGTCGGTGTTACGACGGCTGCAATGGCATCTGCAATTTTCTTGGCCACGTCGTTTTGCAATTCAAAAATGTCCTCAACTTCCCGACTGTACTGTTCTACCCAAATAGGGGTGTCCGTAGAAGCGTTGATCAATTGTATGTTGAGCAACACCTGATCACCGACACGCTGACCGCTACCTTCTACCAAGTAGTTCACATGCAGCTCCTCGGCAATCTCTGGAATACCCTTGTCCGTTTTTCTATATTTCTCTACCGAGGTTCTACTGATGACCCGCAGGTCTTCAATCTTCTGAATGTTGTTCAAAGCAGATTCCATCAGTCCGTTTACAAAATAAAGATTGGTGGAATCGCTGCTCTCATTCTTAAAGGGCAATACTGCAATGGATTTTTCAATTTTCGGTTCATTTATAGCATCCTTTTTATTGAACAGTATTATGGCTACAAGTATCAGTGCTAAGGATGTTGCAGCAATAATCGGCCATTGGTATAGTTTCAAATAGTTTGGTTTAATCTGTTCGATTTCAACTTCTACATCACTTTTTCCAAGCTCCCCAGGAGAATATCCGTACTGTTCTCGAAAGCATTTAATGAAATAGGAAGTGCTTCCAAAACCTACTTGATATGAAATTTCGGAAACCGTTGAAGAATCTTCCTTTAGCAGTTTCATTGATTCCTTAAGACGGACTTGACGTATAAACTGGCTTGCAGAAAGCTGTGTCTGTTTCTTGATCTTCCGGAGCAGGTTGGATCGGCTCATGTGCAGAGCTTCCGCAAGTTCGGACACCCCAAATTGTTCGTTGGCCAAATTTTCCAGAATTAGGGCTTCCGCTTGTTCTATAAAGTTTGGTTTTTTGGCCGATGGATTTGACATGTTGTTTTTTGCTGGCTCTAAATTAGGGAAAATATAGAGAATTATGCGTTATCGCCAACGGCCATCGATTTAGAGGAAAAAGCATCTTTTGCGTCATAAGTTACATTGCCGCGCCATAATTTTTATGCCCTCCTGAAACTTTACATAGTTCTGCGCATAGCTCCTACAGGTTGCTGCAAGTTCTATAGCACCTTTGTAACATCAAAAATCATAACGAACAATTTAAAACAATAATTATGAAAGCATCAATCACAAGAACAGCAACGGAGTCAAGAACAGGACAGTACTTCTCATCCTTTAGCGCAAGCAAAAGAACCCAATGGGCACAGTACAGAAACTTTAACCGCTAATCACGATCAATATGAAAAAATCAAAAAACAACACAGTCATGAAATCGAAGATTCACGAATACCTATAAAAATTAAATAACAAAGCCATGAGTAAAACGGGCATCAATCAATCGCCAACGGAATCTAGAAGGTTCACTTTCTTTACCCATTTTGAGGACAGCAAGAGAATCCGTTGGTCACATTCCAGACCTTACCTTCATTTAGAAGCCTAGTTTGTTGGTTTGAAAAAAGGGGTAGGCCCTAATCAAAGTCTATCCCTTACCATAACAAAATTATAACAATAATTAAAAATGTAATTATGAAATCAAAGATTCACGAATACCTATTAAAATTAAATAACAAAGACATGAGTAAAACAATCAAAAAACAAGCTAAGTTAAAAGTGGCGTGTGCTGCCTTTACTTTAATATCTGCACTAGCATTTGCACAAAACATTTCTAACACTCAAAACAGCTTTAACCGAGATGGTTTTATCTTCGAATTTGGTCTAGGTGGCGGTATAATCAGTATAGAAGATAGTGCTGGAACCCAAAGTTTTGATGATACCCAAGGCGGTGGCACTTTTCCTGAATTAAAGTTTGGCTATATGCTGAACAACCGTTTAGCCGTTACCGTTTCTGCACCTGGAATGATTTACACGCTTAATGATAACGACAGGCACTTTGGAGGCATTATACCTTCTGTTCAGTACTGGGTAAAAGACCGGTGGTGGATACATGGTGGTGCCGGTTTAGCCATAGATGGCCCTGCATTATATGATATTGAAGATAACATAAATGAAGATTGGAATACGGGTTTAGCTGTTATGGCGAGCACGGGTTACGAAGTGTACAGAAAAAACAAATTTGCCTTAAACGTCCAATCCAAATTACTCCTGGGTGGTGTAAAGCTAGATAATAATAATGACAGAGAGGTGGTGCAATTTAGTTTAGGAATTGGCTTTAGCTGGTTTTAATCATTTGCACCGCCAAAGGGTATAATATCCCAAGGCTTGCCTCGAAATTAAAAGTCCGTTTCCTACGAATGCATTGCGGGCTTGCCCCGAGGTCGTTTACTAAAGAAAAAATAATAGCAATAATCAAAAAAATATAATCATGAAATCAAAGATTCACGAATACCTATTAAAATTAAATAACATAATCATGAATAAACCATTTAGAATTAACACATTAAGAACCTTGGGATACATGTCATTAGGCCTTCTTTTACTTACGACCGCATGTGGTCAAACAAGCAGTAAATCAAAAACCGAAGTAACCACCAGTACCGAAACCAAGTCGGTAGTTGATGCACCAGAAATGGATATTCAAACAGCGATACTATCGGACAATCTTGAAGCCGTTAAACAGCATATTTCGGCAGGAACAGATTTGAACAAAAAAGACCCTATGACCGGGGCCACACCACTAATCACTGCCGCGAGCTTTGGAAAGCATAAAATTGCGCAAGCCCTTATTGATGCCGGTGCGGATTTATCGGCTAAAAATAACGATGGTGCAACAGCTTTGCATACGGCCGCATTCTTTTGTAGAGTCGAAGTCGTACAGTCACTTATTGATGCCAAAGCCGATAAGACCGCTAAAAACAACTTTGGTATGACACCAAGGGAAAGTGTTATGGGGCCATTTGCAGAAATAAAACCCATTTATGAAATGCTACAGCAGCAATTAGGGCCGATAGGTTTACAAATTGAGTTGACCGAAATCGAAAAAACCCGCCCGGTCATAGCAATGATGTTGCAATAATCGATTTTAAAATTAAACATGATGAAAACTGAAAGAAGATATGATATTGATTGGTTAAGGGTTATTGCCATTGGCTTGCTGCTCATTTATCACATCGCCATTGTATTTCAACCTTGGGCCATGTTCATTGGCTTTATCAGAAGCGATGAATTTCTAGAAGGTTTATGGAAACCAATGACCATGTTAAACGTCTGGCGGATTCCACTTTTGTTCTACGTCTCGGGAATGGGGCTCTATTTTGCCATGCGCAAGAGAAACTGGAAACAATTGCTTCTGGAACGGACAAAGCGTATTCTTTTACCCTTCGTCTTTGGCTTTATAGCCATAACCACCTTACACATGTATATTTTTCAGACGTATTATGATATGCCGTTGGGCTATTATCCGCATGTAGGGCATTTATGGTTTCTAGGGAATATTTTTGCATACGTCCTGCTGTTACTGCCCTTATTTTTCTATCTGAAAAAGAACGAGAATGGAAGATTTAAAAACGGCTTGTCCAAATTCATGGGTAATCCTGTTGGGCCTTTGTCGATTTCTATATTTTTTGTGCTTGAAGCATTACTGGTAAAACCCCAGCTATTCGCCCTATATGCGGAGACTTGGCATGGCTTTTTTATTGGATTTTTGGCCTTCTTTTTCGGCTTTCTTTTCGTGTACAGTGGTAAAACATTCTGGCAGACCGTTTTAAAATGGCGCTGGTTATATATTGGTTTGGCCGCCGTGCTGTTCGGCATAAGATATTTTAATTACGCGACGGAAGCACCCGGTTATCTTACGGCTATCGAATCCAATTGTTGGATTTTCGGCGTTTTCGGCCTCGGATATAAGTACTTGAACAAACCAAGTAAAATCCTGAGTTATTTGAGCCAAGCAGCGTATCCTGTTTATATCATACACATGTTTGTTTTGTACGCAGGGGCTATGTTCATATTGCCATTGGAAATACCTATCTTATTGAAATTCGTAGGTATTGTAGCTTTTACAGGTTTAGCCTGCTATCTCATTTATGAATTTATTATTAAAAGGATTGGATTCTTAAAGCCATTGTTTGGACTTAAATGGAAATCCAATAAAGCAAAAAAGCTCATGAAAATGTATCATCTAAAAATTAAGGACTCTTCAAATTAGTTCCAATTTAAAAAACCGAACGATTGGTCACACTTTTTAAGATACTTTAATGTTACTTTTTTGATAGTCTTGAAAGTTGAAATGTAACAAGCCTCGGTTTATTAAGTGTTCTTTAAAAATATTAAAATGTCGGAAAAATTAAGCCATCCCAAAGAAGTCCGGAAAACGATACTGTTGTTTTTGGGTATTTTGACCCTGCTAAGTACTATCTGTTATTACGCAATACTCAAGCTGAACCCTACAAGCATCTATGTCGGGGCTTTAATGATGAGCCCTGCATTATCCGCCTTTATTACATTAAAGCTACTGAAAAGACCGATTTCAAGTCTTCCATGGGGTCTGAAAAGTTTGAAAAATTTACGCCTATCCTATTTGATTCCGGTAGCCTATATTATGATTGCCTATGTATTGATTTGGGTTTTCGGTTTTGGAAATGTGCTCAATCAGGAAACTATCACCGAGTGGTCGCAAGAATTAGGCATGGAAGGTTTCAGTAGTACAATTATACTATTGACTATGATTGTTCTCTTATCTATTGTTGGTGTTGTAAAGAACATTGGTTCGACATTGGGCGAGGAAATAGGATGGCGGGGATTCTTCAACTACGAACTTCGGAAACTATTTTCCTTTGGTGGTGTTTCCATGATTAGCGGATTGATTTGGGCGATATGGCATTGGCCAATTATCTTTTTGATATACAAGGGAAGTGGAAACCTGTTGCTACACATTACAGCTTTTACCGTAATGATAGTTGCAATTTCGGTCATTTTGGCCTACTATACTTTTAAATCCAACAGCTTGTGGCCTGCGGCCCTATTTCATTCCGTACACAATATATTCATACAGAAGATTTTCACGCCGTTGACGATAACAAATAACTGCACGACTTTTTGGATAGATGAATACGGACTCATGCTACCGATTATTACGACGCTATTTGCCATCTATTTTTGGCGAAAGGCGAAAGTTGAGAACCTATAGGTTTTAAGACAATAAAATGAAAAAACAAACAATCGTATTATGGCAAAGAAACAATCAAAACGAATACTCAAAATCATATTAATTATGGCAAGCATCAGCTCACTATTCTTTGTGCCATGGATTTTGCTAAGATTACTGTTAACACCATTACCAGATACGGTTCAGGAACAGGTCAATGATGCCATTGGATACGGTTTGGACGGCATGATTGTTTATGTAGACCAAGCTGGAAAGCCACCTGAGTTTTATGCCGCTGGCTGGCAGGATCGAAAAAATAAGATTCCTGCCAACCCAAAAGCTTTATTCCGGATTGCCAGCATTAGCAAGTTGTATGTTGCTGTTGCCGTAGCAAAATTAGTTAATGACAATCAGTTGTCTTTAGACAAAACGCTCGCTGATTATATGCCGGAACTGGTGGGACGAATTGAAAATGCCGATAAAATCACCTTGAGAATGATGGTGCAACATCGGTCTGGTATTCCGAACTACACGGACTTTCCAGGTTTTTGGGTAAACGATTATTCTAAAAACACTAAAGAATCGCTCGATTTGGTCCTCGATACTCCTGCCGATTTTAAACCGGATAAAAAATATAGGTACTCAAATACCAATTATCTGTTGATTGGCGAAATCTTGGATAAAACATTGGGATACAGTCATCACCAATTTATCAAAAAGGAAGTTTTAATGCCCCTTGGGCTCAACGATACCTACAGTTTGCTAAGTGAAGTGAATTTAGACGATGTTATGAGCGGATATGCCGTAGACTATGAGCCAGACCTAAAGCCCAATGATTTTGTAAGCCCTGCCGGCTCCATGGTGGCTACAGCACAGGATGTGGGTATATTCTTGAGGGCGTTGAACGACGGCTCCTTGCTAAATGATAAGGAACAAGCTATTTATACATCAATCTATGTATATGAACATACAGGATTATTACCAGGTTACAGCAGTATTGCCAAGTATCACAAGGATATTGATGCTGTGGTTGTTCAATTTGTAAATACTAGTGGCGGATACTCTTGGAACGTATCAGAAAAAATTAATAATAGAATTGTAAAAATCCTGAAAAGCAGAAAGTAACCAATACCTTAAAATTAAAATCAAATCATTTATGATCGGAAATACAGAACAAAAACAATTGATTAAAACTGCAAGAATAACTGGAGTGTGGTATTTAATGATGGCTATTTCAGGGATTTTAGGGTTTATGGTCTTTCATTCTCAAATATTTGTTTCTGGAAACCCCGAACAAACGCTAACGAATTTGGTAGAATTAGAATCCACCGCAAGAATTAGGTTGCTCTTTGAGTTTGCTATCGTAATATCTCAAGCACTTACCGCAGTTTGGTTTTACAAATTGTTTAAAGATAGTTATGAATTGGAAGCTTGGACTTTAGGTATATGGGGAATGGTAAATGCTTTAGCGATTATGATAAGTGCAATTTCAATCGCCTCTGCAATAGGTGTTGCTAATTCTGACATAAGTGTTATGGAAGATAAGGTTGTACTAATTCAGGTTTTTCAAAATATAATTTCAAATGCTTGGGGTATTGGTGGTCTTTTCTTTGGGCTTTGGCTGTTTCCCATGGGTTATATCGTCATTAAATCTAAAAGGATGCCCGTCTGGTTAGGGAGAGTTATTATTTTAGGGGGTATAGGCTATCTAATTACCACCTTTATCCGCTACGCAGGAATTGATTTTAGCTACAATAGATTCCTTATTCT
The DNA here is from genome assembly GCF_027474845.2 of Maribacter aestuarii. NCBI lineage: Bacteria > Pseudomonadati > Bacteroidota > Flavobacteriia > Flavobacteriales > Flavobacteriaceae > Maribacter > Maribacter aestuarii. The sequence continues at coordinate 2,726,227 of NZ_CP107031.2, forward strand.
ACCAGCAACCATCGGAGAATTTTGGATGATAGGTTATTTATTAATGTTTGGCATAAGACCTAGCAACGAGTAAAATTAAATTAAAAAGGCATACAACAAAGAGAGTATTACTCCCGAAGCTTTGGGATTATCGAAGTTTTAAGCTTCACCTTAATTACTAACCTTAAAGCTCTCTTTTGTTCTTTCTTATTATACAATCAATTTAAAAAGAATCAAACTTAAGAGGTCTATAAGAACTAGTGATTTGAGTTCTAATTCAAATCGCTATTATTTTTTATTTTGTAAATTACTTTTTGAAAGTTAGTGTTTCTAAATTCGCTACTACACATACACAAAACAGTTGGCAACTTACTGTTAGAACAAACAATTACTTATTTCAATAATTGAATGATATTTGTTTTATACAGTTTACCAATAGGCACAATATGATCTCCAATGTAAATTCTGTTGCCTTCTACACTACGTATATGCTTTTTTGCAACGGCAAAAGACTTATGAACTTGAAGAAAATCATTGTCTGAAAATAATTGTATCGTATCCGATATTTTTTTCTCGAATGCTGATGATGCCATCAGTAGTAACAACTTTGGTATAGTTGCCAGAAGCTTCAATAAATAGTATGGAATCTATAGCTAACTGAACATGACTATTATTTTGCTTTAAAAAAATATGTTGTCCTTCAGGCTTTATATTCTGCTGCCTTGCCATACTTATTGTACTAATGGTCGAAGACGTTACTTTATTAATAGCACTCAAAAAACGTTCTAAACTAAAAGGTTTTAACAGGTAATCTACAACGTTTAATTCGTAGCCTTCAATTGCGAATTCACTATAGGCTGTCGTGACAATAACTTTAGGAGGTGATGATAAGGTTCTTAAAAATTCAAATCCTTTTAATTTGGGCATATTTATATCTAAAAAGATTAAGTCAACTTGATGTGTATTCAAATACTCAAGCGCTTCCAAAGCGCTATAACAGTTTTTCTGCAACTTCATATGCGGAAGCATTTCACAATATTCCATGATAATCTTGTGGGCTATATGTTCATCATCTATGATTAGATATCTCATTATTTTAATTTTAGAGATAGTTTAACTTTATAACTATTGGCGGTTACGTCAAAAGAAAGAGAATGCTTATTGGAGTAAACTAGCTCTAATCTTCTCTTTAAGTTTTTTAAACCAATACCTTCTGTATTGGGTGTTTGTTGTAATTCAAAATTATTTTCAATTGTGAAGTTTACGTTATTATCCTTTTCGGTTAAATTAATATGGATATACGCGTCTTTTTCTAAATTTTCCAAGCCATGCTTAAACGCATTCTCTACTAGAATAATAAATAGTAAAGGCATAATTTTAACTTGCGGATGCTCAATTTCAGAATTAAATTGAACATCAGACTTTTTATGATAGCGTATTCCTTGAAGTTCAATATAGTTTTTTAAGTAATCTAATTCTTGTTTGAGGCTAACCCGATCTTTTTGGCCCTCATAAATACTATATCGCATCATATCAGAAAGTTTAAGTACCATTTCCCTTTCCTTAGAATCTTTTTCCATTAATCCATACAAATTGTTGAGTGTATTGAAGAAGAAATGTGGGTTTACCTGACTTTTTAAATGCAGTAATTCTGTTTTTTCTTTTTCATTCTTTAATCGAATAATTGATTTGATCTGTTTAAAAACCCAGTGGGCAATTGTAATGATTAAGAGAATAAAGTACAATACAACAAACTCAGCAAACCCTTCTAATTTACCAAAAGTGTCATTAAAGATTACAATGACTAAACCTATAATTACAAGGGATATCTTATAAACCCTGTTTATAATTTTCTTTTTTCTATCTGATATTTTCAACTTCATAGGTCAAGATTAATTAAATAAAATTCCTCCTACAAATTAGTTGACAAACAATAGATACAGAGGGATAAACACCTACTTAGTAGGGATAAAGTACGTTTGCACCCTTCTTAAGGTCTTGTATCACGCCTAACATGAGATGTGTCACTTTTTGTTTTTTACAATTAAGGCCCACCATAAGTTTGCCTCAATCAATCAAAAAACGAACAGTATGGAACTTAGAATTGACAATCTATCAAAAACGTATTCAAACGGAATCAAAGCTTTACAAAACATTTCACTAGATATACCGACAGGCATGTTTGGTCTATTAGGCCCAAATGGTGCAGGCAAGTCTACGTTAATGCGAACTATTGCAACACTGCAAGAAGCCGATGCTGGTTCCATTATTCTTGGAGACATCGATGTATTAAAACAAAAAAATGAATTGCGGCAGGTATTAGGTTATTTACCGCAACAGTTTGGTTTGTATCCAAAAATATCTGCCGAGGTATTACTCAATCATTTCGCAGTGCTTAAAGGCATCACTAATAAAAACGAACGCAAAGAATTGGTGAAAGCGCTATTGTATAAAACCAATTTATATGAGGTGCGACAACAAAATCTTAAAGGATTTTCTGGTGGGATGAAGCAACGTTTTGGTATTGCACAAGCCTTACTTAACAATCCGAAGTTACTTATTGTAGATGAACCAACAGCAGGATTGGATCCTGTAGAACGCAATCGATTTTACAATGTTCTAAGCGAGCTTGGGGAACATACCGTGGTTATTTTATCCACACACATTGTTGACGATGTCAAAGAACTCTGCACAAATATGGCCATTATTAATAAAGGGCAAGTTTGTTTAAAAGGAAAGCCTCTAAAGATTCTAGAAAGTTTAAAAGGTAGAGTTTATCAAAAAACAATCGAAAAATCAGAATTGAACCTATATAAAGAAAATTATCAGGTCATCAGTGAACGATTATTTCTTGGAAAACCAACCATTCATATCGTAAGTGATACGAATCCAGGAGACGGCTTTTCGCTTATTAATGCCGAATTAGAGGATGTCTATTTTTCGGAAATATTCAATAATACTAACCTTAAATCTAATTAGTTATGTGGTATACTATTTTTAAGTTCGAAATACAATACCGAATTAAACGACCGGACACCTATGTATTCTTCCTTTTTCTATTTCTATTTTCAATTGTTGGTGTTGACTTTATTTTTCAAGGTTCAGACATGGGGTTGATGAAAAATAATTCACCCATAGTGATTGCAAAAACTATGGGAGCCATTACCGGTATATTTATGATTTTAGCGTCAATGATAATGGGCGTTTCCGTACTAAGGGATTTTGAATACAATATTGAATCATTGCTATTTTCTGCACCAATCAACAAAAAAGATTATTTACAAGGTCGATTTTTAGGATCGTTTGCAGTTTTGCTATTTGCATTTACAGGTATTTTATTTGGCATGATGCTAAGCGAATTTATGCCATGGCATAATCCAGAAGATCTATTAGGGTTTAATGCCATTGTTTATATAAAGACATTTTTAATGGTAACGTTACCAACGTTGTTTTTTGGAGCTTCGTTATTTTTTGTTACAGGTGCTTTAAGCAGAAACCTGGTGGTAGTCTATACACAAGGTATTATTTTATTTGTGATTTTTATGCTAACCAAAGCTATCACTCATGAATTTTGGCAAGCCATTCTAGATCCATTTTCGCTAACAACAACCACTTTTGCGACAAAGTCTTGGTCAGCGTTAGAAAAAAGTACACAAGAACTAACTTTTTTAGGGGTATTGATGTATAACAAACTGTTTTGGGTAACTCTAGGAATACTTGCGCTAATCTATGGTTATAAAAAATTCAATTTTAATGTTGTTAAAGAAAAGCAATCAAAGCGAAAACGAATTCAAAAATTGGCAGCTAAAAGTGCCTATGTAAATACTGATATAGAAATCCCTAAAGTTAAAAAACAATATGGTTTACCATCTAAATGGACACAGTTAAAAGAGTTTTCGTGGTTTTACTTTATCAGTATTTGCAAGCAAGCATCATTTTGGGGAATTGTTATTTGTGGGATGATTATCATCCTCATTAATTCCGTAAATCTCGGTACGGTATATGGCGTTGATAGCTATCCGGCAACCTACTTTATTGTTGAAGAACTTCAAGAAACATCCATTTATTTCTTTATCATCGTTTTGGTCTTTTATTCCGGAGAATTGGTCTGGAAGGAGAGGAGTGCAAAGCTCAATCTAATTTATGATGCAACACCCATGTCTAGCTTTTTAAAATTAGCCGGTAAGTACATTGGGTTGAACTTAATTTATGTTGTACTCATGCTCGCTTTAATTGGGTCGGGAATTATATTTCAAACATTAAGAGGGTATTACAAATATGAATTCCAAGTCTATTTTTATGGTTTCTTCTTAGAGATTTTACCGTTTTTAGCACTGTATACATGCATTGCATTTTTTATTCAATCTATGGTAAACCATAAGTTTGTAGGCATAATGTTGGTGATTGTATTTTTTATTGCCAATGTTGCTTTAGGTTTATTCGGGTTTGATCACGATTTATATTTTTTCGGAGGCAGTGCTTTAGGAACGTATTCTGATATGAATGGTTATGGTCATTTTTTAAAACCCTATCTGTTAATTAAATTGTATTGGTTTCTCTTCGGAATACTATTACTAATTATTGGGTCTTTAGTAAACGTAAGAGGTACTGAAACCAATTTAATGCAACGCATAAGAGCTAGCAAAAACAGATTGAGCAAGCCGCTTTTTATAGTTGCTTCTATGGTCTTTTTAGTATTTATACTAATGGGAAGTTTAATCTTTTACAATACGAATATTTTAAACACCTATTGGACCAATACTAAAGCAACTGAATTTAGAGTAGCTTATGAAAAAGAACTCAAACAGTTTGAATATGTACCACAGCCCAAAATAGTAGATGTGAATTTAAAAGTGGAATTGTATCCTTCATCAAGAGATTATACTGTGGAAGGGTATTATATATTAAAAAACACCAATGCGCAACCCATTAATGAGATTCATATTCAGAAACTAATTGAAGAGAATATCACATTAGATGCTGTCACTTTTGATGGAGGCGCAACAGAAAATAATACATACGCTACCTACGATTATACTATCTATCAGTTGCATAGCTCTTTGAATCCTGGAGATTCAATTAAAATGAACTTTAAGCAATCATTCACTACGAATGGATTTGAAGCAGGTAATTCAAATGCTAATATTGTTGAAAATGGAACATTCTTTAACAATAAAGACTTTCCAACATTAGGCTACAACAGAAAATATGAGCTAAGTGATAGGGATGAACGTTCAGAATATAATTTATCTGAAAGAACAAATAGAGCAAATAGAAATGACCCTAAAGAATTAGTTAATGCAAGATCTGGTAGTGATTCTGACGGTATTCATTTTGAAATGGTCATAGGAACAGAAATTAACCAAACAGCTTTAGTTCCTGGGAATTTATTGAGGGAGTGGACAGAAAATAATCGTAATTATTTTCATTATAAAATGGAAATTCCAATGATTGATTTTTACTCAATTGTTTCAGCAAGGTATGACATAAAAAAAGACCAATGGATTTCAAAATCTGATGCTATTTCGAAACAAGTAGATTTAGAAGTTTACTATCATAAAGGTCATGAGTATAACATAGATAGAATGATGATGGCTATGAAAGCCTCATTGGATTACTATAGCACAAATTTCAGTCCGTATCAATATGAACAGTTACGTATCATGGAGTTTCCGCGTTATGCGCAATTTGCACAATCATTTCCGGGCACTGTTCCATTCTCAGAATCTATAGGTTTTGTTTTAGATATTGATGATGAAACCGATGTAGATATGGCATTTTATGTAACTGCACACGAAATTGCCCACCAATGGTTTGCTATGCAAGTAGAAGCCGCAAATGTAAAAGGGCAATACTTTATTTTGGAAACACTTTCTCAATATGCAGCCATGATGGTTTTAAAAGCGCACTATCCAAAAGAAAAGGTTCATCAATTTTTAGAGTTGCAATTAGAGAAATACGAAGAAGGCAAACTCAGAGAATCTGGAGCAGAACCAACGCTAGCATTAGTAGATAATCAAGACTATATTTATTATGCTAAAGGTGCCATTAACATGTATCAATTTCAAAAGGCAATAGGCGAGGAGCAGGTCAATAAAGCTTTAAGACGCTTTTTGGAAAATTGGAATACCACTAACGGTAAGCTTAAAATGAAAACCAATCGCTATGCCACCAGTCAAGACTTGTTAGGCTATTTTAGAGCGGTTACACCAGATTCGTTACAGCATATACTAGTTGATCAATTTGAAAGTGTTAAGCCTGTAGAATTGTAATTTCTTGGCTTATGGCACTTTACCAGGTTGCGAAATTAAGTTTGAACATCTTATAAAAATTATAGTTTATTACGAGGGCCATGAATACCAAACTAAATAACTAACAATGAATATGCTGCAGCGGAAAGTCAGATAAGTATTATTTTAAAAAAAGTAATGACCCGAGTAAACACTAATTATAGGCCCTGGCCCAATAGCTATAGGGGGAGGGGAGGGTAATAGGTATGGGAGAAAAATTTATTTCGAATTACGTTTAAACCTTCAATCGTGCGTCTATGTATTTTTCCTTTCCGAATTTAAAATCAATGTGTTTCTTTGTATATGAATGAATATCAGTACAAAAACACTCAAAAGTAATAGAACAAACGCCCTTTATTGGAAGTGCCAATTACTAGGATGGTGTACTGTTTCTGTTTATTGGGCATACACGGTATACACAAGAGATGACTATGGGGTGTTTTACACTTTCTGTAATTATGTTTTAGATGTTGCCATTGGAATTTTCCTGACCCACATGTACAGAACATATGCTTTAAAGGCAAATTGGAGTCAATTACCCATTAAAAAGCTGCTTGTTCGTGTAATTCCCAGTATACTTTTATTGGCTTTTTTATATGTGCTTTTAAACAATTTGAAGTGGTATGGCTATTGGACCTTGATAGCGGAAGAAGATAAGAATATATGGGTATCGCTTCTTTATTGGGATCCCATATTACTTACCGGTTTACGGTTAATGTCTATCTGGATTTTAGCGTATCATCTGTATCATTATTATCAAAAAGAAGTTGTAACGGCAAGAGAATATGCTCAACTTTCCTTAGTGGCGAAACAAGCACAATTAGATAATTTATCGGCTCAACTAAACCCACATTTTTTATTTAATTCCTTGAATTCCATAAAGTCCTTAATTGTTGAGAACCCTAATGTAGCCAGACGTGGGATAGACTTATTGTCCGACTTATTACGTTCCTCTTTATATGAAAAAGATAAAGACTTAATTTCAGTAAAAAACGAATTAGCTTTAGTAAATGATTACATAGAGTTGGAAAAACTTCGTTTTGAAGAACGATTGGAAATAGACATCACTCTTGATAAGACGTTAGCCCATTTTAAAATTCCAACCTTGAGCATCCAATTATTGATAGAAAATGCCATTAAACACGGAATTGACAAAGTTATTGAAGGTGGGTTAATAACTTTGAAAATTGATAAGAACGGAGATCAAGTCTATATACAAGTTCAAAATCCAGGAAAATTAAATGATACTAAATCTGCAAATGGTTTAGGTTTAATGAACTTAAAGAAGCGCTTGGAGCTTCAATATAATAAAGAGGCTTCTTTTACTTTAGAAGAAATAGCTAATAATATAGTACAAGCGACTATACTAGTACCCTACAGAGCAGATGAAAACATATAAAGCGGTTATTATCGATGATGAACGTTTAGCGCGAGAAGAGGTAAAACGTGCTTTAAAAAAATATCCGGAATTTATCGTGGTTGGAGAGGCAAACAATGTGGATGCGGCTATAAAATTAGTAGCGGACGAAGATCCAGACCTATTGTTTTTGGACATACACATGCCTGAAAAGTCAGGATTTGATTTATTAGAAGAATTAACCACCGTTCCAGAAGTTGTTTTTACAACTGCGTATGACCAATACGCTGTAAAAGCTTTCGAATTAAACGCATTGGACTATTTGGTTAAACCTTTACGGGAAGAACGCTTTGCAAAAACCATAGAAAAAGTAAAACAGGAGTTGGCAGAGAAGGCAAAGGTGTCACAAGATGTTTTGCCCATGCATAAAAAGATTTTTATTAAAGACGGCGAAAAATGTTATTTCATTCCAATTTCTGATATCTACTATATTGAATCGATGGATAATTATGCGCGCCTATACTTTGGTGGTAAAAAGGCTATGATCAAACGTTCATTAAATCTACTTGAAAAAAAGTTAGATACCACCGTGTTTTTTAGAGCCAATAGGAGTCAAATTATCAACACACATTTTATTAAAGAAATTCACCCGCATTTTAATAATAAGCTACACATCATCTTGATTTCTGGTGAAAAGATTGAAGTTTCAAGCCGACAGTCTGTTAAGTTTAAAAACTGGAATAGCTTATAATTGATTGGTTTGTAAATTAATTTTACGCTTATTTTCTTTTATTCACGTTCCTGTACTTTCCCTTTACACATGTATATATTCATCATTTCTTTGCTTCAGAAATAAAATTTTAATTAAAAAAATAGAACGATGTGTAACTTCAAAAATAATTATCACCTACCTGTAATTCTAATTGTTTTGATCATTATGGGACTATATTCATGCACCAATGACACCTTAAAAATCGCTGCGCAACCTACTTTATCCGATTATTCCGTTGGAGAAAAATGGATCTGGAAGTATAAAGGTGTTACTACCGAAGGCGAGGTACGTTCAGAGGGAGAAGATACAAGAGAAGTAGTTATTGCAGATGGTGTTTTGGGGATGACAATGGGTAATGATACGATTCCAATAACAGACATTGTAAAACCGGAAGAAAGCGAAACGCCAAGATATGACTGGCCTTTGGAAGTGGGTAAAAAGTGGAAATATGAAAAAAATTGGACAAGTCAAGATGGTACCACAGGAAAGCAAAGTCAAGATGTAGAGGTTTTATCCTTTAAGGAAGAAACAGTAGAAGCAGGAACATTCATGGCCTATACGATTCAATACAAAGGTGTAATTACAAATTCGAGAGGGTATAATGCCAAAACGGATGAAGTGTGGTTGTATGCTCCGGCTATAAAAAATTTCATAAAACTTATCCAAACCCAAGATGATTTTTTATACGAAGAGGAGTTAAAACTGTATTCAAACTAAAATGAAAATTGAGCATTTTTCAATTGCACTTTTAAAAAGGAAACCATGAAAAGAATATTGCTGATATTATTTCTAATTCATCTTACTTCTTTTGGACAAGGATTTGAATTTAAAACGGTACCAAAGTCCAATGCTAAGGCGCTTGCCAATCAAATGCAAGCTTTGGCTGTATCCTATCCGCTAAAAGAATTGGCAGGATTGGACTTAATCAAGGTTCAAATCGTAAGTGAAAAATATGACGATGCCATAGCAACTATCGAGAAAGAAACTAAGGACAAGCCAAAAACGGAACAGATCTATTTAGATTTATATCACCAGTATGCCAAAGCAAAACTCACACCTAACTTTCAAGTGGCCTTTAGAGAATTATATAAATCCTATGTGACAAAGGCCGATGATTTTCAGGCACTGAATTTAGATGACACATTAATTGCGAGAGATGGTACGGACTATTTTATTGCTGATTTTGAACGTACTTATGAAAATTTAACTACTGAAACGATTTCGAATGATACTGCACAAAATTTAATCCACAAATATTTCTTGAAAATGGTTTATGAATCCACAAGAGATCTGTTTTTTGAAGCAATAAAACAAGACCATAAACGCAGATATCGTATAAATGACAGTATAATAGTGCCCATGAAAGATGGGGCAGAGGTTTCCGTAGTAGTGGTTGAAAGAAAAGAATCTGTTAAAGCGAAGAAACCGGCCATCTTAATTGCTTCTATTTATGCAGGTACCAATGAGACTGGGGCAATGTTATCCGCCTCAAAAGGCTATGTTGGAGTAATCGCCAATACAAGGGGGAAACGATTAAGCAAAGGAGCGGTAAAGCCTCTAGAACATGAAAATACAGATGTTTATGAAGTGATTGATTGGATTAGCAAGCAGCCTTGGTCCAATCAAAAAGTAGGAATGTACGGTGGTAGTTATAACGGATTTACCCAATGGGCATCCATGAAATATAAAGTGCATCCAGCTTTAAAAACCATTGTTCCCATGGTAGCCATTGCACCAGGAATTGATTACCCAATGGAAAATAATATACTACATAATTATTCCTATTCTTGGAATTTTTATGTAACCAATACTAAGTTTTTGGATTTTAAAGCCTCCCAAGATTTTACTCGATGGAATACCTTAAAAAATACGTGGTATACCTCTGGAGTTGCCTTTAATAGATTAGATAGCTTGGATGGACACGTAAATAGATTATGGAATACCTATATGCAGCATCCTAGTTATGATGCTTATTGGAAGAAAATGATTCCTTATAAACAAGAATTTTCAAAAATCAACATTCCAATTTTGACCATAACAGGCTATTATGACGATTCTCAAAGAGGAGCCCTATATTATTATGACCAGCATACTAAGTATGTAAAAAATCCAAATCACTATGTATTGGTTGGACCTTACGATCATTGGACGGCACAAACCCAACCTCAGGAGTTCTTAAGGAATTACAAATTAGATAAAACCGCCTTAATTGACATTAGATATGACTTGGTTTATCAATGGTTCGATTACATCTTAAAAGGTAAAGAAAAACCAAGTATTCTAAAGGATAAAGTGAATTTTCAGGTAATGGGAACCAATACATGGATGCACAAACCGAGTTTAAGTGCCATGACCAACGATACCTTGACTTTTCATTTAAGTGATGCTAAATCGGATGAATTTTATGCGCTTAAATCGAAATCGAATGCTTCCAAAATTAACTTAACCGTTGATTTTAAAGATAGAGAAAGCATGAATAACACAGGGTATTATCCTTGGCCTTTAGAAAAAGAAAACATCAATATAAAGGATGGATTGCTTTTTAAATCGGAACCCTTAGAGGAGGATGTGATTATAAATGGATCCTTCCTCGGAAATCTTGAATTTACTATCAATAAAAAAGATGTGGATTATTCCGTTATCCTATATCACTTAACGCCAGAAGGGAACTACTTTCATTTAAGCTATTATATTGGTAGAGCGAGTTATGCTACAGATCGAGAACAAAGAAATTTATTGACACCGAATCAAAAAACGCAAGTGTCTTTCGACAATTCTAAACTAATCAGTAAAAAGCTACAAAAAGGAAGTAGGATGGTAGCTGTGGTCAATGTGAATAAAAACAATAATGCACAACTTAATTATGGAACGGGGAAGGATGTGAATGAAGAAAATATTAAAGATGCAGAAGTCCCGTTAAAAATTATATTTTCAGGTAATAGTAGTATTTCCTTACCGGTTTGGTATTCCCTAAAGGAATAACCAAATTCTTATTAGTATATCATTGGCAAAAAAGGCCTATTCGATTCTCCTTTTGGCTATTTTTTTCCGTGGACAGGGGCTGCAGGGTTGCACCTATTGATCAAAGCAAAAGTAACGATGCGGTGAGTCCCATTGTAAAGATATTTGAGAAAACGAGCCCCATAGGCTAATTTAATGGATTTGGTATCATCTCACAAATAGTTATGGAATAGAGTGAAGTCCATGACCTTTACTTCCTGTTTTTCGGTATCTAGGTTTAAGGCCCTGAAAAAGTTATTTTGAAAAGGGGTATCATTGATATACATAGAAGTAAATATGGAATCCAAATTGGTTACTTGTTTCTATGGCATTTCAAGCTTTAGAAGTATTTGCAAGGTTCTCCCATATATCGTTAAATAAACTATATGGTTTTTGTAAATTTAGCTTTGAATAATGCCTGTAATCGATAAGAAATCAATAGCTGTCTTGCCATTTGTTAATTTGAGTAATGATATTAACAATGAATATTTCTGCGATGGCTTAACCGAAGAAATAATTAACGCCTTAGCATCTATAAAGGTATTATTAGTGACCTCTCGTACTTCTTCCTTCTATTTTAAAAACAAAAAAGCAACCTCTAAAGAAATAAGGGAAAAACTAAAGGTAGCTACATTTATAGAAGGCAGTGTAAGGACATCCAAAAATAAAATGCGCATTACTGTGCAAATGATAGATGCTTTGGATGACTTTCATTTCTGGTCAGAAACTTTTGATAGAAATCCTGAAAATATTTTTGAAATTCAAGATGAAATTAGTCTGTTTATCGCTGAAAAATTACGCGAACACATAGGGCATCTCGAAATCGAAGATAAGCTAGTAGAAGCTATTGATGTACCTGTAGCTATTTATAGAGAATATTTGAAAGGAAGGTACTACATCATGAAACTAGATTATAAAAACTCTATAAAGGGTATCAATATCTTAAAAGAAGTAATACATAAATCACCCAATTTTTCAAATCCCTATTTAGATATAAATCTAGCCTATGTTAATATGGGAACTATGGGGCTTTTGCCCGCATTTGAAGCATACGAGAAGGCCCAACCTTATTTGTTAAAGGCATTAGAGCTAGACCCAAACTCATCAAGGTCACAATTGAATTTGGCTTGGATAGAATGCTGGCAAAACTGGAATCTTAAGAAAGCTTACGAACATGCCAATAAGGCTTTGGAGATGCAACAAGCAGACGATATTTACTTAACCATTTCTAATTTTTTGACCGTAGAAGGAAAATTAGATGCGGCAAGTAATTATCTTGACAAAGCCTTACAGTTAGATCCTTATGCCGCTATAAATCATCATTACAAGGGTTTTTTATACTACTTGAAGGAAGATTATAAAACTGCGATACCTTATCTAAAAAAGGCATTAGATTTAGACCCTAAGTTACCCTTTCCACCAATTTATATAGGGATTTGTTTATTGATGTCAGGCAAACCAAATGAAGCTTTGACATATTTCGGTTCACTTGAAGGAGTTTCTGTGAAAGACCTCACCAAATTAGGAGGTGAAACCATGTGCTATGCAAAACTCAATGAAACGGAAAAGTGTAATGATGGATTAAAAGAATTAGAGACGTATTTAAATACTGATCTTGTAGATAAGGCATTTACGTTTTTGATATTAGTAAATGCCTTGTTAGGTAATAACGAAAAGGTAATTGATTTAATAACTCAAGCATACAATAATCGTTTGCCCGTAATTTTATTACTTAATCCATCACCAATTCTTAAACCTGTTAAAAATCACAAAAGGTTTAAAGACATCATGCTAAAAGCCATTCCAGATAATTTAAATTATAAACAGAAAAAGAAGTATAAACAGGCTTTACTAGATTCCAACGAAATCAAAAAGTACTGCAAGGAACTAGAGCAAATAATGATAGACTACAAACTGTATTTAAATCCAGACCTATCCTTAAAAGATTTAGCTTCTTACTTGGAACTTCCTGCCAATTATGTCTCGCAATTATTAAACTTGGGGTTTCAAAAAAACTTCTCTGAGTATATCAATACCTTTAGGGTTAACGAATTTAAAGAGCGCGTTCTTCTAGAAGAAAACAAAGGATTAACCATAATGGCTGTGGCATACGATAGTGGTTTTAATTCTAAAACCGTATTTAATACGTTTTTTAAAAAAATAGAAGGCACAACACCAAACACTTACCTAAAAAGTGTCCAAAAAAAGTAGTCTTATATTTCTTACTTTACTTTTATAAGCTCTCTATCGATATAATTTTAGTTAGTTTTTTAAAATAGTATATATTTGAAAAACAATGCCTTACGGATATTTTATAAAATTAAAACCACATTTTTTGTGATTTTTTAGACACTTCATAAACTAATAGAGTGTAATAATCTTTAAATGCATTCAAAAAAGAAATTCATTCAGGATATAAAAGAAAACGAAGGTATTATTTATAAAACTTCTAGAATTTATTCAAATAATACTGAAGATCAAAAGGACCTATACCAAGAAATTGTGTATCAACTCTGGAAATCTTACGATTCTTTTAAAGAGCATTCTAAAATAAGTACTTGGATGTATCGTATTGCACTAAATACCGCAATCAACAATTTGAAAAAAGAAAAAAGAAAAGGAACTCGAATATCCATTGACGATTTTCTTTTAAATAAAATAGACCATGTTGACACGGTTATGGAAGAACGGGTAACACTGTTATATGCGCATATAAAAAAACTCAGCATTGTAGAAAGAGGAATTATACTACTTTATTTGGAAGGTAAAAACTATGATGAAATTGCTACAATAACTGGTTTTACAAATACCAATATTGGTACACGTTTAGGTAGGATTAAAAGCAAATTAAAATCTCAAATTAAGAAATAATAGAATAATGGAACTAGAAGAAATGAAATCCCAATGGGTAGATATGAGTCACAAAGTTGACCAACAAAAAATATTGACAGATCAATTGATTATAGATTTAACCAAGGAACGTTTTAATACTAAAATGCGGGCTATATCTGTCCCAGAATCAATATCAGCACTCATGTGTTTTGCTGCTGTACTGTTTATTATTAGCAATTTTAATTCATTAGATGTATGGTACTTAAAGCTTTCAGGTGTATTTGCAATTATTGCTTGTTTGGTACTACCTGTGCTGTCTTTAAAATCAATTCAAAAAATGAAGTCTGTGCATATATCTAAAAGCACTTTTAAAGAAACTGTAGAAGCATATGCAAAAGGTAAATCAAAGTTTATGCAAATTCAAAAAATAAGTTTTTACACCAGCTTTTTAGTACTGGTAGCTTTGGTTATTGTATTTGGTAAAATCATAAAAGATATCGATGTATTTACAATGACAGAAAAGCTAAATTGGTTAGTCCCTTCTGGTATTGGGGTCTTGTTTATATTCTCACAATGGGTACTAAAAAAATACAAGAAGGCAACAGAGTCAGCAAATACCATATTGCAGGAACTAGAAGACTAGCCCTATCATAATCTAATAATCATAACTAGGTAACGTATTTATTTTAATTCTGAATGTTATTCGGATAGGAAAAATACGTTCAAATTCTAACACATTTAAACTTCATAAAATGAAAAAAATACACATCACATGCGCTATACTTATGTACTCGGTTTTGAGTTTTTCTCAAGACATTACAGGCATATGGAACGGAACAGCAAAATTAGGAGAAGACAAAGAAATCAGTTTTATTTTTAATATTAAAAACATTGAAAATGAATATGTTACGGAGTTTTCAATACCCAAGCAACGTGTTACTGCTCTAAAACCTCAAAAAACGACTTTTGAAAATGGTGTATTACTTATAGATGGTGCAAACTTAGGTGTAAAGTACGAAGGTAAATTCAATCAAACATTAAAACAGTTTGAAGGCACATTTACCGAAGGTGTGAATCAACTTCCTTTAAACTTGAAAAAAGGAAAGCTAAAATTGGAAGCTAAAAATAATAGACCTCAAGAACCTGTTAAACCGTATCCCTATAATGAAGAAGAAGTAGTTTTTGAGAATAAGGAAGCTAATGTATCACTTGTTGGAACATTAACCATACCTAAAAAATCTGGAAAATCTCCAGCTGTTATTTTAATAAGTGGTAGTGGTCCACAAGATAGAGACGAAACATTTGCAAATCACAAACTTTTTTGGATAATTGCAGATCATTTAACTCGCCAAGGTATTGCAGTTTTGCGTTTTGATGATCGTGGTGTAGGAAAATCGACAGGTAATTTTAGTAATGCTACTACAAAAGATTTTTCAACAGATGTAGTAAGTGCTGTAAAGTATCTAAAATCAAGAGCAGATATTGATGCTAATGATATCGGATTAATAGGTCATAGCGAAGGTGGTATTATTGCTCCTTTAGCAGCAAATCAAACAAAAGGCGTGTCTTTTATGGTTTTATTGGCTTCTACAGGAATTCCTGGGAGTGAAATATCATTAATGCAGTCTATATCAATGAGGCCTTTTCCTGTACCAAATGAAGCAGAATATGAACGAGCCATTAGAAAAGCAATTAAAATTGCGTCTTCAGACAACGAATTATCAATAATTAAAAAAGAATTGACAAATCATTACAACAAAACGATTGCTCCTATATTAGAACCATTAGTTGGTAATGATGCCAAAGTGAATGAAATTATTGAAGGTTTAATCGAAACAAGAACTACACCTTGGGTTCGCTATTTTTATAATTACAATCCTGCTACTGAAATCGAAAAATTAAAAATTCCTGTATTGTCCTTAAATGGTAGTAAAGATACCCAAGTAAAAGCCAAAATAAATCAAAATGGAATACGTCAAGCTTTGATTAAAGGAGGTAATCAAGATTATAAAATCATAGAATTAGAAAACTTAAACCACTTTTTTCAAGAGTGTGAAACTGGAAAGATGGACGAATATCAAAAGATAGAGCAAACGTTTTCCCCAATAGCATTAAAAGAAATTTCGAGTTGGATATTAGAGCATGTAAATTAATTCGTTCGGATTCATAAAACAGAATGGTTTAAGAATGGCTTAAACTTAGTTTTGTCTAATAATAAATTTTAAATCATGAGAAAATATATAACTGTAGTTCTGTTATTGTTTACAATGATAACTTTTGCACAGTCTGCTTCCAAAAATCAAAAGAATGTGCTCATAATTGTAAGTAGTTACGGTAAAGATAATGGTAAAACACGACCAGGATTTGAGTTTGAAGAGTTTGTAGATGCCTACAATATTTTTACTTCAAATAATAGTAAGGTTACCGTGGCTAGTCCTAAAGGTGGTAGTGTTGTGGCAGATAAATTTGACGCAACCAAAGAAAAAAATAATGCTTTTTTTACAAATAAGAATACAGCTTCCATACTTTCACAAACAGTAGCCACTTCACAGGTAGACGCAGATGACTATGATGCTATCTATATTATTGGTGGTAAGGGTGCAATGTTCGATGTTCCATATGACCCTTCATTACAAGATATAATACTAAATCTATACAATCGAAAAGGTACAGTTTTGGCTTCTGTTTGTCATGGTACTTCTGCCTTTATTAATGTGAAACACCAAAACAATTATATTTTAGATAATGAAAGGATTACAGGATTTTCTAATGAGGAAGAAAAAATTTTTAAGAGTAAATGGATAGATGAATTCCCATTTTTATTGGAAGATGCCGTAAAGTCTAGAGGTGCAAAATATCAAAAAAGTAGTTTTATGCTAGAAAACGTGGTCATTTCTGGCAAGTTTATAACAGGGCAGAATCCAGCTTCCACAAAAGTTTCGGCGGAAGCTGTGGTGAATGCTTTAGGAGTGAAGCCTGTGCAAAGAGCTAAGGATAGTAAAGAGAAGTTAGAAAAAGGGATGCGTTTAATCACTTTTGGTAAACCTTATTTTTTCAATGAAAACTTTCAGTTATTAGTAGCAAAAACACAGCTGAATCTTCAAAACACAGAACAAGCAAAAAAACACTTGAAGAGCTAATTGAAAAAAATCTTTTAAAAGAGGAAGCTACAACGTTACTTAATGGGATTACTAAAAGCTAAATAATGAAGAAAAAAGTTTTATTTTTTTAAAAGTTAGTTGCGCATTAATTTCTATAGTAGTTATAGTTATGGCAACAGCTTATATATGGCCAACGAATACATTACAACCACCAAAATCTTTCGAAGAAACTATCATTAAAAATGTAAGTATTGTCGATGTTAAAACAGGTAAAATAGCTAAGCATCAGTTTGTTTTAATTGAGCACTCTCGTATTACAAAAATTGATAGTACAAATATCATAGTTTCCGATGATGCTTTAATAATCGATGGCACCGATAAATTCCTAATTCCAGGTTTATGGGATATGCATACCCATTCCGATCAACATTCAGAATGGTTGCATCATCCACTGTACATCGCAAATGGCATTACTGGGGTAAGAGATATGTCTGGTCAATTGAATGAAAAGGATAGTTATTGGGTGGGTAGTAAGGAACGTTTGCAATGGAATAAAGATTTAGAACTTAACACCAGGGTTACACCTAGATACGTATTACAAAGCAGTTACCAAATGGATGGTGTAAAAGCCATTCCTGAAGATGCACCAGACTTTTTTAAACTGCAAAATCCATCCCAAGTAGATTCATTGCTACAATTCTATAAAAATGAAAAGGTGGATTTTATTAAGGTGTACCAACAGCTACCAAAGGACACCTATAAAACATTAGCATTAAAAGCACCAGAATATGGGTTGCATCTAGCAGGTCATAAACCCATGTTTCTAAGTTTGGAAGATGCGGTTAACCTAGGACAAAGAAGTTTTGAACACGGACGAATATTCATGTACGAATGTTTCCCGGAAACGGATAGTTTAAAGCATTCAACGAATTGGAAAGCCTATTTTTCTAAATCAAAAGCAAAGATTGTACACCAGTTTGACAGTGTTCAAGCAAAAGCATTGATGCGTTTAATGCAGCAAAAAAAGCTTATTGGACACCTACCTTACAGACCTTGAAGTTTGAGGCCAATGCGCATAAAAATGAGTTTACCAACAATGAAAATCTAAAATATGTAACCAACATTAGAAAGCGGTTATGGTGGAAATATGATACAGACCATAACAAAGAAAAAAATCTAGAAAGAAAAGGTGAAAATGTAAGTGAACAATTTTTTGAAGCTTCGAAAAATCAACTATCCATGGCACATAGAATGGGGGTGCCCATTATGGCAGGAACAGATGTTATGGACTCTTATGTGTTTGCCGGATTTAGTTTGCACGATGAATTATACGAATTGACTTCTGCTGGGTTGACCAACCTTGAAGCTTTACAAAGTGCAACTATGGTTCCAGCCACCTACTCAAATGCAATCGAGGATTATGGAACCATTGAAATAGGCAAAAAAGCAGACTTGGTTTTACTGGATAAAAATCCCTTACAGGATATAAATAATACAAAAAGCATCAATGGAGTACTGTTAAACGGTGTGTATTATGATGAAGAAAAACTCAGAGAACTAAAGGCGTTTACAGAAACGGCTGCTGGTAGTTTTCATATGAATGTAAAAACTTTTGTAAGCTTACTGAACAGTCCTTTAATACGCGTGCAGTTTGCCGATTAATACATGTGAAAACAGGAAATGAATCATTTATCGGAAACAAATAATTAATGTCCTTTTAGTTTATGATACAACTCAATTTAAATAATATTGATGATGACTACTTCGCTTCAGCTTGGGGGCTTTATGAAGAAGCCTTTCCAGTTTATGAGAGAAGAACATTGGAGGCACAATCATGTTTACTGGAAAACCCTATTTACAAGTTTGATGTATTCATTGAAAAGAATGTGTTCATCGGTTTCGTTATGTGGTGGGATTTTGAAGATTTTCAATACATAGATCACTTTGCCGTAACAAAATCTCTAAGAAGTAAAGGTTATGGAGCCAAAATATTGGAAGATTTTATAAAGGGAAATTCTAATCCCACTTTATTAGAGGTTGAATTACCAGATAGCTCAATCAATAATAGAAGAATTCGATTTTATGAGCGACTTGGGTTTAAGTTAAACTTACACGAATATAAGGTCCCATCAAGTATTGATGATCGTAAAATTGATTTATTGGTTATGACGTACCCTAACTCGATATCTAATGAAAGCTTCCAAAAGTTTGTTTCCAATAATCACCCTAAAATTTTTAAATCCTTTTAGGGGCTTGAAATTAGTTTTGATTTTTAAACTAGAACTTTTCTTTAAAGTTGACAATTAATTTTACCTCATAAATTATTAACAATAATAGACCGCTTGTTGTTTTCTTTGGTAATATTTAAAAATGCGTCATAATTTATAGTCTTGCCTCATAATTTATAGTACTGCGCTAAACTTATTAACTCTTGCTTCATAACTGTTTACTGTTGCTTCAAGGTTCATCGCATCTTTGTACCATCAAATCGGAACAGTTATTCTAAAAATTCAAAATCAATTAATTAGAATGCTGTTTGCTGATTAAAAGATTTGGTTCTGGTTTTTAAAGTAGAACTTTTTGGTTGCAAAGTCTATTTAATTTTATCAAAAATCTAATAATTATAACAAAAATGAAAATTGAAAAAAGTGGAAAGGGTCTAAAATTAGGAATAGGGATTATACTAGGTGCTATAGTTGGTTACTTGACCTCAAATATGCAATTGTGGTTTGTTTTAGGGATTGCCATAGGTTCAGCATTAGAATATGGTGCCAAAAAAAATCATAAAAAATAAAAATCACTCATTACACATTCCACTTTTTTTAAGCATTAGCTATTAATGCTTGTAACATCAGAAACAAAAATCAAAAAATCAAAAAGCGAACAATCATGAAATCAATTAAAATGAAAACAATCAAAAAACAAATGGTATCAAGAATGGCTTGCGTAGCCTTTGCATTAGTATCAAGTATAACATACGCTCAAAACGCAAATCCAGAAACAACAACAACACAGCGAGATGGCTTTATTATTGAATTTTCAGTAGGTGGAGGTCTAATCAGTTTAGAAGATAGTGAAGGTATTCAAACGTTCGACACATCTCAAGGAACGTTTGTTTTACCAGATTTAAAGTTGGGCTATATGTTAAATGAAAAACTAGCCATTACTGCCGCAATGCCAGGAAATATTTATGAATTTCAGGATAATGACAGGCATTTCGGAGGTTTTATTCCATCGCTACAATATTGGGTAAAAGATCGTTGGTGGATTCACGGTGGAATTGGTTTAGCAATAGATTCGCCAGCATTATATGATATTAAAGACAATGTAAATGACGATTGGAATTTTGGTTGCGCTGTTATGGCAAGTACAGGTTACGAAATTTACAAAAAGAAAAACTTCGCACTTAATGTGCAGTCAAAACTAGTTTTGGGTCGTGCGTCTTTAGAAGGAGATGCACACAGAGATGCAGTAATCTTTAATATAGGGTTAGGCTTTAGCTGGTTATAAGCTTTAACATAAATAGTGAGTTATCCCCTATTCACAACCCTATTAAAAAGAAACTTTTTATAATTATGAATACAAAAACATTACAAAAACTTGGTGGATTTTGCTCAATTTCACTTGGATTAATCTACATCATAGCGTTTATAGTTTATGGTGGAATATTAGCGTATCCAAAGGCAGACGCAACGGATATTGAAAGAGTAAACTTCTTGTCTGAAAACTATGTAATGCTTTCAACAACAAACTTAATAAGTTATGTTTTATTTGGAATTTTACTTGCTGTATTAGTTGTTTCAATACACCAAAAAATAAAAGATAATTTGCCAAATTTTTCGATACTCGCTTCTGTTTTTGGAGTAATCTGGGTTGGCTTAGTTATAGCCAGTGGAATGATTGCAAATATTGGACTTAATTCTGTCATTAAAATTGGAATTGAGGAGCCACAAAAAGCTATATCAATCTGGACAAGTACTGGTATTGTTTCAGAAGGACTTGGTGGAGGAAATGAAATTGTTGGAGCAATTTGGGTATTACTTTTAAGTATAGCAGCTTTAAAATATTCGTTTTTCTCAAAACCATTGAACTTTTTAGGCCTACTTGTTGCGCTTGCAGGCATTCTAACCATTTTACCTTTCGTCGTATTCAAAGAAATTTTTGGGATTAGTCAGATTGTTTGGTTTGTATGGATTGGAATAGCAATGATTCGTAAACCACATAAATCGTTTGCTCACAAGGAATCAAGTTAATATGCGAACAAAAATTTTTAATTATTCCTAACTAATTGTTAGGTTTCATTCAAACAAGCTAAATGATAAATAAAAGTTTTGAAAAAGCAAAAGAGCAAAGTAAATTATTAGAAAATGATTTGTATAAGAATCCTCAAAAGTACCGCGTATTAACGGGAGATAGACCTACAGGTAATTTGCATCTTGGACACTATTTTGGCTCTATTATAAACCGATTAAAATTACAAAGCTTGGGAATTGAGACTTATATTTTAATTGCTGATTATCAAGTGTTGACAGATAGAAATGTTTTTAATGAAATTTCAAAATTCACCTATGAACTAACTTTGGACTATTTAGCCTGTGGATTAGACCCTGAAAATTATAAAACTCATATTTTTCCACATAGTCATATTCCTGAATTAAATCAACTAACTATTCCATTTCTGACATTAGTTTCCAGTTCAGAATTAAACAAAAATCCAACTGTTAAAGAAGAAATTACTGCTTCAGGACTGAGTAATATTAATGCAGGAATGTATATCTATCCAGTTCATCAAGCTGCTGACATTTTGTTTTGTAAAAGTAATGTGGTTCCTGTTGGAAAAGATCAATTACCTCATATAGAATTAACTCGGAAAATTGCAAAGCGCTTTAATACCAAATTCAATAAAAATATTTTTACAGAACCAGTTGCATTTTTTACTGATACCCCTACTATTCTTGGGTTAGACGGTATTCAAAAAATGAGTAAAAGTCGCAACAATTCAATTATGATAAAGTCAACAGCTGACGAAACAGCAAAACTAATAAAATCTGCCAAAACTGATTCAAGTCGTTACATATCTTACGACCCCGAAAACAGACCAGAGGTTTCCAACTTACTTAAGTTAGCTTCCTTATGTTCAGATAAAAGTCCAACAGATATTGCTGATAAAATTGGCGACCAAGGTTCAGGAAAACTTAAACAGCTAACAGAAGAAGCCATAAACACATATTTTGAGCCTATTAGAAAAAAAGAATAGAGCTTGAAAAAAATAAAGATTATGTCAGGGATATTTTGCTTAAAGGTATAAGTAAAGCGAGAGAAACAGCTATTGGAACGTTGAGTGAAGTCACTGAGGCAATGAATATGAAAATATAATAGCACTACATCCAGCAAAGAACTGAAATCGGACTCGATTCAATCTTTTTATTTTGAAAGAATAGATTTGATTTTGAATGGAATCTCGAAGAACAAATAAAGCGAACGGAAGCATTTCAAAAAAACAAAATAACTAAAACCATTACTTAATTCTACTTTTTCAAGAAGGTAAACTTCATACAAATATCAATCAATCAATAATCATCATTAATCAAAAAACATCATCATGAAAAAAACTTTAATTACCTTGACTTTGTGCGGACTAACATTAATCGCCAAAGCTCAAAACACAAGTGTAGAAAAATCAACATTCGGATTACAAACTGGAGTTCTAGGAATCTGGGCATATAATGAAGCAAAACTATCAAATACCCTAGCACTGAGAACAGAGATTGGTTTTGATTTTGGTATTTGGGAATCTACGTATTATGATGATTATGATTCTCCATTTCTACTAACACCTGTAATAGTTGTGGAGCCAAGATTTTATTATAACCTCGAAAAACGTTCAAAAAACTCAAAAAGAATTGATGGGAATAGTGGCAACTTTATTGCTTTAAAAATGGGTTATCATCCAGATTGGTTTGTCTTATTCAATACTGACGATGCTCCTGTGGTAAGTGATTTTTCTATTATACCCACTTGGGGAATTAGAAGAAATTTAGGTAAACACTTTAATTATGAAGCAGGTCTTGGTGCAGGATTTAGTTACACATTTGCTAAACGTGCTGGTTATTTAAACAACAAAAGTGAAATGGAATTAAATATGCACTTGCGTATAGGATATAGGTTTTAGCAAAAACAATAATAATTTGAATATCAAAATGGAAAAGACCTTCATAACACTACTTATCGCTGGAATACTTTCTTTGCAATCTTGTGATGCAAAAAAACAAAAAACTAAAGATAATAATATACCAACCATTAAAAACCCATATCTGGGACAAAAACCACCAGGATTAAGACCTTTACCATTTGCTCCAGGTCTTGTGTCTACGGATTTGTATGAAGTCAATAGTGCATTCACCCCAGATATGAAAGCGTTTTATTTTATTAGAAGAGGAGAAGAAAATAAAAAATCAGCTTTTTACGAATACAAATACAGCGAAATTAATGGGGAATGGAAGAAATCTGAAATAGCATCTCCATGGATAGGAAGACCGGTAATATCCCCAGATGGACAAACCATGCATTTAGGTGACAGATATTTAAAAAGAACGGAATCTGGATGGTCAGAATTACAAAAACTAGAACCTCCAACTGTAAGTAATGATTCTATGTATATTATGCGCCTCTCATCATCTTCAAATGGGACGTACTATTTTGACACCTATAAAGAGAATGATTCAACGTTTCCAATTCGCTATTCGCGTTTAATTAACGGTAAACATGAAGAGCCCAAGGCCTTACCCAAAGCAATAAATAAAGGAACCTTTTTGAGCCATCCTTTTATAGCACCAGATGAATCGTATTTGTTATTTGATGCTCAAAGAGAAGATGGTTATGGAGATTCAGATATTTACATCAGTTTTAAACAAAAAGATGGTACTTGGGGTAATGGAATTAATTTGGGAGATAAAATAAACACCAACGCCTGGGAAGCTTCAGCAAGTATAACGCCAGATGGCAAGTACCTTTTCTTTAGTAGAAATGTTGGATCAGACGATTTTGAAAATGTAGATGTTTTTTGGGTAGATGCAAAAGTTATCTATGCTCTTAAAAAGGAATAATGAAAAGGAAAGGTTTGTTCCAATTTCAAAATGCGAACTTTTGTACCCCACATTTTAACCAACTTTGCTATCAACAAAAACAATTATGAAAGCAATAGAATGTCTAAAATATGGGGAGGTAGATAATCTGGTGCTAAGTCATGTAAAAAAACCATCACCAAAAGCTAATGAAGTACTAATAAAGATACATGCAACTTCAGTTACCACAAGCGATGTTCTAATTCGGAGAATGAATGAACCTTTCATTCCTAAACTTATACTCCAACTCATATTTGGTTTTGGCCGTCCAAGAAACCCTGTATTGGGGATGGTAACAGCTGGTATTGTTGAGCGTAAAGGTAAAGATGTAACATTGTTCGAAATTGGGGATGAGGTTTTTGCGTATGGTTCAATCTCGCCTACCAAACTTCGTTTTGGTTCTTATGCAGAATATATTTGTTTACCAGAAGATTGGAATCTAGCCCTAAAACCTGTAAATCTTAGTTTTGAGGAAGCTGCAGCGATACCTTATGGTGGCTTGCTTGCTACTCATTTATTAAAAAAGACGAGCATAAACAAGGGCGACAATGTTTTAATTTATGGAGCGTCAGGAAGTATAGGCACAATGGTCATTCAATTGGCGAAGCATTTGGGTGCTCATGTCACTAGTGTTTGTAGTGGTAGAAACTTCGAATTAGTAACTTCTTTAGGAAGTGATAAGGTGATTGACTACACGATAGAAAATGCTGAAAAACAATTGGAAAGGTATAAATATGTGATTGATGCCGTAGGCAACTCAAAATCATCGATACTAAAAGAAAAGAGCAAAAAAGTATTGGCTTTGAATGGCAAATACATATCCATAGATCATGGCACTCCATTAACACCAAAAGAAGCTTTTTTTAATTTAAAAAGGTTAGCAGAACAAGAGAAACTAAGACCTGTTATTGATAGAGTATATTCTTTAGAAAAAATGGCCGAAGCTCATAAATATGTGGAGATGGGTCATAAAAGAGGAAATGTGGTCATCACTATTTAGCTCGCTATGGATTTTCCCAATTTATAAATCATCAACTCGTGCTGAGCCCAGTCGAAGCATCAAAAAACGAACAGTGTATTTTTGTCAAATCAAAAGAAGGAAAAGAAAAAATATAACCACAACTACCACTTATTTCTGACTGATATAATCTGATGTTTAAATTTAACCAAATGAAAATAGTAAAACGACTTTTAAAAATTGTATTCGCTCTCATTGGCCTGCTTGTGCTAATAGGAATCATTACACTTTGGGTTGATTCATCAGGAACAAATTACCTTGAGATTAATAAGAATGAAACTGCATCTAATAATTCTTACCTGATAAAAAAAGTCAATGTCATCCCAATGAATCAGGACACTGTTTTAGTTGATAAAATGGTGTATATAAAAAAAGGAGTTATTGAAAAGATTGCAGACACTATTGAGGTCAAAGGGATTGAAATTATTAATGCAAAGAACAAATACCTAACACCAGGACTTATAGATATGCATGTGCATGTGTGGG
This sequence comes from Maribacter aestuarii, assembly GCF_027474845.2. Classification (NCBI taxonomy): domain Bacteria; kingdom Pseudomonadati; phylum Bacteroidota; class Flavobacteriia; order Flavobacteriales; family Flavobacteriaceae; genus Maribacter; species Maribacter aestuarii. The sequence goes on from NZ_CP107031.2 coordinate 2,752,186, forward strand.
ATAGATATGAACTCGGACTCTACCTATCCAACGGTGTAACAGCAGTTAGAAATCTTTGGGGTATGCCAATGCATTTAAGAATTAAAGAAGATGTAATGGAAGAAAATATTTTTTCACCATCGTTTTTTACAACAGGACCAAAACTAACAGGCTCTGAATTCATTGGTGATGACAATTTAAATCTAAGTAATCCGAGTGAAGCTAAAGACAAGGTTGTAGAATATAAAGACAGAGGTTACGATTTCATCAAAACGTATTATGGATTGGATAAGGAAGTTTTTGATGCAGTGATTGAACAAGCCAAGATTTCTGAAATGGACATTGTTGCTCACCCTTCTCAAAAAGTACCATTTTCATATCATTTAAACCCACAAATCAAATCCATTGAACATGCTGAAGAAATTGTGCAGCAACCTTTGCAGTTTGATTTAGATACCCTTAAGCTTCAGGCTGTTATTGATTCTATTTCCGCGTCTAAACATACAAGTTATAGTCCTACACTTACGGTGTTTCATAATATTTATCAAATGATGATGGATGATGACATTTTAGATTCAGAATCATTGAAGTATATGAATCCACTCATTAAAATGGATGATAGCAAAAGACAATTTGAGCGTTGGTATAATGCCAAGCAAGAAGATCCTACGACCGTTGAGCGGATAAAAAAACAGCATGATTTTCACATGAACATCGTTAATAAACTGCATGAAGCTGGAGTACCTATAATTTGTGGCACTGATGGTGGTATTGGAGTTACGCTTCCAGGGTTTTCAATTCATACAGAACTGGCCTTTTACAAAGAAGCTGGCCTTTCTAATTATGAAGTGTTGAAAACAGCTACTGTCAATGCTTCTCGAACGCATTCAATGATGAATCAACTTGGAACTATTGAAGAGGGCAAGATTGCTAATTTGTTATTAGTGGATGAAAACCCGCTTTTTAAGTTGTCTTCGCTTAAAAAACCCACCTATGTTTTTGTGAAGGGGCGAAAATTGGACAGAGCGACTTTGGATTCTTTTAATGAAAAGGCAAAAAATCGAAAGAATTTAATAGCTACTGCTCTGAGGTATTTGGAAAACCTAATCATTGAAAAATAAACTACTGGTAAAAATGTATATGAAATCAGAAAAATTAAAATAAGATTTAATAGAAAGGCTTGTTTGCATCATAATTTATAGAACTGCGTCATAATTTTCAATCTATCATCAAACTTTATACATAAGGCTTCATAAGTGGTTAGAAGCATATTGCTTCTTGATAGATATTTGTAGAAACAAAAATTGAGCTATTAATAATAAAAATTAAAGTGTAACAAATACCTATCATCGCTCGTCATAACATTCAAAATACATCAATCATAATCATCAATCATAATCATCAATCAAAAAACGAACAGTACATGTTTTTCAAATCAAAAGAAGGAAAAGAAAAAATCTTATCCCTTTACAATCAAAAGTTGAATGAGCTGAATATTGAATATTCAGAAAAATTTATAGAAACAAAGTTTGGAGTCACTAATGTTATCATTACTGGCGACACTAAAAACCCTCCATTAGTACTGATTCACGGCACAGGAGGTTGTGCACCACAAATTTTAGATTCTTTCCCCAATCTAGCTTCAAAATATTGTGTCTATGCAGTAGATGTGTTAGCACAACCCAATAAAAGTGCAGAGAATCGATTAGACATGAAATCTTTAGATTATGGAAAATGGCTTATTGAAGTAATCATAAAACTAAGACTGAAAGACGTGACCCTGGTAGGCTTTTCCTTTGGAGGTTTCATTAGCTTAAAAGCACTAGTGTTTAATGAAACGACTATAAAACAGGTATTCTTAATTGCACCAGTCTATATTGTTAATGGTAATCCTCTTGTAGGTTTGTTTAAAATGTTCCTACCATTAAAAAAGTTTATAAAAACTAACAATCAAAAGCACATTAAAAAGGTAATGAACGTACTTTTTTCTGAATACGATGATTTTGCATTAGAGTTTATGTCTTCTACGTTTCAACACTGCAATATGGATTTTTCTCCTTTACCAATACTATCTAAAAATGATGCAAATAGAATAAAAACACCGATTACCATTTTTGCCTGTGAAAAGGATATCATGTTTCCCGGAAAAAAAATGATTAAAAGAGCAAAACGAATATTTTCTTCTATAGAAGAAGTTGTTTTGATTGAAGATGCTAAACACGTACCAAATTCAAAGGATTTTAAAAAAATAGAAGATTTAATTATTGATAAAAACAGGCACTGAAATGATACAAGAAATTAAATCTTTAAAATTTCCCAAATCCAATATAATTTCAATAAATGGAATTGAGTTAGAAGTATTTGAAGCGGGTAAAGAAAATATTGGCAATCCAATTGTACTCTGTCATGGCTTTCCCGAACATGCCTTTTCTTGGCGTTATCAAATACCAGCGCTTGCTAAAGCTGGTTATCATGTCATTGTTCCAAATCAAAGAGGATATGGCAATTCATCGCGCCCTAAAGAAGTAACGGCATATGATATAACCCATTTAACAGATGATTTAGTGGCCTTACTTGATTATTACAACTACAGAGATGCTGTTTTTGTGGGGCATGATTGGGGCGCAAATGTAGTTTGGAACCTTGCACTCTTGCATCCAGAGCGTGTCAATAAAATACTAAATCTTGCATTACCTTATCAAGAACGAGGTGAAAAACCATGGATTCAGTTTATGGAAGAGATTTTTGGTGAAGATTTCTATTTTGTTCATTTTAATAAAAAACCAGGAGTAGCAGATGCTGTGTTAGAGAATCATGCAGAAAACTTTCTTCGTAATTTATTTCGTAAGAATGTGCCTCTTGCACCACCAGAACCAGGAATGTTAATGATGAATCTTGCAAAAGCGGAAAAGCCTTTTGGTGAGCCTATTATGAACGACGTTGATTTGTCTGTATTTGTAACGGCCTTTAAAAATTCTGGGTTTAATGGCGCTATTAATTGGTATAGAAACCTTGACCGAAACTGGCACGTATTAGCAGATATAGACCCAATCATCAAACAGCCTACACTTATGATCTATGGTAATCTAGATATGATTCCAAAATTTGAAAGGCTACAGGATTTTGTTCCGAATCTGGATGTGATTTGTCTAGAGTGTGGCCATCACATTCAACAAGAGTTACCACATGAAACAAATGAATCGATTTTAAAATGGTTGGCAAAATTTAATGGTTAAAAAAGAAATGGAAACAAGAATGGTATTTTATAGAGAAGGAGCAGAATTTGTTTGAGACTATAGACAAGCCTTAATTTTTGAATCCATTTAATTAACAATACTAAAAATACGTATGAAACATTTTCTTTTATTCATCGGATTCCTAATGTTAAACGCTTCAGTTTTTGCACAAACGGAAGTATCTAAAATAGAAAACACGCTTTTAAATTATATAAATGGTACTTCTTACAATAAATCTGCACTTATTGAAAAAGCATTTTATACCAATGCAAACCTGTATTTAGAAAAAAGTAACAAAACACTTTGGACCGTTCCTGTCAAAGAATATGCAAGTTGATATAAAAATAAAAAAGAAGGAGAATTTACGGGAAGAATAGGTAACATTTTATCGATTGACAACTTTGAAGGTGTTGCTACTGCAAAAGCAGAAATTATTATCCCTAAGAGTGGTTTAAGATACATTGATTTGTTTCTTTTAAAAAAATTGAAAACGAGTGGAAAATTATTAGCAAAACTGCTAGCAGTGAAAAAAGTAACCAAAATGGTGATAAAATATTATTTATAGTATCCAATGCCTCATTCCATGGAACATCTAAACTTCCAACGGGTAATAGCTTCTCTGAAATTGTTAATGCTTATGATACGTTTAAAAAGGAAGGGTTTACTGTGGACTTCGTTAGTCCATATGGAGGTAGTATTCCACTAGCTTATATTAATACATCTGACGCACTCCAAAAAAAACTGCTTTACAGTGAATACTTTATGTATGCTTTAAAACACACCAAAAAGCCTAAAGAAATTATTGCAAAAGATTATAAAGCGGTTCATTATATCGGAGGTGGAAGTGCAATGTATGATGTGCCTAAGAATAAAGAAATTCAAAAAATAACAATGACCATTTTTGAAGAATATAATGGTATTGTCTCTTCAGTATGTCATGGAACGGCTGGTATTGTTGATTTAAAAACAAAAGATGGGAAGTACTTGGTAAATAATAAAATAATTAGTGGATACCCAGAAGCTTATGAAAAAGAGGGTGCCGAATATTTTAAGCAATTCCCTTTTTTAATTCAAAAGACCATAGAAGAAAGAGGTGGAATATTTAAATATTCTCCTAGAAACTCGGTACATGTAGAGGTACAAGGAAATGTAATTACAGGTCAAAATTATTTATCATCTAAAGATGTAGCATTAAAAATAATCGAAAATTTAAATAATCGAGAAATCAGTCAATAAAATGAAAAAAGCCAACCAAATTTCACTAACATATTTTTGCATAATAGTATTGATGGGTAGTACAGTTTCATGCTCAAATGGTGATAATATTGCAGGTTTTAATCGTGCTTATGTAAGCATACCCGATTCAAGTTTTGAAGCGATACTTATAAAAACAGGTGTAGATTCTGATGGTATTATAAATCAGCAAATGCTAAGCAGTGATGCTGAAGGAATAGCTACCCTTGATTTAAGCAATCTAGATTATGGAGCTATTACTGATTTAACAGGAATAGAAGGCTTCACTAGTTTAAGGAAATTAATTGCCACCCAGCATGATATAGCACAAATTGATTTAAGTGATAATTTAAATTTGGATACGTTAAATCTTGCGGGTAATAAATTGTTAAGTATTGATATTAGCAACAACAGTAAACTAGTTTTACTTGATTTGACTGCTAATGAAATGAATTCAGTAGTTGGATTATCAGAATTAGGTGAATTAAAAGACTTGGATTTGTCTTGGAATTATTTTGAAACTTTTAGTATTTCTAGCGAGTCGTTAGAGGTTTTACATATGAGTAATAATGATTTGTATTCACTCGACATTAGTTCAGATCCAAATCTAAAAAACCTACTTTTAACATCAAATAAATTGCAAAGTTTAGAGGTGATTTCAAATAAAAAGTTAGAAACATTACTGGTTTCTGATAATGAGCTGCAAACTATTAATCTCTTAGAAAATAATGATTTAACGCATCTTTATATCACCAGTAATTCACTGGATAGGTTAAACGTGAGTTTTAATCAAAACCTTATTGATTTAAAAGTAGATAGAAATCCAAATCTGTCATGCATTAAAGTTCTTGATGGACAAAGTATACCACAGATTTCTAAATCAGATTATCAAGAGCTAAATGCTGATTGCAATTAAAAACGCCATAAAACTTTGAGATACAATCTATTTAATTTGCGGGCTTACTATAAAATGCAATAGAACAATATTTCATTATAGTAGACATAAGTAAAATTATTGGCACCCTATTTATTTCGGGATTTTACTATCTGATATTGAGCTTGTGGATATTCATGATAATCAAAGAATAGAGTACTATTATTATAATCAAATTTTGAGATGAATATAACCGAACAACTAAACACCATTAATGACTACTATGCTCCAAAAATAATTGGTGAAGTAAATGATGTTTTTATAAAACTGGTGAAAATACAGGGTAATAAAGTTCCTTGGCATCATCATAAAAATGAAGATGAATTATTTCTTATTATCAAAGGAGCGCTTCTGTTTGAAATAGAAAATCAAGAACCGTTTACCATGAAAAAGGGAGACTTGTTTATTGTGAAAAAGGGAATCAGTCATAAGGTAAGTTCTAAAAACGAATGCCATATAATGCTTATTGAAAATAAATCAACATTGCATACAGGAGAGGTTGTTAATGAAATTACTAAGCCTATTAAAAATCAAATCTAGTATGATAATGAACTATAAAAAAAGGTGTTTAAGTCTGCTATTGTTGTTGATTGTAGCATTCGCTTATACACAACCTAAAGAAGCAGATAAAATTAGGATTCTGTATAAATGATTGATATATAATTAATTATAATGAAAAGTTGCAATTCTGCCACCCCGACCGAGAAAATCCAATCATTAAAGGGTTGGATTTTTTTGGAATCATTGCCTTTTTGTGTTTAAGGAACCCATTTGATATCACTAATATCACATAAAGTGTTTACGTTTGGGTGACTATTTGGTACTAAAAAGACGCTTAACCCCTTCCTCATTTACAGAATAGTAAATAATAGTAAATTTAGATTTAGCTTAAATATTATAAACCCGACGGTTTTAGATTTTTAAAGTACAGAATAACAGTATTTTATATGATTTAATTAGTAACCGCATACGCTACCGTATACCGTGAGCTTCAAAAAAAAATCCGTTGATACTGAATGTAAATCATTCAATTTCAACGGATTAGTTGTAGCGAGAGAGGGACTTGAACCCTCGGCCTCCGGGTTATGAACCCGGCAGAAAATTATATACTGCGGCAACCGGAACCTTTTAGAAGCATCTTGTTACACCTGCAGATGGTCATAGAAAACAATATTCCAGGGGTTGAATTAAAGTATAAGTGGAACATTCCCTGTTTCTATTGCGGGAAGTCGCCCCTCTGCTATATGAACGTTTCTCTAAAGAAAAATTTCGTAGACCTCGGATTTTGGAATTCAGCGTATTTGACCACGCATTTGGATAAAATGGTTTCTGAGAAGCGAAAGGTGGTACGGTCCCTTCGTTATACATCGCTCGAACAAATAGATGATGTGGTCTTGATGGAAGTGCTACAAGACGCCTACGCTGTTAGAAAAAATGGCTTTTATAAGCGTGAAGATTTGCGCTAAAATTGATTCACAACTGTTCTAAGTGCGACCAAGTCCGTCAATAGCTTTTTCATCAAACTTAAATCTAGCATATTGGCGCCATCACTCTTGGCGTTAGCTGGATCAAAATGGGTTTCTATAAAAAGCCCGTCAACTCCGGCTGCAATACCAGCTCTGGCCATTGTACCAATTAGTGCAGGCCTACCCCCTGTTACTCCAGAGGACTGGTTGGGTTGTTGTAACGAGTGGGTGACGTCCAGTACCACAGGTGCGTATTGTTGCATGGTAGGTACACCTCGGAAATCAACGATCATATCTTGGTATCCGAACATTGCCCCACGTTCCGTGATGATGGCTTGTTCATTTCCCGTTTCCGTTACTTTGTTAACGGCATGCTTCATACTGTCCGGACTCATAAACTGTCCTTTTTTAATGTTTACCGTTTTTCCTGTTTCTGCCGCTGCTACGACTAAATCTGTCTGACGTGCTAAAAAGGCCGGAATTTGAAGTATGTCCACATACTTGGCCGCTATAGCAGCATCTTGTTCGGTATGAATGTCGGTAATCGTGGGTATCTTAAAAGTCTCAGATACCTTTCGCAATATCTTAAGTGCTTTTTCGTCACCTATTCCGGTAAAGGAATCCAGTCGGCTTCGGTTGGCTTTTTTAAAGCTGCCTTTAAAAACGTAAGGTATCTTTAAATCATCTGTAATTGTGACAATATGTTCTGCAATGCGCATGGCCATTGTCTCGCCCTCAATAGCACAAGGTCCGGAGAGCAAAAAGAAATTATTGGAAGCGGTATGTTTGATCTGCGGTATTTTGGTAAGGTCCATTTCTTAAATTTTGCATAAAGATAGTATTTAGTTGTGGTTTCCTTTTTAGATTTAGCTCAGCAACCTAGAACCTATGACGAAGAATTACTTCACGATTTTAGCAATTTTACTATCGCTTGGGCTAAAAGCGCAAATCAGTGGTCTAAATGAAAAGGGGTGGGGTATCGTAAATCTGGAACGGCATCAGTTTAAGTTCGATTTACTAAGTCCCGGTATCAGTTATGAGCTTGGTCTTTTTAAGAATGTGAGCGCTTCGGGAGGATTAGGCTTGGGATACGCCACCTACGAAGAGGGTTACGCCTTAGGACTGACACTCCACACAAGGGTAAGGTATTATCATAATTTTAATAGAAGAATAGCTATGAACAAGAATGTTTCGGGCAATTCTGGAAATTACATAGCGGCCGCTAGAAGTATTTTTTTCTCCCAAGCGCGATTGGCAACCAATATTGAGGGACCCGATGATTTTAACTTGGGCGTTTACGGGGTTACTTATGGTATTCAGCGCACTTATGAAAACGGCTTCAATTTTAATGCGGAACTAGGTGCGGGTTATTACCGTGGCGACGGAGTTCCATCGGGTTATGGTCCGCTGTTCAATTTTACCTTCGGTTGGGTGGCGACCAAACGAAAATCAAGAAAACCCACATTTGATTAGAGCATTATTTTTTTGATGGCATCCATGTAGCCTCTACTGACCCGAACAACTTCGTTATTCACCATGGTAATGTCGTAGGACTTCCCATATTTATGCAGTTCTTTCACTTTGTTCAAATTTATGATGGAAGAGCGATGTACCCGTAGAAAGGATTTTGGATTCAATTTATCTTCTAATGAGGATATACCGTAGTTGCTGACCAAAATGTCCTTCGCCGTATGCAATTTTGAGTAATCTCCATAGGCTTCTATCCAAATGATATCGGATACGGCAATAGTGATGAGCTTATCCTTTTTCTCTACCAAAACCCGCTCTGGATATTCTGCTTTATCCATGAGTAGGGATTGTGCCAAAGAGCCCACTTTTTCCGTAGTCTGATTCAGTTTTTCTATGGCTTTCTTAAAGCGATCTTTCGTGTAGGGTTTCAGCAGGTAGTCTATGGCGTGGACTTCAAAAGCTTGGAGCGCATATTTGTCGTAAGCGGTAGAAAAAATAATATTGGGTATTTCCTCTAGCCTGGTCAATACTTCAAAGCCGGTTAACCCGGGCATTTGAATGTCCAGAAAGACCAAATCTGGTTTAAACTTATTTATTTCCTTAACGGCGTCTACCCCGTTATTGACCTCGGCTATCAAGATAAGATCAGGAAAATCCACCATATATTCTTTAATAAGATGTCTTCCAGCTTTTTCGTCATCTGCTATCAGCACCTTTTTCATAGGGAAAATTTAATAGTAAGTCCCTGCGGCTCATTGTCCACTAACTCTAATTGGGAATTATACATCTTTTGTAAACGTAAACGTGTATTTGTTAAGCCTATTCCTTTTTTAAATACCGATGATTTATCCTTAATCCCAATACCCGTATCCGAAATCTCAAATTTCAGCTTCCCTTCACTTTTTTTAATATTTATTGCTATGGAACCCCCGTCGATGAGACTGGCCAGGCCATGCTTAACAGAATTTTCTACGAGAGGCTGTAGCAACATAGGAGGCACCATTTCGTCCAATAGTTCCTCGGGTACGTTAATGTCAATGTCTAACCTTTCGTCAAACCGTGCTTTCTCCAAATCCAAATATTTCTTTACAAACTCCAATTCATCCCTGAGTGGAACCAATTCGGATTGGGAAGCTTGTAATTGGTATCTGAAAAGGTCACTAAGTTGCGCAATCATATTCCGGGTATTTTCATTTTCCGGGGGTATGGAAGCGTTGATGGTATTGAATACGTTATAGAGAAAATGTGGATTAAGTTGTGCTTTTATGGCCGATAACTCACTCTTGAGTGCGGCTTGTCTAAGTTCTCCTTCCAGTATAATTTTTCGCTGGTTTTCCACAAAATAGCGGTAGGCAAAGAAACAGCTAAATTGGAAGAATAGAAAAAGTAGGGGAATATACCAATCCCAGATTTCTCCGGAACCAGTCAATCTATTTTCCCCTATAGCATCAATAATTATATATCTAATTTCCCTTATGAAATAAGTTACTACAGGAAGAAGTAGTAGCACTACCCCAAGTTGTAGTTTCCGTGATTTGTGGCGCAATAGATAGTATCCCAAAAACCATATGACTACAGAACCCAGAAGTAAGAAAAGATATTGCCTTCCCGAGGCAAGCCAAAAACCACGAAGATTCAGCCAACCCCAAAATCCACCTTCAATATAGCGCATGCCGTTATACCACAGAACAATACGATATAGCCATGCAAAGGCAAAATAGAACAGCAATATTGCCCCTACTTCCTTTACGGTAGAATTATTAAATACGGTATTTTGTTTTTTGAGCATTACTGAGTTCTATAATTTCATTAAATATCAAAGACATACCAAAACGCGCCATCTTCTGGGTCAAAACTTACTTTTAAAAGACCCTCTGGCGTTTCCACAAGATAATGATTTGTTACGTGAACCTCTTCGTTATCCAACCAGGCCCTAACGTTACCATCCTCATATTTAAAGACAAGACCGTTGTTGAAAACCGCCAATACATTATAGCGTTCCGGATTCTTTTTTGAATACATAATTTCTTTCCGCTCAAGTGATGGGGAATCATCCTTTGGTTCATACCATACAGTTTCTGAATTCTCATCTATTTCTGGTGTCCAGTTCCTTCGTTCTACCGGGAGTATGAAGATCTCTAAAATACCCCCATCACTTTTCAGGATTTCGGGCTCTGTTTGCCATGGAGTGGCAATGGACAAGGTGTAATCACCTTTTAGTGTAACCGCATCATTTTTTGTAATCATAGTCTTATTTCCTACACTATCAATTACGGTAATCTCCGCATTTTCAGGATAGTTATAAGTAGTGTTATCATTCTTGACAACCAGCGCAAAATAATCTTGTGCCGAAACGAAGTAACTTAGAAATAAAGACAGTAGTAATAGTATAATTCTCATAATAGTTTATTTTTTGATTCTCACCCAAATCTAAGGGACCAACCTTATTTTTGAAAGCACTTTCAGACGAGTGGCCCTATGTGGGGTTGAACGGTCCTTGGGCGATTCAACCCCACATAGGCCCGTTCATCAGGTTGGACTTTTTAATCTGTAACAAAAGCAAGTATTTTGGGCATATAAGCTAAGCACAAAAAAACATGAGAATCATTTTTACATTATTTCTAGTAATTAGCTGTACTCAGGCAAATGCGCAATCCATTTCCGGGCGGGTTCTTTCCCAGGAGCAAGAGACTGTTCCTTTCGCAGCTGTGACACTGAATCAAGTACAAGATTCTACGTTGGTAAAAGCGGTCATTACCAATGAACAGGGCTATTTTGAAATCAAGAATGTGCCGAGCGGTACCTTCAATCTGAATATTACCAACATCGGATTTGCGGACTATCAAAAACAAGTTCAATTAACTGAAACTTCTTTAGACCTGGGTAATATTGTTTTGGAGACAACTGCGGAAATGCTGGATGAGGTAGAAGTGGTCGCAGAGAAACCCATGGTACAAGTACTGGCGGATAAAACGGTTTTCAACGTAGAGAATACCATAAACGCAACGGGTACCAGTGCCTTTGAGCTCTTGCGAAAGGCCCCTGGGGTAATTATAGATAATTCCGGTGGCATAATCGTTGAAGGCAAAGCGGGGGTACAGTTTTTTATAGATGACCGACTCTCTGTGCTACAAGGGGAGGATTTAATGAATTATCTGGAAAGTCTACAGGCTACCGATATTGAGGCCATTGAAATTATTACACAGCCCTCGTCCAAATATGACGCAGCGGGTAGTGCCGGCATCATCAACATTAAGCTAAAAAAAGATAAAAGTTTGGGAACTAACGGCAGCATCACTGCAGGTGTGACCGTAGGTGATTTTGCCCGTACCAATAGCAGTATAAATTTCAACAACCGCTCAAAGAAGGGGAATTTATATGGGACCTACAGTAACCGCTTCGGTAAGAGCACTGGATATCTAAATTTACTAAGAACCCAGTCAGGTACGCAATTATTGGCCCGGACGAACAGCATCAATGATAGAAATAGCAACAATTTGAAATTGGGTTATGATTTCTACGCGACGGACAAGAGTACGGTGGGTGCTATAATAAACGGAAATTTTAATAACAGTTTTAATGAAAGCAATTCCAGGACGCCCATAAGACCCGTGGGAACAAGGGTGAACGATAGTGTATTGGTATCCGATAATAGGAGTTCCAGCACCTCGTACAATCTAAACGGAAACCTAAACTATAAATATGCGGACACGCTAGGATATAGTTTGAATATGGATTTGGATTTTGGTAAATACGATAGTGATCGAGCATCCATACAGCCAAACATATATTTCAATGGGGCAGAAACGCAAATAATTAGGGAAAATGCTACGCGGCAGGTAACGCCAACGGATATTTCCATTACCACGTTTAGAACGGATTACGAACAAAACTTGTTTAAGGGTAAACTGGGTCTAGGCTTTAAATTATCCAATGTACGGTCCAATAATATTTTCGACTTCTTTAATCGAATCAACGGTGATTTCATACTGGATAATACCCGTAGTAATACTTTTGAATACACAGAAAAAATTAATGCAGGATACATCAACTATAATTACAAATGGGAAAAGTGGAATATTCAGGCAGGTCTCCGTATGGAGAACACAATATCCGAAGGCAACCTGTTAAGCATGCAGCAGAACGAGCAGGACCAAGTAAAACGTAATTATACGAACTGGTTTCCATCCGGGGGGCTGACCTATCAACTAAATCGAAAAAATCAGTTTGCATTAACGTACAGTAAACGTATACAAAGACCTACTTACGAGTCCCTAAATCCTTTTGAATACGTGATAGACGAACTTTACTCCAGTCAGGGAAATCCTTTCCTACAACCCCAGTACACGGATAACATAAAGTTCTCGCACACGTACAATTACAGGTTGACCACCTCTTTGAGTTATAGCTATGTATCCGATTTTTTTGCTAGGGTAACCGTACCTGAGGAAGGGAACAGAAGTTTTATAACAACAAGGAATGTCGCGGACCAAGAAATTATCAATCTGGGTATTTCCTATCCGAAGAAAATTAAGGACTGGTGGAATGTCTATTTAAGTCTTAATGCCTACACCAGTTCTTATAAAGCAAATAGTGCAGAATTTATATCGCTAAAACAAGAAACGCTGTCCATGTACATGCAACATACGTTTACCTTGCCAAGCGCTATCACTATGGAAGTTTCCGGATGGTACAGTTCCCCGAGTGTTTGGGGAGGAACCTACACCATCAAGGCATTAGGCTCTTTGAACCTAGCTTTTCAGAAGAAATTTTTAGGCGATAAACTAACCACCCGATTGTCCTTTAATGATATTCTGTATACCATACCTTGGCAAGGAACCAATCAATTTGGTGACCTGTTCATTGATGGTAGCGGAGGTAGCGATAGTAGGCAAGTAGCCTTTAGTGTCAGCTATGATTTTGGAAGGGATGAGATAAAAAAGGCCCGTAGCAGAAAGACCGGATTGGAAGATGAAAAAGATAGAATAGAAAACTGATATTGAAATCACTATTGGTATAGAAATTGATTGCATACCCAGAATCAATTTTAAATTAAAAACCAATTATGAAAAAATACTTCTTTCTTTTCCTTTTCAGCTCCGTAATCGGGATTAACGCACAACCAGACAAAAAAGTTGAGGATGGTCTTTTTAAGGTTAACGCACTCTTGCCAGGAGTCTCCTATGAGTTGGGTCTTGCAGAAACTTCTACCTTGAATTTTGAGGCCATCATTGGCTTTGCCATAAACGGGGGTTCTGATAGGGATACCGAGTTTGGCATTTATCCGGGCCTTCAGGCAGAGTACAGGAATTATGTGAATATGGATAGGCGACTTCGAAAAAACAAGAACATTTCAGGAAACTCAGGGAATTACATCAGTTTTTTAAATCAATTCCAGTTTGGAACCCCATTAATTGGGGATTTGGAATTCACTTCCGATTATTTTTACAATGTGGCCGCCGTATATGGTATTCAGCGTACACGACCTAAGGGCTTTTATTGGGGCGTATCCTTTGGCCCCGCTATTTTTATAGACAATTTTAGCACGGATCCGGGAATACTGGTTGACGCCAGGTTGGGTTGGGTGATCGGTGGAAGAAAAAAGTAGTCCTTCTCAAAGCAAACCATCTCAAAATCAGTAAGATAAAAATAACATAACTTTAAGTTGCGGAGTGAAAAATAGAAGTATCTTTGCACGCTTAAAATAGACCCTAATGTCCAACACTAAGAATATTGCAATCATTGCACACGTTGACCACGGTAAGACCACCTTGGTGGATAAAATCATGTACCATTGTAGCCTTTTCCGTGAAAACGAGAATACGGGCGACCTCATTCTAGATAATAACGATTTGGAACGTGAACGTGGTATTACCATTACTTCCAAGAACGTTTCCGTAGTTTATAAGGATACCAAAATAAACATTATTGATACGCCCGGTCACGCCGATTTTGGTGGGGAAGTGGAACGCGTATTAAATATGGCCGATGGCGTTCTCTTATTAGTGGATGCTTTTGAGGGGCCTATGCCACAAACACGTTTTGTATTGCAAAAGGCCGTTGATTTAGGGTTGAAACCATGTGTTGTCATCAATAAGGTAGATAAAGAAAATTGTACGCCAGAAGAAGTGCACGAAAAGGTATTCGATTTAATGTTTGAACTGGGTGCAGAAGAATGGCAATTGGATTTCCCTACCGTTTACGGTTCGGCGAAGAACAACTGGATGAGTGACGATTGGAAGAACGAAACCGATTCCATTGAACCGCTTTTGGATATGGTTATTGAGCATATCCCGACGTTCAAACCAACGGAAGGTAATACGCAAATGTTGATTACTTCCTTGGATTTCTCCTCATTCACGGGTCGTATCGCAATTGGTAGGTTAACAAGAGGAATATTAAAAGAAGGTCAACAAATTTCTTTGGTCAAAAGAAACGGAAGTATCGTAAAATCGAAAATAAAGGAGTTGTTCATTTTTGAAGGCCTGGGTCGTAAGAAAGTTGAGCAGGTTGAAACTGGGGATATTTGTGCTTTGGTTGGTGTAGAAGGTTTTGAGATTGGCGATACTGTTGCCGATCTAGAAAATCCGGAAGGATTAAAGACCATCGCCATTGACGAACCTACGATGAGTATGTTGTTCACCATTAACGACAGTCCTTTCTTTGGTCAGGACGGAAAATTCGTGACATCAAGACACATCAAAGAACGTTTGGAGCGTGAATTGGAGAAAAATTTGGCCTTGCGCGTTAACGAAACGGATAGTGCCGATAAGTTTTTGGTTTTTGGCCGTGGGGTGTTACACCTTTCGGTATTAATAGAGACCATGAGGCGAGAAGGATATGAATTACAGATAGGACAACCACAGGTAATCATCAAGGAGATTGATGGTGTGAAATGTGAACCTATCGAAAGTTTGACCATAGATTTACCGGAAGAAGTTTCAGGTAGGGCCGTGGAAATGGTCTCTATCCGTAAGGGAGAGATGACCAGTATGGAAGCCAAAGGAAATCGCATGGTATGCGAGTTTTTGATTCCATCACGGGGTATTATCGGATTACGTAATCAATTATTGACCGCAACGGCCGGTGAAGCCATCATGGCACACCGCTTTTTGGAGTATCAGCCCATGAAAGGCGATATACCACAGAGACAGAACGGTTCTTTAGTTTCCATGGAAAAAGGAAAAGCGATACCATATTCAATTGATAAACTACAGGATAGGGGTAAGTTTTTCGTAGATCCAGGTGAGGATATCTATGAAGGTCAGGTCATTGGCGAGAACTCTCGTGGTGACGATATGGTTATCAATATCACCAAAACAAAAAAGTTGTCGAATGTGCGTTCCTCAGGAGCGGATGATAAAGCTAAAATTGTTCCGGCCATCAAGTTCTCTTTGGAGGAAGCTTTAGAATACATCCAGAAAGATGAGTATGTGGAAGTTACACCAAAACATCTAAGGCTTCGGAAGATTTACCTCACGGAGAACGACCGGAAACGGAATAAAATAGCATAAGACAAAAGCCCTGATGACCTCAGGGTTTTTTTATGCACGTTTAAGTTTTCCAAAATTAAGGTTGCAAAATTTAGGTAGGTAAAAGGGGTTTCTTTTTGATGATTCCGTAAAGAGGAGTATCCAAAATTGGTGCTTTGATAATTCTTCTCATTCCCAATAGTATTTCTTGGTATGGGCGTCCTAATTTCTCTATTTTAAGGCTAAGAATACAACCTAAATCAATTTTAGTGTTTATGGACTTTGAAGGAAAAAAAGTTTTGATAACGGGAGGTACCCGTGGTATTGGCAAATGCTTGGTAGAAGAACTGGTTAAAAATGGAGTTCGACATATTGCCGTAATCGCACGGGATAAACAAAACCTTAAAAAACTTGCCACCGAATTTCAGGAAGTGAAGTTTTTGCGTATTGCGGGCGATGTGGCCGATATAGATGTGCTCAGGGAAGCCGCTGCCAGAATAGAGGATAAATGGGGGTATTTGGATATTCTTATCAATAATGCGGGAATTATATCCGCCGGTCCCTTGGAAGATATTTCAGATGAAGATCTGTATGATCAAGTTGCGGTGAATCTTACCGCAGTCCTTTTGCTTACGAAATATTGTATTCCGTTACTAAAATCCTCTGAGGAGGCAGCCATCCTTAATATTTCCTCGGGACTTGGTCTTTTGGGAATGCCCTTCTACACTGTGTACGGGAGTACAAAAGCGGCTGTCCGACAATTTTCCGATGCTACACGAAGAGAGCTTGCTCCACACAAGATAAGCGTCACTTGTGCTTACCCGACGGCAACAGATACCGATATGATGCAAAAGTTTAAAGAAAGAGAAATGGATTCTCCGGAGATGGTCGCACAAAGGTCATTGGAAGGTTTAATGAAAAAGGAATTACATGTAATCTTTGGTGGAGAGAAACGACTGATGGAAAATAAAATGAACTTTGAGAGTCCTGCAAAGTTTGATGCACAGATTGCCAAGAACTACAAACAATGGGAAGAGAAAAGTGCAAATCATAGGGCAATCTAAGATTGGTCAATTTCAAAAAATTATAGTTATACGATGCGCATTTATTCCAAAGCCCTAATAATCCTAGTTTTATTGACGACAATTGCCTGTAAGGAGAAATCCAAAACCGAAGTAGAGGCAAAAGCTAACCCAGCGGAAACGGAGTCTTCTCAATACATTCCCCAGTCTTGGATTTTAAATCGTGTTGAAAAAGCGAAGTCGAAGCTAGAAGAAACCGAGGCGGGCAGCATTGTGTGGAATGCCATGGAGGCCCATGGGGGCTTGGCAAAGTGGTATTCTAACGGACCTTTGTCCTTTCGGTTTAACTATCAACCGGTGGATGGTAGTACGCAGCGCGACAGTTATCAAACCATAGACACTTGGAGCAATAAGGCCAGACATACAAGTACTACGGATAGTACGGCGCATTATGGTTGGACCGGTGATACGGCTTGGATGAAAGCTCAAGATAGTACGGCTTTTAAGTACGACACCAAGTTTTGGGCCTTGACCCCAATTTATTTTTTAGGACAACCTTTTATTTTGGACGGAGAAGGCGTCAATCTAGAGGTCTTGCCTAAAAAGATGTACAAGAACAAATCCCATGATGTGGTAAAGGTCACTTTTGACGAAGGTACCGGGGACGCTCCGGACGATTATTATATTCTTTATTTTCAAGAGGATAACCATCTTTTAAGCGCTATCCGATACATCGTATCCTATCCTGCCTACTTTAAGGATGGTGGACATTTGCCTGAAAAATTTATGGAAGTTATTGGCGAAAACAGGGTGGACGGAATTCTCTTCCCAACGGGTTACAAAACACATTGGCTTACGGAGGATGAAGAACCTGGTGAGTATATCACCAAGATCGATGTGTCGGACGTTCATTTTGAAAATAATCTTCCCCAAGATTTCTTTGACATGCCCGAAGGTGCGAAGGTGATAGAATAAGTACTCCTTTATAAAAAATAATGGCGCTTGTAGTTTTAGATTTTAGGTGCTTTATGCATTGCTGCCGCCGCTGCACCAATAATACCGGCCTGGTTTCTTAGTTCTGCTGGTATAACAGGCGTTTCAATGGTAATACAATCCTTAAACTCATCAAAATCCTTGGATGCACCGCCACCAAGAATAATAAGGTCGGGTGCTATAATAAGGTCAACGTACTTCAAAAACTTATTAAACCGCTTTCCCCATTTCTTGTAGCTCAAACCCTCGCGTTCCATCGCAGAACCGGCAGCCCAAAGTTCAATTTTCTTATATTTTTTATAGGGGATTTGGCCCAGTTCAAAATTCGGAATCAGACGACCATCAAAAAAGGCGCCGCTACCTAGACCGGTACCGATGGTAATCATGACCACAAGACCTTTTTTGCCTTGTCCAATACCATAGGTCATAGTCGCGTAACCCGCTGCATCGGCATCATTAATTACCGTAAAATCCAAACCGGTCTTATCTTCAAAAAGTTTTTCAATATTTACCCCGAGCCAGCTAGGGTCTAAATTTCCAGGAGATTTGCAAATACCTTTTTTAATGACTGTTGGAAAACCGCAACCAACCTTTCCCTTATAATTAAAATGTTTTACGATTTCTGCTACAACATTGGCCATGTCTTCAGGATTGCGCGATTCGGGAGTGCTGATACGGTGACGCTCCGTCAACATTTCACCTGTTTCCACGTCTACTATAGCTCCCTTGATACCCGAACCGCCAACATCTATACCTAGAATTTCCATGCTAATCTTTTATGTTATGCGCAAAGTAACGAAAAAGAATTGGCTCTTGGAATTTGATTCAATTTTGTCCAAACCCTCCATCGCTAAAGATCTTTAAGCATT
Source organism: Maribacter aestuarii (assembly GCF_027474845.2). Lineage (NCBI taxonomy): Bacteria > Pseudomonadati > Bacteroidota > Flavobacteriia > Flavobacteriales > Flavobacteriaceae > Maribacter > Maribacter aestuarii. The sequence goes on from NZ_CP107031.2 coordinate 2,770,860, forward strand.
AAAAAAGGGACTCGAAGTCCCTTTGAAATGATGCAACAATTGTAACCCTTGCGCTAATTAAGTGTACGCCAAAGCTACTATTCGATGACCTTTATACCGACTATGGTATTGCTGGTCATCTCTTCGTCCTCGTCGTCAACCTCGGTTTCACTTGTAAAGGTGACCTGAAAAAGCTTTCCAACAAACTGGTCTTGAGTCAAGTCAATCATCGCTTTTGCTTTATCGGATATGTGATTGAATTCCATAGAATAACCATCGGTATCCGTAAAATTAAATACGCCATCCTCATAGCCGTTGAAGGTACCCGTCATTGTTTCGGTTTCTTGTCCGACAAGATTTGAAAAGGATGCAACTACTAGGAAAATTGAAACTAAAAGTGTTTTCATTATTTATTTTTTTAATTAATTATTGGTCTAAAATTATGTTACAAATGACGTAAATATTTTCATACAGTAGTACAAATTTTTAGACATATTTACAACGATGAATTACCTATTAAATTGTTGATTTTCAGTTATAGAAACAGCACTATCTTTTTAAGAAGAATTTTGATAACTCACCAAATTTGATATTACCTTTGGCATATAATTTGATTTCAGCTAACTCAAAAAAATGACGCAACGTTACCTATTATCATCACTATTGATGATTTGTGGATTTTATATCCTCACTGCTCAGAAAGAACTTCCCTTTGAACAGATAAAGGTCCAGGTAAATACCTATAAGAATGATATTCGAGGCCCTTACAAGGACATCCGTTGGTTCTGTACGGACGGTAGTGTCCGTGCCCCAAAAGATCCCTGTCCCGAAAACATTGGTCCCGGGGTGCAGCACGCAAGGTACAAGGATGAGGTAGTTGCCCTTGGAAAAGCGCATCATATTTATTTGGGACAGATTTTGGCCTATACTACCAAAGAAGAGTTTTGGGATAAGGAAGCCGATCATTCCAGGTTGAAACAGTACCAATTGGACAAATACCTGCGAACCGTGGACAATGGCTGGATCAATCAAAAAGGACAGTTTTATCGCGGTGCGGTACAAGTAGAGGACGAGGAATCCTGGGGCGTGGATTTTTACAAATGGTTGGTCTCGAAAGATGAGGTGCTGGAGCAGAACTATTTCCTTATTCGGCAATCGTTAAGGGATGTACCACATAGTGGGGACGACAATATCTCCCAATTGATGCGTAGCCAATCCAAAGTTATTTCGGATGCCTACCTACCTTTCATGGACCTCAGGGTTAAGATTCATAGTCTTCCGGAGAAATCGGATATCCAAAAGGTAATCGATTTTAAACAAAAAAATAGTGCAAAGCTCACGTCAGATTTGAATAAAAAGTTGGATGGTCTGGTACTCACCATGAGAGATTTTTTCGCTCCTGTGGACGTTAAAAAACGTGTGGATAAAGCAACCCTGGCCAAAACTGGCCCGTTAGGGGATAAGCTAAAGAACTATGCCGATTTTGTAAATCCAACTTTACCATCTTCAATGTTGGTTTCGGAGACGGCAGCCTTGCTATTGGACATCAGGGAAGGTATCCTTTCCGAGAAGAACCCTGTGGTGCGCTTACAGCTATTGGATATTTCATTAAAACTGGAGGAAATTTTATTCCAAAACGCACAGAAATGGGAACCTAATACCGTAAGCGAGCAGCTGGAAAAGATATGTGCGCTTGGTACGGCGGTGACGGGAGCAGGTTATTTGGAACTTTGGGAATGGGATCAAATTACCAGCACTTTGAGCCAATCTGAAAAAGAGGAACTAAGCTTGGCGGAATTGACGACCATTTTGGAAACCGCCCGCGGAGCCGTGGAATGGAGCGCTGCTATGGTTAAAGCCAATTACCAGAATATCGTGGATGCCTACACCGGTTTTGAGCCAAAGGCGTACGGTTTTATTGATGATCGGATAAGGGGTTCCATAGCCTTGCATTTGGGCAAAAGTGTTGGGGAGTTAGGAGATTTTATTGCTAAAGAATCGGAATTGACGAATAAGGTAATGGATATTCCCAATCAAAGTTCTTTCCGTGGCTTAAACCCGGGTTATGCTTTTGGGGAGTTGGTCGTTATCGGCGGGTCATCCGAGGATATTGAAGTGTCTTCGGATAAGATTTACATTTTCCAACGTTCCCCATCCGACCTAAAACCAGTGGCCGGAATTGCTACGGTGGCAGAGGGCAACATGGTGTCACACGTGCAATTGCTGGCCCGTAATTTGGGAATTCCCAATGCCGCCTTATCGGATGAGAATTTACAGAGTTTAAAGAAATATGACGGCCAACGGGTCTTTTATGCGGTGTCCAATAAAGGAAACGTGATTTTAAAACCTGAAGCGCAAATGACCGCCCAGGAAAGGGAACTCTTTGCCAAGAAGGAACGGAATACGGATAAGATTGAAGTACCTATTGAGGAAATACGGTTGGACAATACGAGTGTCCTGAATATGCGAAATGTGGACGCCAGTGATTCCGGTGAGTTATGCGGCCCAAAAGCCGCCAATCTGGGCCAATTGAAAAAGATGTTCCCCGAGCAGGTGGTTGAGGGCTTGGTTATTCCTTTCGGTATTTTTAGGGACCACATGGATCAGAACATGCCAGGACAAAATGTTTCGTATTGGAGATTTCTAAACGAGATGTTTGCTGAGGCCGAAAAAATGAGGAGCGCCAACGTTCCGGATCCCGAGGTGGAGAATTTTCAACTTAGGCAATTGGAAACCTTGCGTGCTGCCATAAAAAAGATGCCGCTTAAAGAGAGTTTTCTTTCTGAACTGGAGACCAGTTTCATCAAAATTCTTGGTAAAGATTTGGGTTCGATTCCGGTTTTCTTGCGAAGTGATACCAATATGGAGGACTTGAAGGATTTTACCGGCGCCGGTCTAAACCTTACCCTGTTCAATGTATTGGACAAGGAGAAAATCCTAAACGGGGTAAAAGAGGTATGGGCATCTCCCTACACGGAGCGGAGTTTTAAATGGCGTCAAAAATATCTATTGAACCCGGAGAATGTATTTCCCTCTATTTTGGTGATTCCCAGTGTGGATGTAGATTACTCAGGGGTATTGATTACCAAAGGTATTAATTCCGGCAATGACAAGGACTTAACGGTTGCCTTTAGTCGTGGAGCAGGAGGTGCTGTGGATGGCCAATCTGCTGAGACCTATACCATAAAGCATGACGGCGGATACCGTTTGTTGGCCCCGGCTCGGGAAATTTATTACAACAGTTTGCCGGAAACCGGAGGCACCGGAAAAAAAACAGCATCTTTTGAGCAGCCTGTACTAAATAACAAGAACCTTGAGGCGATCAGGGATTTGGCTACAACCATTCGGAAAAAGCTTCCAAAAGAAACCAAGTCCGATTATGAGGGTGCCTACGATGTAGAACTGGGATTTGAGGACAACAAGCTTTGGTTATTTCAAATACGTCCGTTCGTGGAGAACAAAAAGGCAGTGAGTTCTGGTTACTTGGAGTATATCACCCCTAAAATAGATGGCAGCAAATCAATTTCACTTTCAACAAAATTACAATGAGAAAATATATCCTTATAGTCCTGGTAGTAATGGTCGCTTCGGCCTTTACCACGTATACGTATTACCCTATAGACGGTTATGAGCGCACCGGAATAAAACGTTTAAAACGATTGGAACGTATTAAAAGCGGCGAAATTAAGGATGCCAGCACCTTACCTGTCGGTGCGATGAAATCGTGGGAGGAGATTCAACTGAATCTATTGGAACGGAAGGAAGATAGCGCCATGGGGCTTATGACTGTGGATGAAGATTTTCAAAAGGAAATCAACGCCTTGTTCCGTGGTTTGGACAGAAGTTATTCGTTAACCGTTTTGGATATTTCCGATGTGAATGATATCCGCTACGCAGAGCGCAACGAAACCGCCGGCTACCAACCGGGAAGTGTCGGAAAACTGGCAGTTTTGAATGGATTGTTCGTACAGTTGGCCAAAATTTATCCGGACTCATGGGAAAAACGTACGGAACTGTTGAAGAACAAATCGGTTAAAGCAGGGGTTTGGGGACTCACGGACGAGCACACCATTCCCATTTACAATATTGAAAAGAACACTTTGGTAAAACGCCAGGTAATCGCCAGCGATGTTTTCACCTTATATGAGTGGACGGACCATATGTTGTCCGTAAGTAATAACGGTGCGGCAAGTATCGTTTGGCGCGAAGTAGTGCTGATGGCCGTCTTTGGCGAGAAATATCCGGAGCTGACCCAAGATGAGGCGGATGCCTATTTTAAGGAAACCCCAAGAAAGGAACTAACGGATTTGGGCAACGATGTAGTGAACCTGCCCTTACGGGATTTGGGAATAAGAGCCGATGAATGGCGACTGGGCAGTTTTTTTACCCGAGGTGCCAATACCTATGTAGGGGACAAGGGCGGTAGTATTGGTTCGCCACAAGGATTAATGAAATTCCTGATTCAGCTGGAACAAGGTAAGGTCGTGGACGAAAAGTCTAGCCTAGAAATGAAGCGGTTGATGTATATGACCGATCGTAGGATACGGTATGCGCAGTCACCGGCACTTAAGGAAGCAGCGGTGTATTTTAAATCCGGTTCGTTGTACAAATGTGACCGAAGCAAAGGTGAGGCCTGTGGTAAATACATGGGGAACGTAACCAATTTTATGAATTCGGTGATTATAGTAGAACACCCGGACAATTGCAGGTATATGGTTGTATTGATGACCAACGTACTACGTAAAAACTCCGCAAGTGACCATATGTACTTGGCAGGAAATATTGATAAGATTATTAGAAAATAGTTAGATTAAAAAGCGATTTATTTTAAAGACCCAGCTTATTGAACTGGGTCTTTTTTTACCCGATTTTAAACGTTTGTTTTCGTTTGTAATGGTATGCTATACCGTTATAAACAATGAATATGGGTATTGACCCGATTTTTATTACATTGTGGAGATAGTAGAAATAAACGTGCTCTTACGTTTACACAACTGTTGGCAACAAGAAAAAAACAAGGAAATGAAAATCAGAAATTTATTATCATCAGCAATATTGACACTTTTCATCTTCGCAAGTTGTGGTGAAAAGAAAGACCCCGAAAATAATGGGACTGTTAGTGAGCAAATAAATCCGGAATTGGAAAAACAAGTGATTTTGGAAAGATTGAACAACGAAACAAAAGATGCTTTTCAAAGGGATTACGAAGCTTGGACTAAAAATTGGGTCCACGACGCCAACATATCAAAAGTTTATGTGGACTTTGCGGACAGTACTTTTTCGGAATCAGTCGGCTGGGAAAAAATAAGTCTGTTCGTCAAAACATTTATAGAGGAACATCCTGAACCTGAACCAGTTCCTGAGCTATTGGACAAAATCAATGTACGGCTTTATGGAAATGGAGCGTGGGTTACCTATGAGCAACAAGACTCGATTCGAGGACTAAAACGTGAAACAAGACTTATGGAAAAGGTAAATGGAGAATGGAAAATTGCTGGAATGCAAACCACCATTTACGGATTTGAAACGGAGGAATGAAAGGAATAAAACCAGTTGCCAACACGGTGTATAATTAATTGCGGTCGGATTCCTAAAACGGAATCCTTTGCAATCAATTATCTTTAGTACCAGGCGGACATTTTCCGTTGGAAAAGTCCGCAACTAATCATACACGAGCCGTTGTATACCATTAATAATGTCATGTATCAACTATGAGCAGAATATATCTAAATGAATCTCTAAAGAAATATTACGCGAACTGTCTCAAAAAGGAAATCAAGCTCAATAATATTGATGATGGAATAGTTGAGCACATAATATCAATCAGCCAAAGTAATAGCGTGCGACCAACTTTCTCAAAAAGAGGAAAAGCCTCTATTAAAAAGAAACTTCACAGTTATTTGCGTGTTTCATTTACTAAAGAAATGGAGGAAAAACTATTTACTGAAATTATGCCTTTTTTTGAAAAATACTTCTCAATCAATCAAAAATCTGAATGCAATTGCAAGGAGCTATTACCTTACATTCAAGATATGAGACAGACAACTGAACACAACGAAGGGGCGAAATGGCTTGTCGATCCTAAATATCACAATATATCGCAGATTCTATTCGTATTGAATGGCGGTGACAGGGAACTTCATAATAAATTTTGGACAGAATTAGATAATAGACTGTCTATCCTGTAGAATACTTAATGATAACGGCATACAACATCGATGCTATAATTCAGCTTTACCTCCTGCCCTAATTGAAAAACCTTATCTTTAAAACGGCTGGATTCCGAACTTGGAAAATCCTGTCGGATTTCCAATCGCAACTAATCATAGCTAAACGTTATGGGTAATATAAAAAATGACAACAGAGGAGGAAAAATATGTTCTAGAGCAATTTAAGTGTTGCTATAAACCTTTCCCTAAAGGAGAAATTGAAAAGACAGAAAAGCCCGATTTTCTTATTCAAGCTGCAAAAAAGAAAATCGGAATAGAGCTTACCGAAATTTTCCAGGATTCGTATAATGGTCACTCAAAATATCAACAACGCTCATCGGACAGGAGTAAGTTTACGGAAAAATTAATCCTAGAGCTTCAAAAATTCGTTGACTTCAGTTTTCATATTTCAATTCATTTCAGCGATTTTCATCATTTGACAAAGTCAAAGGAAAAAGAATTAGTGATGAAAGCCTTTAAAGCTTCTATTAATCATTTGATGCAGCTAAAGAATAAGCATGGAGTTTTAATTTAAGACTTCAAAATGCTGCCGGAGGAAATTGATTCAATTCGACTTGGACGCTATGATGGACTCGAAGAATCGTATGATGAAAAACCAGATGGTGGAATAGTTTCAGATATGACAAATGCTCACATTAAACCAATTATTTTGAAGAAGGAAGAAAAACTTAAAAATTACCAGAAATGCGATTAGCATTGGCTGTTGATAAAGGAAGGTAATTATTATGCCGGCACTTTTTCTAATATCAAAGTTGAATATCCCATTAGCTCTGGTTTTAGCAAAATCTTTTTGTTTCGTATCAATAAATCGGAGATAATAGAACTGAAATAATTAAAGCACATTATAAAACCTATTAACAATACGGACTTTGGGCTTAGTCGCAGGGTTTGTGTAATTTTTTTAATTGCCAAATCTTTTGGATTTGGCAATTAAAAAAATAAAGATAATTACTAAACAAAAAGCTCTGGCTCGTAGACCAGACGGAAACGAAAAGTTTCCTTCCCTGCCCTACTTGCCATAGCCGAGACCTTTGTGGAGCATTCGAAAAAACGAATAGAATGATTGAAAATCTTCCAAATTGGATTGACTTAATTTTTATAATCACTTGTATATTAACAATTGGACTGTTTCATTATTCTAATGAAAAGCCTAAAAAGTTGACTCTCTTAATTATTATTTGGTCAATTATACAATCAGTATTGGCATATCTTGGTTTTTACCAATTCACAGACTCGATTCCCCCTAGATTTGGATTGGTTCTAATTCCAACAACACTTTTGATTATTTACGGATTGTTACCTAAACAGCAAAAGTGGTTTTTTGAAAAAAGAGAAACAAAAGTCAGTACTTTCTTGCATTCAGTTAGATTGCCTGTTGAAATTGTTCTCTTCGGATTATTTACGCATAAGATGATTCCTGAATTAATGACCTTTGAAGGAAGGAATTATGATATTTTAATGGGAATAACCGCTCCAATTATCGGCTGGCTATTTATGAAACAAAAGGTAAATAAAAAGATTCTATTGATTTGGAATACCATAGGATTAATACTTGTGTCATTTATTCTCCTTAATGGAATATTATCATCTGAATTACCATTTCAACAATTTGGATTTGAACAACCTAATCGTGCAATAAACTATTTCCCATATATTCTCTTACCTGCTACAATAGTTCCAATTGTTATTTGGACACATTTGTCAGATATTATTAAATTGAGAAAAGAAATAAAAACTACACCACAACACGGTGTATAAAACATAGCTAGTAATTGCTAAATCGAAACGTATGTACTAATTTGAAAAGACAGCCAATTTTTAAATTTGGCTTTAAGAATATAAAAATTAAACCAAAATATAAAAATTCGTCTCTGTGTTAATCCGAAAGGTTAGTGTCTTTTTACACGCTACGTTCCATACACAAGTCCGTTGGTAATCATTAAATATTATAGACATGAAAAATTTAATAATTTCAGTAATCATCATTTCATTGTGGTCATGCACAGGCAATCAGAAAAAATCAAACCCGATATCACCTCCAAAAATTGATATTGAAAAAGAACTGGCAGGAATTGAAGATTTGCGGTCTAATTTCGTGTTGGCATTAAAGGAAGGAAGATATGAGGATATGGGAAAATGGGTAACTACGGATGCAAAAACTATAAGAGCCGGAGGGCCCGATTTTGATGAAATGTTTGCACTTGGAAATGAACGTGGTATGTTTCCGTATGACAGTATAATAATGATGCCAACTGAAACCCAAATAATGAACGACTCTATGGCATATGATTGGGGCTCAAGTAAGACATACTACACGAACAAAGATGGGGAGAAAGTAGAACTTAGGAACTCTTTCTTAGTAATTCTAAAAAAAGTCGATGGTGAATGGAAACTTCATCGAGAAGTTGGGTCTTCAGTCATTGAATAAAACAATTGCAAACAAGGCACATAAGCCATTAAAACGGCTCATAAACTGACCGTTGTTGCCAAATGAACAAAAATGAATAAGATATTCATTAAAATAGCGGGAGTTATCAGCTAGATTACAGCTTTTGTACATTTAATCGGCGGACAAACGGACTTAGTAAATTAGTTACACAAGAGTAACCTTGAAATACAACAAAAAGGGGAATGGATTGCCGTATGGCATATGATAACTGTTCTACTTTTCTTTACTTCCTATCTAATATTGATAGCAGGATTTCGTGAAATCAAAAAATCAACGTTAAAGCAATTGAAGCCATTGGGGATACTTTATATTTTGGCGGGAATTCCATTCATTATTTCAAGCATTTACTTTTCAGTTCTTGCACCTCAATTTATATTAGTGATTCCAATTGGTGTTCTGTTGCTCGTTGGACTTGGAAAATTGAATATTGATGAAAAATAAAATTCTTATAATTATCGGACATCCTGACAAAGAGAGCTTCAATTTTGCGCTAGCGGAAGCATACAAGAAAGGGGTGGAAAAGTCAGATGCTGAAATTCAGGAAATTGTCATCCGAGACTTAAATTTCAATCCAAACCTTCAATTTGGATATCGAAAAAGAACTGAACTTGAACCTGATTTATTGAAAGCACAAGAATCGTTGAAATGGGCCAATCATATTGTTTGGGTTTATCCCGTGTGGTGGGGTTCAATACCTGCAATTATGAAAGGATTTTTGGATAGGGTTTTATTACCAGGATTTGCTTTCAAGAAAAGAGAAGGCTCCTTGTGGTGGGATAAATATTTTACAGGTAAGACTTCAAGAATTATTTGCACATTAGACCAACCACCCTGGTTTTACAAGCTGATAAACAGAAGTCCAAGCCACTATGCCATGAAAAAACTGACAATGAATTTCATAGGTGTAAACTCAGTTAAAATCACTTCGATTGGACCTATCAGACTTTCAACAGATGAATTTCGCCAAAAGTGGCTAAAGAAAGTTGAAAAACTTGGTAAACAAAATAAGTGATAACCGGCTACAATGTATAATTGCAATTACGCCGGGTTCGAATACCACTGGACTTCCCTTAGAGCAGGCTCAAGCAAATTCACGCGGATTTGCGAGCGTTAATGCTTAACCAATAATTAATAAATTCATACCCTTAACTGACGGTTATACAAGACCGTTAGGGCAAATTTAAAGTAGAGCTAAAAAAAATCGCCAAAATCGAATCAAATGAAAATTAATAGAAATTTACTTTTTACACTTCTTTCCCTTTTTGTTTTTACACTAGAACTATCATCACAAACCAGTAAAGAACAGATAGTGGAAGTCAGAAATGCTTCAAACCAAGCTCTTAAGTCATACGACAATGAAAAAGTTCTTTCATATTTGACCGATGACGTGTTAACTACGACAGGCAACGGAACACTATTATCAGGAAAAGAAGCTTTAGCTAAATATATTTTTGAAGGCGGAGAAAGCAAAATGTACTGGGTACGCCATACAAAAGAAATTATAGTTAATGAAAAAAGGCGTTTAGCTTGGGAGAATGGGGTTTGGAACGCTTATGACCCTGAAGAAGGCAATCATTCCATAATTAGTGGCAATTATTCGGCTATGTGGACTAAAGAGTCAGACGGGTGGAAAATAAAATCTCAACTTTTTGTGTCTCTGGACTAATGAAAAACTTGTCCTAACCAAGGCTAGAATTCATTACTTGCAGATTCGCTAATCGGAAATGACTCGCAAAAAGCTATCTTTAGTCTAGGCTGAATTTTCCTTCGGACTTTTATAGCTTACTCTCTGCCACCATGCTACTTAAATAAAAAGTTGCTATTAATATTGAAAAACTATGAGACATATTTTATTCCTGCTGTTTTTGATTTTAGTGGGTTGTAAAAACGAAACCAAAAACAAAAGTGAAATCGGAACAGAAAATGAATCTGAAATGACGAATGAAACAGAGGTTGGAGTCGACCAATCAGTTTCAGAAATGTGGAACGAGTTTATCCAATCAAACCCTGAATTTAAAAACGACGAAATACCTGAATCGGACTTTTTTCACAATAATGAGAAAGACGCTAATCGGTTGGCGGAATTAACGCTAACTGGAAAAAAGAGAGCTTCATCTGGACTTTACAGCTTGTACGTCCAATACAATGCGGATTTACCAAGTGTTGGAACAAAACAAATCGTAACGGACTTTAACGGAAAGGCACAAGCTATAATAGAAAACGTGAGTGTCGATACCATTCCATTTAACAAAATATCCGAAGAATACGCTGAAATGGATATGGGAACAGATATTGAACCGCTCGAAAAATGGAAAAAAGCACATTGGGACTTTTTTAAAAGCTTTTTAATGGACAGCGGGGAGGAACCGACTGAAGAAATGTTGATTGTCGCTGTGAGGTTTAAAAAAATATGGCCGGAAAAATAAAGTACTAATGGGAACATTTTGGATAGCTCCTTGTGGCGGATGTCCACATTGGGAATTACGCTAATAGCACTAAATTTAAAGTATTTACAAGTTTATCAGGTCCTTAATTTTGTATAGCTTTAGAAAATTTGAAAACAGAAAACGGTAAAGCTGAAAACCGATTAAAGTAGGCGTTAAACAATCAGAATTATGAGAAAACCAACCAACCAATTAACACTTCTGGCAACACTTTTAGCATTTGCCTTTGTATTCCAAAGTTGTGAGCAAAAACAAAAAGAAACGGAAGAAGATCAAAAAGAAGTCATAGTAGAAACTACCAAACCTGAATACTTCTTACTAAGACCCGAAGTGGAAAAGGCCTACGGCTATTCCCACGCCGTAAAAATTGGAAATAATATTAAAATCTCTGGGGCAGTAAGTATGGACGATGCAGGTAACCCAACCGCAATTGGGGATATAGAACAGCAAATGAAAAACTGCTATGCAGACTTGGAAAAAATATTGAAACACTACGGTTGCACTTTTGATGATGTGGTGGTAGAGAATATCTTTACAACGAATATGCCTCAAATGCTTGAAAAATCTGCATATCGCGCCGAAATTTACAAAAATCATTTTCCCACCGGTTCTTGGATTGGGGTTAAGGAGTTGGCACTGCCGGAATTTATGGTGGAAATAGAAATGGAAGTGCATAAATCGGAATAAGGTTGCAGTGCACAGCTGTATATAAAATCCTTACTGAAAGCAGAAGTATCTGTTTTTGGAAGACGTCTTCAAACATATTCTTATGTGCTTCCAAAACAAATGCGTAGTCACACTTTTAGATTCCGATAATTCTGACAATAAGAGCCAATTCCTGCCGAATTGTTCAAGTTCGGATTGGCTACATACATTATGGTCTACAGGATATTAGGCCATTCCTCAATATGGGTATATCCAATCGTAGATATCATCCTCTGGAAATAAGTAGGCTTACTCATGATGCGTATCCTGCAGTATTTTTTATCAAAATTCACGTTAGCTTAGATATGGCCTTTTCAGATTACCCCTATGAACAGCTGATTTGAATTTTTGAAAGCTCTAACGTAGTTACAATACGCTTTGTGCTGATTTGGAAAACTATCGGTGCTTGGAATCCAAGCTTTTTTGGTAAGCGATAAGCATTTACATCAACCTTTGAACTGGAAATAAATGCAGCTCTAGGATAACAATTATTTGAATATCGCATGTCCGTATCCAAGTAGTTACTCATCTGGATGCGTGGCTGCCTCGTAGGCATCTACATATTTAAAATCCTTAAACCAATAGGACGAGGAAATTATGTTGAACAGAATTTCGTTTTCACTTATTTTTTCCATTTGCATCTTCCATATTATATCCCGAGCTTCTTTGAAGGTTTCACCGTCTATTTGCTCATCGAACAAGCGGTAAATCAAATTATTCTGTGGCATTCCGGCAACCAACAAGCGGAGTAGGGGAGCCTCAGGGTAGTCATCAAAATAAGCGGATGTTCCTTTTTCCTTTGCACTTACACTAATGCTAAAGCTCACGGCTTCCGGGTGGGGAAAAGTGCCTTCAAAAGCATTATATAATAACTGATGCACTTTGAAGAAATTTTCGTGCATGGATAGGTCCGCGTATTCTTCCCATAATTTTTCGTCCAATAGCTCATTGGATAAATTTTCCACTTGTCCTTTGTTAAGCTTGCCCTTAAAGACATATTCCAAAACGATTTTGGCCGCGTCCTCCGGTTCATTATCCGTTAAGGACATCAAGCACATTTCCCTTAATTCTTCCGGAGCTAAGTCTGCGATGCCATCAAACTCCATAACCTTTAAAAGATGCTTAAAATCCTGCTCGGACCACGAATCGGGTAGTTCGGTGATTGTCTTGTAACTCGTACGTTTAATGTCAAATAATTTGTTCATCAATTAAAATTTAAAACCATTTTCGTTTTTTAAAATAATAAAGCATGGATAGGGCAACCACTATCATTACCATCCACATGATGTGGTAGCTATATTTATAATGCAGTTCGGGAACGTTGTCAAAATTAGTACCATAAATACCGGCAATAAAGGTCAAGGGTATGAATACGACCGAGAAAATGGTCAAGAACTTCATTATATCGTTCAATTTGGTGCTAATGGAGGTATGATATAAATTAAGTTGGTCGTTCAAAATTTCACGGTAACTGTCCGACGTGTCGGTTGCTTGGTTAATATTATCGCGTAGCTCCTTAAAATGCACATATGTAGATTCAAATATAAATTCTGATTCCATTTTGGAAAGTGCCAAAATCATTTCTTTAGCCGGTCTAATGTTCCTTCTTAAATAATTCAGTTCCCTTTTGTAAACGTTTATTTTTTTAATGGTCGATTTATTGGGCTGATCCCCTACACTCTCTTCCAGGGCCTCTACCTTTTCGCCTAGAACGCTGAGGATGTAGATGTAATTGTCAATCACAATATCCAGAAGTGCGAAGGCGAGATAATCCGTCCATCCATTACGTATTCTTTTTCTTTTGTTACGTATACGCTCTCGGATAGGCTCAAAAACATCCCCTTTTCTTTCTTGAAAAGATATGAGGACCGATTTTGTCAGCACCAGACTCAAATTCTCTACCGAAATGGTATTGGTCTCCTCATCCAACTGAAGCATTCGAATAGAAATAAAAATACAGTTATCATATTCATGCACCGTAGGTCTGGCCGTTGTATTCATGACATTTGCCAGCACCAGCTCGTCCAGATTAAAACCCTGGGAAATTTCCCGCATCACATTTTTATTATGCAGGCCGTCTATATTGAGCCATGTCACTGTTTTTTTGTCCTGATAGGAGATTGCATCCGCCACTTTCTTTAAGGCATTTTCTTCCACGGTGTTGGCATCAAAATCAATAACGCGGATAAATACTTCCTCGGTTTTTCGTTCACCTCTATGAAAAAGTTCATCCGGTGCTCGTCCTATTTCTTCCTTGGTTTTTTTAATAAATCTTGCCATAGTTTATGTTTTGATGGTAAAACCCTAAGTTTAAAATAGCTAATATTTATTAAGATTAATTTTTTATGGCCGATGGAGTTGCAATGCTTTGAGTGCATCTTGTGCAAAACTTTGCACCTTAGGGTCAGCATTCATGATGTACGGTTCCACTACGGTTAAGTATTTTTCTTCGCCCTGTTGTTGTATAAGATACAAAACTGCGAGTTTTACCTTAAGGTCATTACTTTTAAGGAGTAGTTGAAAACACTCCATTTCCGTAGGAATTTTATGTTTTATTTTCTGTAATTCCTCTTCCGAGGAGATGTCCAACGCTGAATCTTCAATGATGGGTAATAGTTTTCTCTTTAAATCGCCCGTAAGAAGATTGTCCAAAAACTCTATAGCGTTCGCTTGTGCCTCTTCTTTATCGCTGACCAGTCCCTCATAGGCTATGTCCACATCGTTCTGGCGGTACCTAAGCCCCAAAAGTTTAAAAATTCGTTCCAGGCCGGAATCCAGTCTTCGTTCCAAAAGCTCCAATAAACTGGTGCGCGCCGCACGTTCGAAATCGCTAATCTCCCGTTTGGATTTTTTTCGGTTACGGTAGGAGATAATAATTTGGGTGTGCATGGCCGCCAGGGTTTGGTGGTGCAATTTGCATTCCTCGTAAATACTTGTTACAACCTTGTACCTGTTAAATTTGAGTTCTGGATGGGAACTGCGTATGGCACTTAAGGCCCTTACTACCTCTAGCCGTACCGTAAGATCGGTATCGCTTAAAAGTAATAATAGACTTTTAATGGCCTGCTGTGAGTTGAACGACTGCAGTACCATAGGAATAAATCTTAGAATTGGAAGCGGATGCCTTCTATTTTGAACCATGGCAGTTAATATGGGTAGGACACTGGCTCCATAATCGTGTAACGCGGTTATGGTATTTTTTCTAAAATGTTTAACTCCTAAAAAGGGTGCGAGTTGCTGAATAAAGGGTGGATGCATGGTATTGCCCATGGCTAAAATAGTGGTGGAAACAATATCTTGGTCCGGATGATTCAGATATTGGGGCAGCAGAGGATAAAAGTCTGGTAGGTTGGCCACGCCAATCGTTTCAATGAGCGATTTTAGCTCTGTCGCTGGTACAGTTTCCAGCTCAATATTTTTCACTTTCAGGGCGATACTTTCTTTAACGTTGAATCGTTTTTGTAGTGAAAAATTATCTCGCACTTCCCTTGCCAGACAAAATAGGGCGGCGTCGGCTATTCTAGGATTTGGGTGATATAGGTAATGGTCATAAACAAATTCAGAATCCTTCTCCGCAAAACGTAAGACGTATTCCAACGTGGCGATCGTTAGTGCTTTATCGTCTATTTGGAGCAACCGTCCGATGTCGGCGGTCATACTTTTGCTGTTCAAAAAATAAAGATTTTGGATTGCAGCGGTCTTAACTTTGTTGGAAGGATTGTCCAATAGTTTCTCCACATCTTCCTCAAAACGTTTGTCGTTTATTTCCATCAACTTGCCAAGCATGTAAAGTATTTGTTCCTCGGTTCCATTTTTGAAAACTGTACGCATTCCACTAACTACGGATGATGGTTTCTCTTTTATTTTTCTGGACTTTATTTTTTTATCCGTTAGTACTTCAAGGTTGGACCTAAAAGTCTTGTAGTATTCTTGACGTACCTTATAAATAAAGAATAGCCATAGCGCGACCAATAAAAGTATTAGAACGCCAATGTACAGGGATGGTAAATCCAAACCCCTTATCACAAAAATTAAGAGGCATCCGGCAATCCCCGTAGCTATGCTATCCACGACCACATCTATAAAGGACTTGGTCTTGTTTTTCAACTCAAAGGGAAGGGGTAATGCCAATAACTCCGAAGCACTTTTATGAACAGATTGTTTTAATACGCCATCCATAGCTTTAATAACCACTACGGCCGAGAGTTCCGGTAAAATCAAAAAGAAAAGACTGCCACCGAATATTCCTATGGGTAATAGCAGTAGTGAGAAACCAACACCCCAAATCCCCACGATGCGGTGGGTGAAAAAGAGCTGGATAACAAGTGACAATAAATTAAACGTTGAAAACCAAAATGCAAAGAAAGCGGTGAGCTCATCCGCATCGGTGAAAGACGCTGCGGCAAAATCGCTAAAGAGATAGTCCACCAGTTTGGCTACGAGAACACTAACGGCAACTATGCAGGCAATATAGGTAAGATGCTTTGATTTTAAAATGAGCCTGAGCGGTCGTTCGGATTTGGTTACGGTCCTTTTTTTCTCCTTGAATTCCCCTAATTTTTTAACCCGTGTTTTCCAAACTCTTCTAAGTAACGGTATGCAGAAAAGAAGAAAAAAGGCGGCAATAAAAACCAAGTTTTCGTTTCCAATGAACGGTGCCAATATCGATGTTAGATAACCGCCCAAAATACCCCCCATGATAGCTCCTGAACCAATGAATCCAAATAACCGTTTGGCTTCCCGAACGTTGTACACCAAGTTGGCCAATACCCAAAACTGGGATGCCGAGAGAACGGCATAAATGGCAACCCAAACATAGAAAAAGTAGAGAACCCAAATGTTGACGATATTCAAGGTCAGTAAAATTCCCAGCCCCACGAGTATGAGTATGGAGCTTATTAGGGTCGTCTCTATGACTTTGTTCAGGGCATATTTGGAAACCGCACGGGAGTAGAAGAAGGAACTTGCGATAGCCGTAATTGCTACCAACAGAAAGGCAAAAGGCAACTGTTCCACACCAAGTTCGGATAAAAACAGGGCGTTAACGGTAGGTTTTACGATTAACAGTACCGCTATGGTCAAAAATATATAGGAGAGCATCCAAAGTGAAACCTTGAATTCGCCCTCCCGTATATCAAATATTCTTTTTACTAAGTTTTGAATCATCCGCCTTGCGGAACGTTTTAATTTCCCGGTACTAAAGTACTGGCTTTTTTAAGACCTTCTCTATGGGCTTTACCAAACTTCTAATTATTTGTTCGCCATTGGGGTCATCAATTAGCGCCACTAAGATGTACCTACGTCCAGGGTCTTGGCCCCAAACCAAAATAGAGTCGGAGTGGTATGTCCTCCATGAACCCGATTTACGGAACAAGCGTGCATTAGGAGCAATTTCGTCCAAAGTGTTCACAAATTTATGGTGTAGTTCTGGGTCCTCCATTATATTCAACATCTGTTTGGAACGTCTGTCGTTTACCAAACGGCCATGGGCCAATAAATAGTAATACCTGCATACTTGTGTTACCGTAGCGGCGTGACTTAGGTTCTTCAACGGCTCCCGATTGGTGTCACCACCTCCACCATAACGCTTTCCTACCCAAAGGCCACCACCTCTATCCTCATCATAAAAGTTGTAGTTCGGGTCCGTCATTACGGCCTCCAGCTTTTCATAACCAACACGATCGATCATGCGTGTGGATGCGGCATTATTAGATTTGCTAATCATTAAGCGCATGTCCTTTTTGACTTCTGCTGTTTCTTTTAACTCTCCCTTTTCAATGGCATCCATAGCCGCCAAGAGAATGGCAATTTTAGGTAAACTTGCAGCATACATCATATGGTTGCCGTTTACTCGCGCAAAACGAACGTTATCCGGGTTGCTTAAATCCACGATACCCACGGCCATCTTTTTTTGAGCAATAAGTTGACGCCAATCGGAATGGGTAGCGAGTTCGTTCTCTAAATTTACCTGAAGCGAACTATCTACCAATTTGGAAAGGGATTTTATCTTAGCATCGACTATCGCTATGGGAAGGTCGCTCTGTGCTAAAATAGATACACTAGAAAGCAAGGTTAAAATAAAAATACTAAGGTTTGATTTCATTGATTACTTTGGTTTAAAAAATGTAGTCAAAATTATATAATCCATTGGCAGGTAGATTGTTAATTTTTAAGGAATACAGTTGGTCGACAAATCCAATGAAAATGAGCTGCGATGTTCTTAATATAAATATTTTCTGTTAAAATTTCCTTTTTAAAGTCGCTAACAACGTACCTATGCAGGCTTTTTTCATGAAAAAATAGATGCATGATAAACGCGAACGTTTATTATTTAATGTATATTTCAAAGCGAAGTCAATAACATCAAATGAACCTTAAAGATGGCGTAAGAACTTCTGAGAATAAAGTATCCTCGGAAGCAAGAAAGCTTAGTGAGCTTGTAAAGGATGCTTCCAAATCCTTGGTTGATCGTTTGGAATGCTATGAGGATATCATGAGTTTGGAGGTCGGGGACACAGGTTTAAGTAGGGCCAAGACCCTGGAGCGTGAGTTTGACCTTCGTCAGTTGTACATAAAATATGAAGGCGACAATCCCACGGGGACTCAAAAGGACCGCATTGCCTTTGCGCAATTGTACGATGCCTTGAGGCGTGAATATAAGGTCGTATCCTTGGCCACTTGCGGCAATTATGGCGTAGCTATGGCACTGGCTGCAGATTTGGCCGGAATTGCTTGTAAGGTCTATATTCCGGAATCCTACCATACCGATAGAATTGAAGAAATTGAAAAACTGGACGCAGAAATTATCCGATTGCCGGGCAGTTATGAAGATGTCGTTATGGCAAGTACGGAACATGCCAACAAAAATGGATGGTATGATGCCAATCCGGGTGGTGCCAATACCCCTTTACAGATATCGGCCTATGCACAAATAGCACAGGAGATTTTTGAGGATTTGGGGGATGCGCCAAAATATTGTGCGGTTCCCGTTTCCAACGGTACTTTGTTCGCCGGCATTTACAGAGGTTTTGTGAGTTTGTACAAGCGGGGTAAAACCTCTCGCGTGCCTAAAATGATAGCGGCCTCTTCCTCTTTTAAAAATCCAATAGTACAGTCCTTTCTGTTGGGATTGGATCATTGCAAGGATTTGAATCCGGAGGCAATTAAAGAAACCAAATACAATGAACCGCTCATTAACTGGCATAGTTTTGATGGGGAGGAGGCACTTTATGCCCTAAAGGAATCCTACGGAAATGCCTATAACATTAGCGATAAGAAACTCAAAGAAATGTCGGCTTTGTTATCTAAAAAAGAGGGCTATAAGATTCTTCCGGCTTCTACTGCCGGACTGATAGGTTTATTGGAATTGGACGAAGAATTAAATTTGGAGCCCGACCGATTTGTGGCGGTGCTCACGGCAAAAAACTAAAAGATATAAAATGAAAAAAGTGATAGATGGTAAGGCCCTAGTTTATTGTGAGGGTGCCTTTAATACCCCAAATGGAAAGACAGCGCATGGCTTGGTAAGATTTACGGAACGGTACGAAGTGGTAGGGGTTTTGGATAACAAATACCACGGTAAAGATGCAGGGGATGTGTTGGACGGTAGACCAAATGGAATCCCAATTTTTAAGGATATTGAAACGGCGGTGGAAGAATTAAGTGCCGTTGACAACCTACCCAGTTATTTGGTAATCGGTCTTGCCCCGGATGGTGGCCGTCTACCAAAAGAGGCCAAGGGTACTATTAGGAAAGCTTTACAAAAAGGGTGGAATGTTGATAGTGGTCTGCACGATTTTCTTACGAACGATGCGGATTTAGTTGCGATAGCCCAAGCAAATAATTGTCAAATAAGGGACATCCGCAAAACTCCGGATAGGGACAAGCTGCATTTTTTTACCGGTGCTATTGAAAAGGTTGATTGTTTAAAACTGGCTGTGTTGGGAACTGATTCTGCTCTTGGAA
This sequence comes from Maribacter aestuarii, assembly GCF_027474845.2. Lineage (NCBI taxonomy): Bacteria > Pseudomonadati > Bacteroidota > Flavobacteriia > Flavobacteriales > Flavobacteriaceae > Maribacter > Maribacter aestuarii. The sequence continues at coordinate 2,790,632 of NZ_CP107031.2, forward strand.
AACGAACAACCGCGTGGTTAATAGTTCACGCTTTTAGGGCTGCTGGTAAAAAGGCGGAAATGATCGGTACAGGACAGACCGGATGGATGCAAGGGGCAAAATATAGTATGGTCATGGATAGTTGTATTAACGATTTTGTTTCCGGTGAAATAGAGCATGCCGTGGTTAGTGCCTATAATAACGAAAATCCCGATGTAATCATAATTGAAGGCCAGGGCAGCTTAATGAATCCGGCATATCCCGGAGGATTTGAAATACTGGCTGCCGGTCGCCCGGATTATGTGATTTTACAGCATGCACCCAAGCGTTTGGAATACGATGGTTTCCCTGGTTACAAGATGCATTCCTTAAAGGAGCAGATAAATGCGATACAAGTTATCTCTGGCAAGGAAGTTATTGCCATAACCGTTAATCATGAAGGAATGTCCAAAGATGAGATTCCGGAGGCCTGTAAAAAAATAACCTTAGAAACAAAACTTCCGGCTTTTGATGTGTTGGAGTACGGAGCTAAGGAATTGGTGGATCTGTTGATGGAAAAATTGAAATGAGAATCACAAAAATAAGCTACGAACGTCTTGATTTGAAATTGACCGTACCTTACACCATCGCCTATGAAACGATAGCTAAGACCACTAATTTCATTCTCAAAATAGAAACCGATGGCAAATGGGTCGGTTTTGGCTGTGCAGCCCCTGATAAGGTCGTTACCGGAGAATCGCCCGAGGAAGTGGAGGAAGTAATAAAAAATGAAATTACTTCTTATCTCATTGGCAAGGACCCTTTCACCTATGCGCTTTTGTTAATGGATTTAAAGCACATTCTGGGTAAAAAATCTTCTTCTTTGGCCATGGTAGATTTGGCTTTGTTCGATTTAATCTCCAAAAAAGCGGAAGTTCCCCTTTACAAATTTTTAGGTGGGTTCAAGCAAAGTATAGCCACAAGTATAACTATAGGTATTTTAAGTTTAGAGGAAACCTTGAAGCATGCCAAGGAATATGTTGAACAAGGCTTCACTATTTTAAAGATTAAAGGCGGTAGTCATCTGGAGGAGGATATAGAGAAGATGAAAAAGTTGCATGAAATATATCCAGAGGTTACATGGCGTTTTGATGGTAATCAGGGCTATTCCGTTAAAGATTCCATTGCGTTCGTTA